>NZ_JBEOOW010000010.1:0-164645 GCF_040309505.1 Psychrobacter sp. TB55-MNA-CIBAN-0194 | reverse complement strand
TGAGCACCATCAATGCCGTCTTTACCATTTGTACCATCAGCACCGTTTAAACCATCTATTCCGTTCTGACCTGCTGGGCCTTGAGCACCGACAGCACCATCTTGGCCGTTAATGCCATCCGTACCATTCTGACCGTCAATACCATTTGTTCCATTGATACCATCAGATCCTGCTGGACCCTGCGGACCAACCTCTCCTTTATCACCTTTAGGTCCAGGTGTTAGCTCAATCGTATTTATCTGTGTTTGTAAATCCGTTAACTTTCCGTCAACTGCGGTGAGCGCTGCACCTACATTGTTGTAGTCTGCATTGCTTATTCTATATGTGGGGGCTTGAAATACACCAGTACTGTTCACTTGCGCGCCCCCACCTAAAGCGGTTGCTACATTACTGAAATAAGAAATACCTGTTGTTTCTAATCTTTTTAATTGAGCAATATTAACTGCATCAGTATCAGATGTACCGGCCGCTACGCCTGTAATTTGACGGGTCTGCCAGTTGGCAGGATCAGCATCAGAGGTATCACCCACACTCACTGCCGCTAGCGTTGATTGCCATACTGGTGTGGTTCTGGTGTCCGCACCAAAGCCTGCTACGCCTGCATCAACTGTTGTGGTGCTCTGTGCGCCTAGAGCAATGCTGTTACGAATATCAGCCGTTGACCCTGTACCCATCGCTAGGCTGTCACGACCGCTTGCAACTGATGAGTTACCGATAGCGGTCGCGCGGATGCCGCTCGCGGTCGCGCCTGTGCCTAGAGCTTCATAGTTACTCACTGCAAACTCAAAGATCTGACCGCCATTTCCATCGTCTTTAAAGCGTCGATTGTAAGCGTCTGTCTGTATAGGCGTGGTCGCAGCGGTAAAATCAGCTTGCACCACTGCATCTACTACTGGAACTTGTGTAGAAGTACTGCCACTACCAACGGCAGTCGCGCCTGATTCTGAAGCTGTGTTACGAATACCCATCGCTGAGCTATTAAAACCTGAGGCTGTGTTACGGCTACCCATCGCTGAACTATCAATACCTGAGGCTTCATTTGCAAAACCCACTGCTGAGCTGGTAACTCCTGAGGCTCTGTTAAAATTACCTATCGCTGAACTGGTAAGTCCTAAGGCTGTATTACCACTACCCATCGCTGAGCTACCATTACCTGAGGATTCATTGTTAAAACCCACTGCCGAGCTGAAACCTCCTAAGGCTTCGTTGCCATAACCCAACGCTGAGCTGAAACTTCCTGAGGCTATGTTGCTACGACCCACTGCTGAGCTGTCATCACCCGAAGCAGTATTATCGCTACCTAGTGCTGAGCTACGGTCACCAGTTGCCTCATTGCTATAGCCCACCGCTGAACTATACAGCTTTGAGGCTGTGTTTAGACTACCTACCGCTGTACTACGTTCGTTGGCGGTTGAGTTGTCGCTACCTATTGCCAAGCTATAATCCCCTGCAGAGGTATTAATATAACCTACTGCTGAGCTAAAACGACCAGAAGCTACGTTCCTATGCCCTGCTCCCAAAGCCATTTGCCCATCTACTATATTGCTAGACCCTACCGCCGTACTATAAGTATTATCTACTTGGTTCAGTATGCCTAATGCGGAACTTCCTAGCTTATCAGCCCTATTTTGCGATCCTATAGCAGAACTGGCATTACCTAAAGCACTATTACCAGAACCTATCGAAGAGCTGCCTTCACCCGAGGCAATATTAGTGTTGCCTACCGCTGAGCTATATAGACTTGACGCTTCATTTTTATGGCCAATCGCTGAACTAGAAGAACCTGAAGCGGTATTGACATAACCTATTGCTGTTGAATTAGTATTCAAAGCTCTATTTTGAGAACCTACTGCTGAGCTAGAAAAATCTGAAGCGGTATTGACGTAACCTATTGCTGTTGAATTAGTATTCAAAGCTTGATTTCGAAAACCTACTGCTGAGCTGGATTCATTTTGCGCTTGGTTTTCAAATCCGCAAGCTATAGATGTATTTTGTGAAGCGATATTTCCACCTGGTCCATTGAATTGCGTTAAGCACACATCTGCCTGAGCAGTCATCGCTGTTAATCCTAACACTGAGCCAATTGCAGTGGCAATGGCATGTCGACGTAGTGATGCGCCTGTTTGGCTAGCTGGCACAGTACCAATTTGACCTGATGTGTTGCTAGACTTTCCACCCGACTTGCTGATTTCACTAACGGCTGTATAGCAACCCGTAGAACGATTAAAAACAACGCGGTAAACATGGTTTAACATGAGAATATCCTGTGTGTATAAAGTTGCTATCGAAGCGACCATATGATGGCTATAACAAATAGAGCAACAGTTGCACTGTCGATCAAAAATATAAACGTTAATTTGAATGAATAATTACCTGTAGAATTTGATATCCGTATCGTTTGATAAGTGATAAATCAAGCACTAGATTGACTTGCTCTTGACTTAAGCTACCTACTAAATCCGTTCTTCTGATTCTAAAAAATAATTTTATATGCAATACAGACATAAAAAGAAACGTTATAAGTACATTCTGGAATATTATGTTAAATTTGTAAAGTTCTTGTTTTTAATTTGTAACAGATGAACATATACTTTAAGGAATATATTGAAATGTTTGAATTAAAAGGTAAAAACAACTATTTGATAGCACGCATAAAAAAGCCGCTTATTAGAAAATAAGCGGCTCTCATTACATGTATTGAATAATTAGTCTAACGTGACTACTTTGATTTAGCTCCAGCCTGAAAACGACTAGTAATGGTATAAAGTAACATAAGACAGATATCTGTTTTAAATTTTAAATTTTATTTTGACCGTAGTAACAATACCAGACAACGCATAGATAATACCAATCGCTAAAAGGCCGACAGGGATATCATAGAGTATGATACTCATGACCAGCACACCGATGATAAGAACAACGAAAGGCACTTTCTTCTTATCAAATTCTTTGAAGCTATAGTACTTGACGTTACTGACCATTAGTAGACCACAAGTTACGACCCAAGCGGCAAACAAGAACATGACAGCTGTATCGTACTGACCAATCCACTCATTATGATCGACTGCGACCATGACAGCAGACGTCACTAAGATAGCGGCAAGTGGACTTGCTAGGCCAACAAAGTATTTTTTATCGACAATGCCAACCTGCACATTGAAACGTGCGAGGCGAAAAGCGGCACAAGCAGTAAAGACGAATGCACAGCCAATCCCGATACGACCTAACGGCTCTAAAGCAAAGCTATAAATCAAAATAGCAGGTGCAACACCAAACGCTAGCATATCTGCCAAAGAATCGTATTGCTCACCGAATGGGCTCTGTGCATTGAGCATACGTGCCACGCGCCCATCAGCCCCATCAAGAATAGCGGACAAAAATATAGCCAATGAGGCTTTATAAAACTCGCCTTGTGTACTGGCCAAAATTGAATAAAAGCCTGACAGTAGCGACAAAGTTGTAATTAAGTTGGGCGCTAAATACACACCGCGACTGACCACTCGCTGACCTTCTGTTACTTCAGCTTCAATCACTTCAAAGGTCAAACCGTCATAACTGTCATTTTCCGCTAGGCGGATATTGAACTCATGCTCATCGATAAATGGTGGCTGAGTTGCTGCACTGTCTTGTAGCAATCCATCATTTAGAGCCGTATCCTTTGAGGAAACGTGGTTTGATTGACCTGTAGATGATGGTGTATTGGTCATCTTAATATCCTTATTTGCCGACATTGCTACTCATTGAACCAGTTATTCACCGACTAACCAGCGCACATTGGTCGCGCTATCAGGTGTTAAGTCTGGCGCATCAGCTACTTTTAAAGCAGGCTGCAAGAAACGCACAATCTCACGCGCATGATTGTCAAACTGCCAAGGTGGATTGATAACCAGCAGACCTGTACCGTTAAGGCCAACCGCAACATCGTTTGGATAAATATTCAACTCACACACCAACTGACGGCGCATTTCAGTACGTTTCAGCTTTTTATAGAACAGTTCTACAGCTTCGACGTTCTTAATAGGGAACCAAAGCGCATAAGTGCCTTGTGGCCACTTATTATAAGAGTTAACCAACAAATTGATAAGGCGTGTAAAGTCTTTATGCTCTTGCTCATAAGGAGGATCAAGAAAAATTAGACCACGCTTCTCTTTTGGCGGAATAACTGCAGTGATACCTTCAAAGGCATCACGGTGATGGATACCGATTGGCAATTTATGTAGCTGATAGTTCAACGCATCATATTCGCTGGCTTTGGCTTCAAAAGCCTCGCCACGTACGCCCGCTTCCGGGTTTTTTTCGACATGATGGGCAATCCACCAAGGAGAACCAGGATAGACTTTACTGTCATAAGTGAATCTGGCTTGCTTGATGCCTTCCATATAGTCTTTGACAGCAGCAGGTGCCTTTTCAGTATCGGCATTCAATAAGGCTTGGATACCACCTTTGGCCTCTCCAGTCTTGCGTGCTTCTTCACTGCTCAGTGAATACAGTCCGCGACCGCCATAAGCGTCAAGCACATAAAAAGGTTTGTTTTTTTGCCCTAGTTGATTGAGCAATTGTACCAATAAAATGTGTTTGACCACATCAGCAAAGTTACCAGCGTGGTAGGCGTGTTTATAGTTCATAATCTCAAAAGTTTAAATAAGAAAAATTGCATCTATGGTAGCATAGGCAGAGTAAAAGATAATGTGGTTTTGGTAAGTGCTTTCAATAAAAACGCATTGAATGACGGTATATCGACAGCTGATCGACAATAATGAGATGAAATGACGCAGATTATTAGCAACCTGAACGTAACAGAGTTGATAGCCGATCAGCCAATAGGTCCGGATAATCCACCATTACTGTTTCCAGACGGTCATAGTGACGTCCCAGATATCCCAACCCAACATGTATTGCAAGCCTCTGATTTTGCTGTGAGCTGGGAAGACAAGCTGACTGAAGTACAGCTTGATAAGTTCGTCAACGATGGTTGGATTATTATCGATGATGTCTTTAATAGTACCGCGTTGCTAGCCTTGCAAGCAGAAAGCGGTTTTATTGAATATCGTGATGCACAGCTCACTGCTGGTATTCGGGTAAGCGATATTCGCGGTGATAAAATACGCTGGATCACCGAAAATTTCTTTGCAGGCTTTTTTTACTTAGAAAGTATCAACACTCTTGCTGCCTTATTCAATCGTAGCTTGTTCGCGGGTATTCGCCATAGTGAAGCGCATTATGCCTGCTATCCGGTAGGTTTTGGCTATCAATGGCACAGTGACAACCCTGCTGGGCGTGACGAACGTGTTATTTCGGCCGTGTTTTATCTGAATGATGAGTGGACTGCTGGTGATGGTGGTGCATTAGAAGTTGTCGATAAACATGGCGTTCATCATAATGTGATGCCTGTTGCCAATAGACTGGTGATATTTGACAGCGACTTACGACATCAGGTACAGCTTGCTCATCGTCAGCGTTATTCTATCGCTACTTGGATGCGCCGAGATGGCTTGGTACCGTTCGTTGAAGAAAATAATTAAATCGTCACTTATTCATAAACAATATAATGTGATTTGAGTCGTAAGCCACTATAAAAACAAACAAGTAGTCCACTACTTTCGCAATATCAATCTTAAAAGTTAACTTTACATATAAAAGGTTCATCCATGTCTGACAGCAATCACCAAACTACCAATAATCAATCAGCAAGCCACCAACAAGAAACCTTAGAGTTAAGCATCGAACTGCTAGAACGCCCTTCAGTGACGCCCGATGATGATGGCTGCCAAGATATATTGTCAGAGCGATTGGAACAGGCGGGCTTTAACTGTGAGTTTATGTATTATGGTGATAGACAGGCAAAGGGCGAACACGCTGAAGTCAAAAACTTGTGGGCGCGTCGCGGCACGACTGATCCAGTCATTTGCTTTGCCGGTCATACTGATGTCGTGCCAACTGGTGATGCTAAAAACTGGACTTATCCGCCATTTACCCCGACCATTGCTGATGGGTATCTATGGGCGCGCGGTGCGGCTGATATGAAAACAGGTATTGCGGCTTTTACTGTCGCAGCCGAACGTTTTGTCGCCAATCACCCTGAACACAATGGTTCGATTGCTTTTTTAATCACCTCAGATGAAGAAGGCCCATCAATCAACGGCACAGTAAAAGTCATTGAAACCTTAGAAGCGCGTCAAGAAAAAATCACCTATTGCTTGGTTGGTGAACCATCAAGTACCGATACGCTAGGCGATATCATTAAAAATGGTCGTCGTGGCTCATTGGGTGCCGTGCTCACAGTGACTGGTAAACAAGGTCATGTCGCCTATCCGCATCTAGCATGCAATCCTATTCATGCTGCAATGTCAGCATTGGCTGAATTGACCTCGACTGCATGGGACAATGGCAATGACTATTTCCCAGCGACATCACTGCAAATCTCAAATATCAATGGTGGCACGGGCGCAACCAATGTCATTCCTGAAACGTTAGAAGTAGTGTTTAACTTCCGCTTTTCAACGGAAACCACTGAAGATGAGCTGAAGGCTAAAACGCATGCTATCTTTGACAAATACTTTGCCGATAGCAAGGCGAACTACGATATTCATTGGAAGTTATCTGGTCAGCCGTTTTTGACCCCTGAAGGTAAATTGGTTTCTGCCTGTCAAAAAGCAATCAAAAAGGTAACTGATACTGATACCACGCTATCTACTTCAGGCGGTACCTCTGATGGACGCTTTATCGCACCAACAGGTGCGCAAGTCGTTGAGCTAGGTGTGCGTAATGCGACAATTCATCAGGTTGACGAAAAGGTAGAAGTCGATGACTTGGGTAGATTGGCACAGATTTATGAAGGGATTTTAGAGAACTTGCTGCTAGACTAATTATTCATTGAAGAAAGCAAAAAAAGCGCTAAATCTTAATTAGATTTGGCGCTTTTTTATTATTTTTACTGATTTATTCAATACTAATTTTACTCGATACCGATATAGACATCAACTTGACCATACTCTAGATTGCCATCAATATAATGCTCAAAATCGACATCAAAAGTTCGGGTATGCTCACAGTTGCGATCATTAAAATAAGTCCAAGCTTTTTCCCAAGCGTTCATCACAGTGTAAGGCATTCTACCCTCTTCAGAGAATACCATGTACTTCCCTGCAGGAATATCTACTGTTACTAGGTTTGTAGATTTAGCAGTCTTTTCATTGTCTGATGGCTCCTGCTCACTGACTACTTTCCAACTGGCAACCACATCAAAAGCGCCGACCAAATCATCGCTCTCATAGTTATGATAGACACCATAAATATCTTCACCTTTAGGCAGATCACTGGCATGGTTTTGGTAAAACTTCTGCCATAAACGACCCAGTTTGGCAGTTTCTTCGCTAATCTCAGCGTTGTTGGTAGTACGAACGCTAATGCCACTGCAAGCTATCGCTTCTGGTAGCTCTTTAATTTGTGAAGTCATGATGCGGTATATCCTGTATATTTGTACGGTTTTTTATGTGAGATAGTATTGAAATGAGCGAGTATTAAAAAAGCCATTAACGTTGCAAAGTAACTCTAATCTGCTTCATCGATCCAATTCATCTGAATGGCTTCTAAAATGCCCTCATTTGATTTTTGTGGATCATCATCAAAGCCTTCAAGTTCAGTCACCCAACGATGCAAATCGGTAAAGCGTATATATTGTGGATCGGTCTCTGGAAACTTTTCATACAACTCAATAGCGATATCTAAGCTGTCTGTCCATTTTAATTTTTGCGGGATCATAGCGGCTCCTTATCTTTTAAACGATTTTGGTAAAATGATTTCGATAAAATAATTTTGACAATTTGATAGGTGCTATTTTACCAAAATTCATCAGATGATTATAGACAAGTTAATTTTATATGGTAGCTTATGCTATCTACGCCGACTTGGCAGACTTCAAAGCAGCTTGGTTACTATTCCATGTGGTAATAGTATCGGTCAAATGCTCTCCCACCATATCCAATACTTCTGGTGTACACTTGCCTTTTTTATCTGTAAAGATAAACTTGGTCATACCCATACTCATCAGCTGATTTTTCACAAAGAAACGATGCTCAAAATATACGTATTTCTGATCCCATCCTGCAACCTTGCTGCTAAGCGTCACTTTATCCAAAAACTTGATTGGTTTCAGATAAACCATCTCTTGCATGGACATCACCCAATTCAGTTTCTTAATGCCTTTTTCATGACAGCATGCCATTACCCAGCGAGTGACATTTAATTCAATAAAAGACAGATAGCGGTAGTTAGGCAAGTGGTCACGAAACCCCATGTCATGCGGCAATACTCGATAGTTACGGACAGTCGGTGCGGTCAACGTCTCTATACTAATGCGCTCGCTCATTGATTGCTGTTTTAGTTGTTGTTTTAGCAAGCTAACCATAATAAAAAAACGGATCAACATATTCATAAGTAACTCCCTTAACTCTTATTTTGTATAGATATCGATGTCATATAAATGCTGCCTACTTTAACGCAAAAAAAGCCACCTCAGTGACTTTCTTTACTTAAAAATTTATAGGCAAAAGCTAATAGTTAAATACATATTTTAATGATTAGTGACCTGCGCCATTGATACTGCGAACCATCTCTTCGACCATTTTCTTGGCATCACCAAAGATCATCATGGTTTTGTCCATATAGAACAGACTGTTATCAAGCCCTGCATAACCCGTGTTCATTGAACGCTTGATGACCATAATCGTTTGCGCTTTGGTCACTTCTAGAATCGGCATACCAAAGATTGGTGAGGTTGGATCATCTTTCGCAGATGGGTTCACAACGTCATTTGCACCGATAACCAAGACAACATCCGTACTTGCGAAGTCTGAGTTAATCTCATCCATCTCTAAAATATCATCATAAGGTACATCGGCTTCAGCCAATAGTACGTTCATATGACCTGGCATACGACCCGCGACCGGATGAATGGCAAAACGCACATTCACACCTTCTTCTTTTAGCAGCTCGTACAACTCTTTGACTGCATTCTGTGCACGGCCCTGTGCCATACCATAGCCTGGCACGATAACCACACTACTGGCATTGGCCATTAAGAAACCAGCATCTTCTGCCGAACCAGCTTTGTAGTTCTTAGGAGCACCATCATCAGCGCCCGCTGCTACAGCGCCTGTACCCATACCGCCAAATAAGACGTTGAGTAATGAGCGGTTCATGGCTTTACACATGATGTAGGACAAGATCGCACCTGACGAACCAACGAGCGACCCTGCGATAATCAGCATTGAGTTGCCCAGAGTGAAACCAATGCCTGCTGCTGCCCAACCAGAGAATGAGTTCAATAGTGAGACTACTACTGGCATATCACCGCCGCCGATTGGGGCAATCCACATCCAACCAAAGATAACGGCAATCACAGCCATCGCATAAAATGCGGGTAATGAGTCAGTAACGAAATAGACGCCACCGAAACCAATCATCGCAATGAACAATAGCGCTTGGACAGGCTTTACCCAGCCGCCGACCAATGTTTTAGCCCAGCTTTTTGCTGCCAATTTACCAAAGGCAAAGACGGATGCTGAGAACGTAATCGCACCGATGAAACAACCAATAAACAGCTCAACTCGGGCAATGGCGCCATGCTGTTGTTCAGTGTGCAATACGGTTGCCAATGCAATCGCAACTGCTGCCAAACCGACGAATGAATGCATTAAGGCAACGGTTTCGGGCATTTGGGTCATCGCAACCGTCTTTGCCTTCCACATACCAACGAGAGCACCTAAGATCATCGCGCCAATAATTAACCAAAGGACAGGGCCTTCTGCTAAGAAGAATGTCGTGACGACAGCAATCGCCATCGCTACCATACCAAAGCGGTTACCACGAATAGCGGTCTTTGGGCTAGACAAACCACGTAAGGTTAAAACAAAAAGAATCGCGCCGACTAGGTAGAACCAATCCGCATTTGCCGCAATCATTGCTGAGAAATCATTCATGCCTCACCTCCAACATCAGTGTTTGCTACTGGTGCTTTTTTTACTTTTGGTTTAAACATCGCAAGCATACGCTCGGTCACGGCAAAGCCACCAAAGATATTGATACTGGCTAAAAATACGGCAAAAGCGCCAAGTATACTGGTCGGTGTAAATATAGAACCATCAATGGTGACGGTCTGTAGCATGGCACCAACGATGACGATACTTGATAGTGCGTTGGTGACGGCCATCAATGGCGTGTGCAATGCAGGCGTAACGCCCCAAACCACGTAGTATCCGACAAAAATAGCGAGTACAAATACGGTAAAAATCGCGACAAATGGCGTACTGGCCATTGCGGCACCGGCGGGTGCTGACGCTAAAATAGTGGCAATCATCTAATCCTCCTAAAATTTATTCATGTCTGGCAAATGTATGGTGACAACGTTAATGGTGACAATGTTGTAGTGACAGGCTGTAAAAACTTAGACCGTCAAACTAGCGTTTGGCCAGTCGTACTTGATTGTCATGTGTCACTGCCAGTGCGCCCTGAATCTCGTCTTCCATGTCTACGTTAAGTGCCAATTTAGCTGATGCGTCACTTCCTGAAGCGTCATCGCCAGCAGGCGCAATTAGGGTCGTGATAAAGTTAACCAGGTTATTGGCATACAAATCTGAAGACTGGGCTGCAAGCATCGATGGAATATTAGCAGCACCGACAACACGTACGCCATTGTCCGTGGTGATGGTTTGGTCAGGCACACTGCCCTCGACGTTACCACCGGTACCAGCTGCCATATCGATCAATACGGAACCCGCCTTCATTTTAGCAAGGGTTGCACCATGCACCAGACGCGGAGCATTACGACCAGGAATCTGCGCCGTGGTAATAACGATATCAGCGTTGCTCAAGGCTTTGTCTACGACAGCTGCTTGATCTTTGACATACTGCTCTGATGGCGTCCAAGCATAGCCACCAGTAGACTTGGCGGTCTCAGCTTCCTCTGCACTCATCGGCACATCAAGCCATTTACCACCGAGTGACTCCACTTGCTCGCGAGCCGTCGGACGTAAGTCACTGGCTTCAACGACAGCGCCCAGACGCTTGGCAGTTGCAATGGCTTGCAGACCTGCCACACCGACACCTAAGATGACGACTTTAGCTGGCTTAACGGTACCGGCTGAGGTCATAAACATAGGGAAAGGACGTGAGTATTCATTGGCTGCTAGCAACACTGCTTTATAACCCGCAAGGTTGGCTTGTGATGACAGAACATCCATATTTTGTGCGCGTGATAATGTGCGGGGCAATAATTCCATCGCAAAGACTGTCGCACCTTTAGCCGCATAACTATCAAGCTGAGTGTTACGATAAGGATCAAGCATGCCAATGACAATCTGACCAGATGACAAGTCATCAATGGCTGCTGCTGGTAAGTCATTGACGGTGGTAATAATCTGAGACTGAGTAATGACCTCGGTGCTACTACTGGCAATGTCGGCACCAGCAGCTTGATACAACTCATCAGCGTAGTACGCTGCTTGACCTGCATTTGACTGAATGACAACTTCAAACCCAAGTTTACGCAATTTTTTTACTGCGTCTGGGGTTATGGCTACACGGCTCTCGCTCGCGCTATCTGCACTGATTACACCGATTTTCATACCGTCTCCTTACTTACGTCTAATGACTATACTTATAGTGACTATAATTATGTCTCACGACTACTTTTAATACCCTCAACGCACATCTAAAAAGCACAGGGGACAAAAAAACCTTTGGTTTTGATTGGTTTAATGTTACGACCAAAGGTTTATCAATTTAATAAATGATAGCGAATTTGCCATCATGCCCTTTTATTATAGGTATATCGTCCACCAACTTTCATTGTTTAATGATGACCCATAAGTAAATAAAAAGTTAATTATTTGTACCATCTATATAACTTTTATTGTTATATTAAAAAAATTTACTTTTTTAACACTCTTAATGCTTTGCAAAAAATAACCTTGTATCACTAGGCCACCCCCACATCACAGACCATTGCCTGAATAGACAAACAGCATCAAACAGCTGATATGTCCCTCGATATTATCTGTGCTGTTTCTCTTGTTTTGATGGTTATATTTGAACTGAAGGTAAGCTCTAACAGTCACAATTGATATATTTTAGAATCGTGTGCAAAAGCAACGAGCCGGTTAAGTTCAAGCGATAGGTATCGTATAATAGGTAAGCTTGACGCGGTAATTGAATCGTCAATGACTCACTATAATAAGGAATAACGATGTATTTTTTACTCTCCCCTGCCAAATCTTTGAACGAAACAGACGCTATACCGTTAAATCTAGGTAACTACTATAGTCAACCTGAGCTAATTGAACACTCACAAGTATTGATGCAAGTACTGAAGTCTAAAGAACCGATTGACTTGCAAGAGCTGATGAGTATTTCTAATGATTTGGCACAGCTTAATGCAACGCGTAATCAGCAGTGGCACTGGAGTAAAGAACAACCATTCACTGATAATACTGATGCGGCAAAACCTGCTGGTTACCTATTCGATGGTGACGTTTATACTGGTCTTGATATGTATCACATGGATAAAGACACGACTATCTATGTCAATGAGCACTTAGGCATTTTGTCAGGGCTTTATGGTGTGTTAAAACCTTTAGATTTAATCCAGCCATATCGCTTAGAGATGGGTACCAAACTGAAAAATGAGCGCGGTAATAACTTATATGAGTTTTGGGGTGAGGAAGTGACTGAGGTTATCAATGCACGAATGGCTGATAGCGACGATAAAACATTGATTAATCTGGCTTCTAATGAATATTTTAAGGCGATAAAAAAGAAAGCACTGAAAGCTGACATTATCACACCACGATTTGAAGATGAGAAAAATGGGCAATATAAAGTGATTAGCTTTTATGCCAAAAAAGCACGTGGACTGATGGTGAAGTATGCGGCAGATAATAAGCTGACCAATGCTGAGCAGCTAAAGCAGTTTGATTTGGCGGGATATTACTACTGTGAAGCCGATTCTGATGATAAGACGTGGACGTTTAGACGGGATGCAGTGAGTCAGTAAATTTAATTTTATTATTAGTTGAAAAATACCAAACGATTATAAGAAAACCCCGATAAGCTAAGCCTATCGGGGTTTTTCTATATGGGTTCGAACTAGAGGTTTATCTATATAGATAATTTGGGCTTATGAAAGAAGTTCTTTATTTAACTATTTTTTTGAGCAAGTAAATATTACGCCCTCAGTATCCTCTTTTAAAGTCATACTTGATTGTGACAAAGATATAATTGTGGAAGATCCACTTATATTTTTTGGGAACATATCAGTCATGTTGAATGACTGATCCATGTATGGATGACTTATATTAGTCAACTTAATATCTTCTAATATTTCAACTAATGTTTTATTATTTATCTCCCAAGTGCCTGTACCGAAATAATCATATTCAAGCGTAATGTTTTCTATAGGATAATCTATTATCATCGTACCAAATGTATTGCTTCGTTTATTAGTGAAATACGAAGCGCTTCCTTTCATAGTAACAGTTGCATCTTCAACTTCCATCTCGACAGAGTCGCAGTTCCAAGTACCAACTAACTTAGAGCCATACATCTGATCAATACTCGCGAGATCGTTCATCTTATTACTTTGAGCAATACTTGAACTATATGGAACGAAAATGATACTAAGTGAAACAAGGGCTGTGAATAATACTTTCTTCATTAATTTTCCAAAAATATAAATAAGATTACAATCTCATGTGTAAGTTTAACGACTATTTTGTTTCTACATTATGACTATTAATTTTAGGAGTTTCAAATTAATGATCAACATTTATCTCTTAACCCTAAGAAACCCAGATAAGTTCAGCCTATCGGGGTTTTTCTATGTGACGCTCACTATCCTATTAAACTAGATACAAAAAAGCCCTGCTATCTTGCGATAACAGAGCTTTCAGTCGTTCAAACGCTTTCACAAAAATACTTATAACTGCAATGAAAAGCGCTTTATGGATTGACTAAAGCAGTACGACTAGGCGACCAAGTAAAGATTGTACTAATAGTACATCGAGCGAGGTTAACAACGTCGTACAAATTTAGTCGAGGCATAAATTACATCATACCGCCCATTCCACCCATACCGCCCATTCCACCGCCAGCACCCATGCCAGCCATACCGTCATCACCTTGCGGTAAATCAGTAATCATCACTTCAGTGGTAAGCATTAGGCCTGCAACAGATGCAGCGTTTTCTAGTGCTGAACGTGCTACTTTAGCTGGGTCAAGAATACCCATCTCGATCATATCGCCGTATTCACCAGAAGCAGCATTGTAACCATAGTTACCACTACCGCTTTTCACTTCGTTTACCACAACTGATGCTTCTTCACCTGCGTTAGTTACGATTTGACGTAGTGGTGCTTCCATCGCACGACGTAAGATATTGATACCAGCGTTTTGGTCATCGTTATCGCCTGTTAGTTCAGACAATGCGTTCATTGCACGTACTAGCGCAACACCACCACCAGGTACAACACCTTCTTCAACCGCTGCACGAGTCGCATGTAGCGCATCGTCCACACGATCTTTCTTCTCTTTCATTTCAGTTTCGGTCGCTGCGCCGACTTTGATAACTGCTACGCCGCCAGCTAGTTTTGCAACACGCTCTTGTAGCTTTTCTTTATCGTAGTCAGAAGTAGACTCTTCGATTTGACGGTTGATAGACTCAACGCGGTTTTCGATATCAGCTTTGTTACCAGCACCATCGACGATTACTGTGTTTTCTTTACCAACAGTCACTTTCTTAGCAGTACCCAGTTGCTCTAGAGTAGCAGTCTCTAAGCTCAGACCAATCTCTTCAGAGATAACTGTACCGCCAGTTAGCGTCGCGATGTCTTCTAACATTGCTTTACGACGATCACCGAAACCAGGTGCTTTAACCGCACAAGTTTTCAAGCCGCCACGCATGTTATTTACAACTAAAGTCGCTAGCGCTTCGTTTTCTACATCTTCAGCGATGATAAGCAATGGTTTGCTTTGCTGCATTACTTGCTCAAGTAATGGCACGATTTCGCGGATATTGCTGATTTTTTTATCAACTAGCAAGATATATGGGTTTTCAAACTCAGCCGTCAAGCTGTCTTGCTTGTTCGCGAAGTACGGGCTGATATAACCACGATCAAACTGCATACCTTCTACAACTTCTAAGGTATCTTCGAAGCTTGAACCTTCTTCAACTGTAATAACGCCTTGCTTACCGACTTTTTGCATCGCTTGCGAAATCAACTCACCGATTTTGGTGTCTGAGTTAGCAGAGATAGAGCCGACTTGTGCAATGGCTTTTTCGTCGTCAGCTGGTGTAGATAACAAATGGATTTGCTCAACAGCAGCACGTACCGCTTTATCGATACCGCGTTTAAGATCCATTGGGTTCATGCCAGCAGCCACTGACTTCATGCCTTCTTGTAGGATTGACTGAGCCAATACCGTCGCAGTGGTCGTACCATCACCAGCAACATCATTAGTACGGCTAGCAACTTCACGTACTAGCTGTGCGCCCATGTTTTCAAACTTGTTTTCTAGTTCGATTTCTTTGGCAACGGATACACCATCTTTAGTGATGGTAGGTGCGCCAAATGATTTATCGATAACAACGTTACGACCTTTAGGGCCTAGCGTAACTTTTACTGCGTTTGCTAGAACGTTTACGCCGTCCATCATTTGTTTACGGGCATCAATGCCGAATTTTACGTCTTTTGCCATGTTAAATTACTCCACTATTATAAGTATGAGAATACGGTTGAATGATTCGATAGTATGGTTATAAATGCGCTTCGCTAACACTGACTTAGCCAATAGGCCTCGTGAGCAATTAGCCTTCTAGCACACCCAATACATCAGATTCTTTCATAATAAGCAGCTCTTCGCCGTCAACTTTTACCGTTTGACCAGCATATTGACCGAACAAAACTTTGTCGCCAGCTTTTACGTCTAACGCGCGAGTTTCGCCGTTGTCACGAATCTGACCGTTACCAGTAGCTAATACTTCACCTTGTGAAGGTTTTTCTTGAGCTGAACCAGGAAGCAAGATGCCACCAGCCGTTTTTGTTTCTTCTTCTATGCGGCGGACGACAATACGGTCATGTAAAGGACGAATGTTCATCGATATGACTCCAAAAGTTGATTATTAAAATTAAGGGTTTATTTGAATTAATAGTCTCAATGCCAGTATCTACAAGGACTACTACTCAAAAGCAATATTCTGAAGATAAGCATTAAGCTTGTATCAAAAAGTGGGGGCAAGGTGTGTTCGCTTCAAGTGTAAAGCCTAAAATTTTACAAGAATTATCTCGGGGAGCCGCTTACTGCTGTCGTGATTTCACATCGTTATGCTAATCACCTATTATTTATTCTTATATGGAGCATTTTTGTAGCAACATTGACTACAAGAGCAACACACCATAGACAGCAAACACTCTTGAAAATGTAACCAAGTATGACCATTATAGTGCTTGTAAATACAATAATAGTGTTAGATAGAATCTGATATACCAACACTATATTACTTAAGGAACATCTATGATTTTTTCATCATCGAATAAAAATTCTAATAATACAAAGCGTAGTAAGTCAAAAATTTTGACCGCCTTAACATCAGGCGCCAGTATTGCTGCTATCGGAGCATTAAGTATGACTGCACCTACCATCGCTAGTGCAAAGACCATCCAACCATCGAGCGCCAGCTATAGCTTTACGGTCGAAGACAAGTACAAAGGCACCGCTACTCGTACCTTAAACAAGTCAGGTGATACTTGGAAGTACAATGTCAATGCACGAGTTGCAGGTGTCGCTAGCGCCTCGCAGAATAGTACCTTTACCATCAACGGTAACAATGTCACGCCAACACAAGCCAGCACAACTTATAAGCTCCTAGGCGTAGGCCGTACACACAAACTGGATTTTAATCCAAGTAGTAAAAAAGTTGTGAGCAACTATCGAGGCAAATCAACGACAATGAACATGTCGCAACAAGCCTTTGATGACTTAAGCCTCGAAGTACAGATTCGTCAGGATTTATTGAACGGTAAATTCTCTGGCAACTACTACATGGCGAAGAAAGACAAAATCGAAAAGACCCCATTTAAGAAATCTGGCAACACCAAAATAACTGTACCAGCAGGCACCTTTGATACAGTACGTGTCGACCGTGTCCATGATGACGATAGCCGTTCTACCAGCTTTTGGTTAGCACCAAGCTTAGATTACCTACCAGTTAAGGTGAGTCAGATTAATGATGGCAAAAAAATGGATTTAGAATTGACCAAGGTGAACTAAACTATTTATTGAACCACTGAAAAAATATTAAAAAAAGCGGCGCTCTAATGTAGAGCGCCGCTTTTTTTGGTTTTATACTGATAGCTGACAAACATTACTTATTGAGAGTTACCTACCAAGCATTTGGTAAGTTAAGCGTCAGACAACTTAGATCACTGGCGAGGTTTCTTAACGACATTATTCATCGAAGGCAGACGTTTGAGCAAAATAAACAACCAAACATTAATAAGCAGCAACAGTAAAAAGTCCAGTAGGTAGACGACTATTTCCGCCCCACTACTGCCATAAACCCGCGTAAACAACACCACGCCACTCGCACCTAAATACACAAGTATAAACATACTACTAATTAACAACGCATAAGGCGAGCGTCCACGCAGTATTGATGGTGTCAGAATAAAGGCGGGTACCAACCACAACATTTGCCATGCGACACCGCCGACGATATCAGGGCTACTTGGATTGAATACGTTAATAAAGATAGGCAGTCCAAGCAATCTATAGACGAGCCAAATCAACCACGTAACCAGCAAACGCTGACGGATAGGCGCAATAGGTTTACTTGCTTTGGCAGGCTTACCAGTTTTCTTTACTGGTGGTGCAGCATTCATCTCACTATCGGAGCGGTTTGTAGCCATTAGATATATTTACTTCCTCATTAATAGCGTGAACAACGTTGTTGCATTTTAGGCTCAATGATTATTGTAGGCTCAACGATACAAAGGCCGCTTAGCGACTCCAGTTAGCTTGAGCCAATGCTGTCGCACTGATAGCCAAACGGCGACCTTGAGCGATGCCTAGCTCACGCTCATCAGGTGAGATAGGCTGATCATGTGATGCCCCACTGACATGGCTAGCACCATAAGGTGAGCCGCCACGTTGGGTGCGATTTAACGCAGGCTCCGCATAAGGCACACCAACGATAATCATACCGTGATGCATCAATGGCAACATCATCGTCAGCAACGTCGTCTCTTGACCACCATGCATCGAACCCGTTACCGTAAATACGGAGGCAGGTTTGTTTTGCAAATTACCTGCCAGCCATAATGTCACTGTATTGTCCCAAAAGTATTTCATGGGTGCGGCCATATTACCAAAGTGCGTTGGGCTACCAAGCGCCAGACCGCTGCAGTTTTTGAGATCTTCCATGGTGCAATACAGATCACCCTCATCAGGTATCGCAGGCTTGCTCGATGTCGTCTCAGGAGCAACCGTTGGTACCGTACGAATACGTGCTGTCATGCCAGCGTCTTCGATGCCTTGCGCGATAGCGTATGCCAATGTCTTGGTTGTACCATGATTAGAATAATAGAGTACCAATACATAAGGGGCAGTCTGACTCATTAGCAACACTTCCTTAAATCATTCACGTGGTTAATGATAGCAATATGTAGCCAACAGCTGACACTATCAATATATGTGCACATTATGCCCGAGTCATTCACTGACATGCAAACAACCTAGCTGTGCATTATCGTCAGAACACTCTATCGCGTTGACTACTGTGCATTTTGACACAATTAAAGGACAGATGATAACCGCCTATGTTTGTTACACTATTGTCACTCTAATACCTGCTAGATGGTCGATATGGAAAAGTTAGCAAAGAAAATCCCGTTTTTACACCAGCGCTGGTTTCAGTTTTTACGATTTTTGGTTCGGCATTTTTTTGAAGACAACTGCCAGCAAAAATCAGCCTCGCTGACCTATACGACCATGCTATCGATCGTACCCATGCTGACCGTACTCTTGATGATTTTGTCTTCAGTACCAGCACTTTCATCGGTCAGAGCACAAATATATGAAGTCATTTATAACAACTTACTACCTCAATCTAGCATGCAGGTTAGTGAGTACATCAACAACTTCGCTGAAAAATCATCCAACCTGACCATTATTGGTGCGATGGTGCTGTTTTTTACAACGATTATGACATTGACGACCATTGAGCGAGCTTTTAACCAAATATGGCGGGTAGAGAATCGGTCCGGTGGCATCAAAAGCATGCTGCGCTATTGGACGATGGTGACCTTAGGGCCATTAGTGTTGGGCACAGCTTTTATCGCCTCAAGTGCGATACAAAGCATTAGTTTTTTAAATCAGCAAGTCGCTGGTTACGGTATTGATTGGTCTATCTGGATACAAGCCGTCACGATTGGCATCACTGTCTCAGGCTTCATCGGTATGTACTGGTTCATTCCAAAAGCACGCGTGCCGGCCAAAAATGCGGCCATCGCTGGCATATTCGTGGCCATCGTCTTTGAGATGATGAAGCATCTTTTTGGTACCGTGATGGCAAACTTTACCAGTTATGAAGCTATTTACGGAGCCTTTGCTGCCTTACCAATATTTTTGCTATGGATTTATTTGTCGTGGAATTTAATTCTACTGGGCGTTGAAATTAGCTATACCCTGACCATCTTTGGGACAGAAGAGGTGGAGCCACGCCATCCGTTACTGAGCTTGTTAGACATGCTCAACTTAGTATATACACACCATTTAAAAGGTGAGGCCGTCAGCGAACAAGCGCTTCGCAACATGCTAGGACGCAAAGAGCTGCCGAAATGGTATACCTATATTAACTATTTACAAGACAGCAACCTCATCACTATGACTGAAGATGACGACTATGTACTCAAAAGAGATTTGAGCAAGATGACATTATGGGATTTTTACCGCACCCTACCTTACCCATTACCCATCAAAGATGAATTCGATGAGGTAAGAATAGAAGAGCAAACGCCCTGGATTAGGCTACTGATAGAGCGTTTTGAACATACTGAAGCTTATGCTAAACAACAACTAAATCTACCGTTAAGCGCTATATTTACCAATACGGAACCACGTAAAAAGGCCGCTTCTGATAAAAAAGGTAGCCATAAAAATAATGATGCCCATTTATTTAGAAAGACCTCAGCATCGACGATGAAACCATTGGCAAAGGATGACTCAAATAAACAAAATACACCGCACTTTGAGCCCATGTCGTATGACAAAGACAGTGATATAGAATGGGATGACCGTAATAATGAAATCATCATTCCCCAAGATATAAACGACGATAAGGAACAAACTCAGACCAATAATAAGGGCGATATTATTACTGAAGCGGACAATCCCAAAGTGAGCTAACCAAAATAAAAAGAACTAGGGCGTGTCCTCATTTTAAAAATGGCGATAAAAATGAGATAAATTGCCGTCAAACGAGGAAAATAGTGCAGATAATATCGAGATATTGACCAACTATTTGACGATGTTTGGCAAAATTTAGCTATTTTTAGCCCATTTAGAGAACACTCGTTTGAATTGAGGACACGCCCTAATATGACAGTCAAAGCCCTGTCGTATATTTATGAATAAGCTATGACACTATAAGTTTAATATAATGATTTTTGGATACCTCAAAGCTGATGACAGTGAATAAAGATGACAAAAAAAGCTTATGGATACGTACACTTGACATAAGCCAAAACAAGCTAAAACAGTTTGCCCAGTTATGGTCATTGCAAACCCTCACTGACCTGCCCGATCGTCTTCGAAACTTATGGCAACAGCTGATTGGCTCTTACTGGTTTATCCCAACGGCTTGCGTCATCGTGGGTATACTACTTGCGCCTTTATTAGTGACGATTGATCAGCACTTTGACCGTGCAACAGTCAGAGATATTACCTTTGCCTTTACGGGTGATGATGATGCGGCGCGCGCTATTATGACAGCGATAGCAGGGGCTGTATTAGGGGTCGCTGGCACGACCTTTTCAATTACGATTGCCGTATTGTCGATGGCCTCATCACAATTTGGGCCACGATTGTTACGCAATTTTCTGACAGACACACCCAATCAATTGGTATTAGGTGCATTCATTGGTACCTTTAGTTATAGCTTGTTGGTACTCAAGTCTATCCATAAATACGACGTCGCTTTCGGTGTACCACAGCTGGCTGTAACCTTTGCCATTATCATGGCCATTGTCTGCGCACTATTGCTCGTTTACTTCGTACAGCATATGGTACATGCCATCCAAGCATCGCATGTCATTCAGAATGCAAGCAACGATGCCATTCATAATATTCACTATTGGTATGGCAGTCATTGTGACATCCAACATCAACGTGATATCGAGCATCATGATGTCGAACAGTTTCACAAATGGCCATCAATGCCCATCTATCCACCACGCTCAGGTTATATCCAACAGATTTACCTTGAGTCGCTGATTACTCTGACACAAGATTATGGTGGCGTGATACAGATTCATGTCAATCTGGGTGATTATGTGACTGATAAAAACGTCATTGGCTATTTTTACCAGCGTCCAACAGAGCATCCAAACAACCGACAGAAAACATCAACATCGCAGTTGGCCGTTGTACCACGTGCACCTGATGGTGTTTTTTGGCAACGCTTTGCAAGCTGTATCCGTATCGAACAGCGATTGGTGCACTCTAATGATATTGCTTATAGCTTAGGACAAATGACTGAAATCGCTGTGCGCGCATTGTCTCCTGGTATCAATGACCCAAAAACAGCGGTCAACTGCGTACAATCACTGACGAGCTGCTTGAGTATTATGATGCGCTGTCAACCACCCAGCCCTTATCACTTTTATGTACCGGCACCAAATGATGATGCATCAAATGCCGAAGTTAAGCAGCAACGACTGGCCATATTAGCCGTGGTCACTCATACGCCAAAAATTTCTGACTTTATTAATACATCGCTTGGCGAAATACGTCGTTATGCAGCCGCTGATTTGATGGTCTTAAAAGCACTGTGTCAGGCAATGGTCAATCTCAATTATGCGCAAGTCAATAGCGCACAGCAGCAGACACTATTGCATGAACTGACATTAATTGAGCGTGCAGGTGAAGAAAACCTAAACTATCAAGAATTGATCGATGATTTAATCGCCATGTCCAAGCAAGCCAAGCAATTTATTCTGAGTAATGATGCTCAGCATCGATATTTTGACTACGTGAGTGAGTTTGATGCTCATATCCGTAAAGCCCTGCAAACACAATCGAGATAATAATATCAAGACCCATAAATTGACATTCATCACTGGTGCCAAAGCAAGAATATAACTACAATCGAAACCATTTAATTCTTATTAGCTCTACGTTTAAGAATACTTTTCATCATTATTTGAGACTTCTTTCATGGCCCCCACAAGCAGCCTGACCATACTTGAAATCAGCGCGATATTTTTATCCATCACAGCCTTACTCACCTACGTCAATCATCGCTTTATTGGTCTGCCGACCACAATTGGCGTAATGGTTATCTCCATCTTATTGTCTATTGGCGCCATATTTTTAGGATTTTTAGGCTTTGATCAGCTTATTGATTACGAAGTAAGCTTATTAGCACAGCTCGATTTTACCGAAGTCTTATTGGATGGCATGCTTTCTATGCTGTTATTCGCAGGTGCTTTACATGTCAATATTAGCGACTTAAAACGCTATAAATTGCCTATTGGCATCCTTGCCTGTATTGGCACTATTGTATCAGCGATGCTTATTGCCACTGCCCTGTACTTTATGTTGCCGCTGCTCGGTTTTGGCTTGCCATTTCTGTGGTGCCTATTATTTGGTGCGTTGATATCACCGACCGATCCCATTGCGGTGATGGGTATTCTCTCATCAGCGGGCGCCCCAAAGAGCATCGAAACTGTTATTGCCGGTGAATCATTATTCAATGACGGTATCGGCGTGGTTATCTTTGTGCTGCTACTTGGTATTTTATCGAGCGGCGACATTCCGACAGCCAATTATGTGGCGCATACTTTGGCCGTGGAAGCAGGTGGCGGCATTGTCTTTGGTTTGGTACTTGGGGCAATTTTGTATTATATGCTCAAAAGCATCGACAGCTACCAAGAGGAAGTGTTGTTAACGCTTGCAGGGGTAATAGGCGGTTATGCGTTGGCCAGCCATTGGCACCTATCAGGACCACTCGCGATGGTGATGATGGGACTAATGGTTGGTAATCGTGGGCGCGCATTAGCGATGAGCGATAAGACTCGTCATTACATTGATTTATTTTGGGAGTTAATCGATGAGATCTTAAACGCTATTTTGTTCGTGTTAATTGGTCTAGAAGTGGTCATGATTGCTTACTCAGGTAACCTGTTTATCGCCGCTGGGCTGACGATTATAATAGCACTGCTTGCTCGATTTATTGTCGTGGGTATGACCACTAAGACCTTTAGCCGTCAGCTAGATTTACCAACTGGCGCATGGAAGGTGCTGACATGGGGTGGATTGCGTGGTGGTATCTCCGTTGCCCTAGTGTTGCAACTACCTATGGGCACTGAGCGTGATATCTTATTGGCACTCACTTATGCTGTCGTCATATTCTCTATATTGGTACAAGGCTTGAGCGTTGGTAAAGTGGCGAAAAGCATTCGTACGGATGCCACAGAGATATAAACGGTAGATGTACTAAGTGACATAAAGGCCAGCATAAGAAGATGTCTTATGCTGGCCTTTTTTATGCCTATATATTTTGTCGTACGTTTTTATATCAGACCTTTTCGTTTCATATTGCGATAAACCACAATGACGATGAAAATATTTAAGATCAATATGCCCAATTTAAACCAGTCAAATGGGCGTGCAATTAAATAGTAAATCTCAATAGGGATGAATATCCCATAGCCAAGCACACCAAACCAATAAGCCCATGTTCTGTCTTGCCATAGGCCATATGCTTCAAGAAAGCGCAGACTGGCATAGGCAAAAATCAATAATAAAAACAACGGCCAGTTTTTGCTAGCCTGTTGGGCAATTCGTACCACACTATCAAATTGCGGTGCAAACAAGTGACCAAAGCTATGTTGCCAAGAGGCTGTTGCCGTCGTCAGCCAACGCGCAAGATTGGTATGCCATGACCATAACGCAACAGCACCGAGCAATGCGCCCAACCCTTTTACCATCTCATAGATTGCCACTGCTTTGATAGATTCACTAGAAGTGCTTCGTGGCTTTTGTTTCCGGCCAATTAAGTCCATAGCATTATCTTTTGTAGATGGTGGTGGACTGTCATTCTGTCGGGGCAAATTAGCCAAAGAATGTCTCCACAACGCGACCTTGCAACTGCTGATTAAAAAACGGTGTGTTCTTACCGTTTGATAGCATAGATTGCGCTGTCACCTGCCACTCTAGATTAGGATCGACTAATACCACACCGCCGATACTTTCATACTGCTCACCGATACCAGCGATTTTTGCAGGATTAAGACAGATTTTATCGACGAGTTGCTCCAAAGTTAACACCTCATCATGTACTAGCTGACATGCCAGCGCCATAAAGGTATCGAAGTTTGAGATGCCTGGGGTGCTCTCAGCAAACGGCGCTTTTTTGGCCGTACTGTTTAGCGGTTCATGATGACTACAGATTGCATCAATCGTGCCGTCTTTCAATCCACGGCGAATGGCCTGCTGATCAGTGTTACTACGCAGTGGCGGTAACACATAGGCTTGGGCGTTAAAGCCTTCTAAGTTATCATCGGTTAGGTACAATTGATGCATCGCTACATCGCAAGTCACTGGTAGACCTTTGTCTTTTGCCCAGCGCATCAGCTCAACTGATGATTTGCAAGATAACTGGCTAAAGTGAGCCGCGATACCTGTTTCTTCGACCATCAATAGCTGAGTAGATAGAGCTACCGTCTCAGCGATCCAAGGGATGCCTTGTAAGCCATGATATGAAGCAATATAGCCTTCATGTGCTACCCCATCTCCGGACAGACTTGGCTCATCAGGATAAAAGAATACTTTCATACCAAAAGTTGCAGCGTACTCTAACGTACGCAATAAGACCAAATCATTGCGAAAAGGTCTACGAGCGTTAGATACTGCAATACAGCCACCTTTTTTCAATCCCGCAATGTTAGAAGGACGCTCTCCTTCTAACCCTGCGGTCAACGCACCCAATACATGCAAATAAATTCCGCCATCATCAAGCGCGCGCTCACGCAACCCTTTGAGCAGTGAGCCGTTTTCTAGAATAGGATTGGTATCAGGTGGAATCACAACATG
This sequence comes from Psychrobacter sp. TB55-MNA-CIBAN-0194, assembly GCF_040309505.1. Lineage (NCBI taxonomy): Bacteria > Pseudomonadati > Pseudomonadota > Gammaproteobacteria > Moraxellales > Moraxellaceae > Psychrobacter > Psychrobacter sp. TB55-MNA-CIBAN-0194. The sequence goes on along the minus strand of NZ_JBEOOW010000010.1, from coordinate 139,280 downwards.
CAAAAAACCATTACCGCGAGCAGCAAGTCCTTCTGACTCCAACGTACCATGCTGCTGCTGGCCTGGTTCACGTAGGCGTGCGCACAAATCAACCAGCGGTGGTAGCAGCCACATTTCACGACCAGCTTCAAGCGACGCCAGTTTGTCTGTTACTGCGGTTGGCAATGTATTTTTAATAGCTTTAGGAAGATGGTCAAATATCGGTGCATCAGTGTTTATCGTATTAGACATGAGCGTTATTACCGTATCAATAAATGAAATAATGAAGAACAAAACAGCGTGGCGACAGGTTAATTACCAGCCGCTTGATGAGCGCGCTGCCCTTCCATCGCAAGAGACAGTACAGCCATACGAATGGCAATACCGTTATTTACCTGCTTTAAGATGACAGACTGCGCGCCATCAGCCACGCTCGAAGCAATCTCAACACCGCGGTTCATCGGTCCCGGATGCATAACCAATGCGTCAGGCTTTGCAAGTGCCACGCGCTCTGGCGTAATACCATAGTGTTTGTAGTATTCACTCGATGACGCTAGCAATGGCGATCCGATACGCTCGTTTTGAATTCTTAGTCCCATGATGACATCACATTCCGTGACACACTCATTCATATTTTCATAAACTCGCACACCATAACGCTCAATACCTTTAGGTAATAAAGTGCGCGGTGCACAGACACGGATGTCTTTGACCCCTAAGGTTTGTAGCGCATTGATATCAGAGCGTGCCACCCGTGAGTGCTTAATATCACCCACGATAGCCACTGATAACTCTTCAAAAGGACGCGGCGCTTCACGATGAATGGTCAGCATGTCGAGCATGCCTTGCGTTGGATGCGCATGCCAGCCATCACCGCCATTGATAATGGCAATATTAGGTGTGACTTCCGTTGCCATAAAATGCGCAGCACCTGATGCTGAATGACGCACCACAAAGATATCTGCTGTCATGGCTTGCAAATTCCACAGTGTATCGCGTAGACTTTCGCCCTTTTTAGCGCTAGAGCGCTCGATATCGATATTGAGTACATTGGCACCCAGACGTTTCTCGGCTACTTCAAATGTCGTACGTGTACGCGTTGACGGCTCAAAAAACAAGTTCATCACCGTATAGCCTTCGAGCTCAGGCCGATTGATTAATTGTCCGTTTTTATCAAAGAACGTTTCTGCTTTTGCGATAATCGCCTGTAATTGCTGTTTATTGAGGCCTTCTACACCCAAAAAATGACGGATACTGCCATCGGTATTGAGCTGTGGACGACTCAATGATGTATTGAGCCTTTGATGAATAGTACTGGGGTCGAATTTTGCGTAGTCAGTCGGCGAGATCGTATGTAGTGAGCTGCTATCGAGAGAATTTGACATAATGGCAAGTCTTCATTGTGGGTTGGTATGTGTCTATATTAATCATTTATTCATCTTTGTTCGAGCATTTATCGTAGATATACATAGATACAAGGACATTTTGGCGCTTATTTGATACAATTTACCCCAATGACACCAGTCCTATAAATACACTCAGCCACCTGCTAGGCAATATTCGCGTAGCGACTGTGCAATATCAGTGTAGCGATCATGAGCGAAAACAAGCTTACCAAAGATATTAACGAATAATAATACATATAGTGTAGCTGATTTTACGGTCAGGACAAAGACACGGTATCGCTATTTAAAAATTTGCCCGCCTAGAGTGCGCTTATCACTGCTTATTCTTTTACTCTCAATACGACTTATCAATACCATTTATTAGGAAGCTTTATGACGACTCTAACCAGTTATCTAGACCAACATTCAACCAACACTGAACTGAACGACGTGATTACTACTGTTACTAACGTTGGCAAAACCATTTCACAGCTACTTAGAAAAGGTGCTTTAGCCGATATCCTAGGCGAAGCTGGTAATCAAAATGTGCAAGGCGAAGATCAGAAGAAATTGGATGTACTGGCTAATGACTTATTGTTAGATGCATTGGCAGAAAATACGCATTGTGCAGGTGTTGCGTCAGAAGAGTTAGACAATGCTACCCCTGCCAACGCTGATGGCAGTCTACTGGTATTGTTTGATCCACTGGATGGGTCATCAAACATCGATATCAATATGGCCGTCGGTACTATTTTTTCTATCTTGCCGTACCAACGCCAAGGTCAAACAAGCAAAAACAGCGATTTCTTGCAAGCAGGCAATCAGCAATTGGCAGCAGGCTATTTGTTATATGGCACCTCTACTGTACTTGCACTAACGATAACTGAAAATGTTGTGATGTTCAGCCTAGATCCAGATACGGGTGATTATGTACTCATAGAAGACAATGTACAAATTGATGCTGATACCAGTGAATATGCTATCAATAGCTCAAACTATCGCTACTGGCGCGCACCAATGCAACAATACATCGACGAGCTGATCGCTGGTGAAGCTGGTATACGTGGTCGCGATTTTAATACACGCTGGGTCGCTGCCATGGTTGGTGATGTGCATCGCATCTTATGCCGCGGTGGTCTATTTACCTATCCGTTTGATACCAAATACGCTCACAAAGCGGGCAAGTTACGTTTGATGTATGAAGCCAACCCAATGAGCTTATTGATTGAGCGTGCTGGCGGCGGAGCCACGGATGCTGTCAACCGTATCTTAGATATCGAACCGACTGATATTCATCAACGTGTCCCTGTCGTACTGGGAAGCAAAAACGAAGTCAATTACGTTAAAGACTTGCACGAAAATTATTCTGAAAAATAATTGATTTGAGCACATGTTAAAGATAATCAGTAGAATGCTAAATCAATAATAAGCATTCTGCTAATTGTCCAAACGATTCCTTCAGTCTACTCTAAGCGATCCACTATGGTAACAAATCCCACCGAGCTGATTACTTCAGATAAAAATACAACGGTCAAGTTGGTGAAAGCCCTGTTGACACAGTCTCGCCAGCGTAACAAGCATGGTCAGACGGTCATTGAAGGCATACATCTTATCGATGCTGCCCTACGTAGTGACTATCCGTTCGCCCAAATGCTACTAGCAGAGTCAGCGCACAACCATCCTGAAGTTCAGCAAGTATTGTCTCGCCTGCCGACCTATACACCTATTATGACGCTTTCAGATTCGCTCTATGAGAGCATTCGAAGCTTAGGTACAGGCATCGACATTATGGCGGTTATTAAAGTACCAATGCCGGGTCTATCGATGATCAATGAGGACTGCCTAATTCTCAATGACGTACAAGATAGCGGTAATGTTGGTACGTTACTACGTACGGCAGCAGCAGTCGGTATCAATAACATCTTATGCACCAGTGCGACTGCACAAGCTTGGTCTCCGAAGACGCTACGAGCAGGTATGGGTGCACAGTTTGCACTCACTATTTATGAGGGTTTAAGCACACAAGACATCTTAGATTATGTACAAGTGCCACTTTTAGCCACCAGCTCACATACCGACACTTTAATTTACGATCACAACCTAACCACTCCAACGGCTTGGATTATGGGTCATGAAGGTCAAGGTGTCAGCGATGAATTGATGCAATGTGCCACGCCTATAGCCTTACCACAGCCGAACGGTCAAGAAAGTCTAAATGTAGCGATTGCAGGCTCATTATGTCTATATGAGACTTTGCGTCAAAGAAATTACTCTTAGCTTTGGTTTATAACTGCAATTAAAAGCTTATCTATAAAGCATAAAAAACCCACTATCATTTAATAGTGGGTTTTTTATTATCTATCTACTACTGATATAGTCCAAGAAATCTAAAACGGATACAAGGCCGCCAACTGCAGATTGTACAAGTCGTACATCTAAGGAGGGTAACGCCGTAGCCGTTTAGTAGTTCTGTGACTATATATTAAACCTTGCTGGTTAACTCAGGTAGCGCTTCAAACAAATCCGCTTCTAGGAAGTAATCAGCAACGCTAGCGATAGGTGCTTCTGGGTCATTGTTGATAGCAACGATAACTTTAGAATCTTTCATACCCGCTAAATGCTGAATCGCGCCTGAGATACCTGCTGCGATATATAAGTCTGGGGCAACAATTTTACCTGTTTGACCAACCTGCATATCGTTTGGTACATAGCCTGCATCTACTGCAGCACGTGATGCACCAACAGCAGCGCCCAATTTGTCAGCCAATGGTTCAATATATTTAGTGAAGTTCTCACCATTTGCTAATGCACGACCACCAGATACAACGATACTTGCTGACGTTAACTCTGGACGATCCGATTTGGCCATCTCTTCATTAACGAAGCTTGCTTTACCAGTCTCTTGTACATTGTCGATAGTCTCAACAGCTGCTGATCCACCTTCACTCGCCACTGGATCAAATGCAGTAGTACGTACAGTCAACACTACTTTGTCTTCTGAAGTTTTAACTGTTGCCGTCGCGTTACCTGCATAGATAGGACGCTCAAACGTTTGAGCATCTACTACAGCAGAAACTTCTGACAACATGCTAACATCAAGTAATGCTGCAACACGTGGCATAAAGTTCTTACCGGTCGTTGTTGCTGGTGCGATGATATGGCTGTAGTCTTTAGCGACATCCGCAACGAGTAACGCAACGTTACCCGCCAATTGATGCTCATAAGCTGCGTTGTCTGCTAGCAATACTTTAGATACGCCTTCAGCTTTAGCGGCTTCATCAGCAACTGCTTGTGCACCACTACCAGCGACCAATACATGAATATCATCGCCCATTTGCTTAGCAGCAGCGATAGTATTCAAAGTTGCCTTTTTTAGACTGGCATTGTCATGTTCTGCATATACCAAAATTGCCATGGTTCTAATCCTTTATTTATTCGTATCGTCTATTCATGTCATGAGGTTGTCTGTGTACAAAGTTACTGGTGTGGCGAATACTGAATCAGCCAAATTAAACATGTAACTTTGTACATGATATGCCGTAGCGAAGTCTTAGATTACTTTAGCTTCGTTCTTTAGCTTATCAACCAACTCATCCACTGAACCTACTGTAATACCAGCTTTGCGTTCAGCAGGTGGCACAACTTTAATAATCTCTTGCTTAGATGCCATATCAACACCGAAATCAGCTGGTGTCTTTTCATCAAGCGGTTTTTTCTTCGCTTTCATGATGTTAGGCAGTTTTGCATAACGTGGCTCATTCAAACGCAAATCAGTCGTGATGACTGCTGGCAAATCAAGCGCAACTGTTTGTAATCCACCATCGATTTCACGAGTTACATTTACTTTATCGCCTTCAACTTTTACTTCTGATGCAAACGTACCCTGACCGATACCCATCAATGCTGCTAGCATCTGACCAGTTTGGTTGTTGTCATCATCAATCGCTTGCTTACCCAATAGGATAATGTCTGTAGCTTCAGACTCAGCGATACTTTTTAGTATCTTAGCGATTTGTAGTGGATACGGTTTTTCATCAGTCAAAACTAACACACCACGATCAGCACCCAATGCTAGTGCAGCACGAATCTGCTCTTGTGATTCTTTTGGACCGATTGACGCAACAATGATTTCATCAATCACACCAGCTTCTTTTAGACGAACCGCTTCTTCTACTGCGATTTCATCAAAAGGGTTGATTGACATTTTGGTGTTTGATAGATCAACGCCAGAGTTATCGGCTTTTACACGAACTTTTACGTTATAATCAATGACACGCTTGACCGCTACTAATGCTTTCATACGTTCCTCGTTTATTAATGTTATGAATTAAAAATTATCAATTAAGAACCAAAGGTTCATTGTTGTTCAAAATAGCATTGAAGGTTGTTAGTGCATCAACAGACAGTCAATAATCGAAAAAATGAAACAATACTAAAAAATATATTTATATCATATTCTCTATCGACAAAATCCGTTAAAGCTAAGCCAACCGTTATTATCAGACCTATGTATCTTGCGTGAGCACGAGCATAAGGTCAAGACAACGCCGTGAATAATGCGTCATAAATTTATCACTATTCTATTACAAATAGTTTATAAGCGAACAAGTTTACGGCTAGCTTTCACCTATATTTTAAATATCTTCAACCTTTATAGCATTGTAGGTACTTTAATTACTTAACATTTTGTTATTACTTATTTCTTTAAAAGAAGATCTCATAATGAATGTAAATATTTTCCCATTTCTTTACAAGATAAATGAGCCCTGCTAACAGTGCTTAGCTAAAGATACTTCCCTCATACTATATGATGACAAGAAAAATTTATATAAAAAAAGCAACCTGATGAGAGGTTGCTTTTTTTTAAAGTTGAAACAGTATTTTTATTGTTTTAACAAACAAAGTAATCAATGCGTATTGATAATTTCATTGCAATCAAGCTTACTGACAAGCAGTCTACTCAATCACTAGTAGAAATTAGATAGCTTCGATTTGCTCAGCTTGTGGGCCTTTTTTGCCATCACCTAAGATGAAAGACACTTTTTGGCCTTCAGCTAGGGTTTTGAAACCGCCACCTTGGATAGCGCTGTAGTGAGCGAATACGTCTTGTCCGCCATTGTCTTGAGCGATAAAACCAAAACCTTTAGCTTCATTAAACCACTTTACAGTGCCTTCAACTTTATCTGACATAAATTTTCCTAACTCTTTAACTGTTGGCGAGACGTGTGTCATCACCGATTAATTGATATATACCCAAATATTTTTTTGCAGAATGCGGCAGTAAAATCTACTAAATCATCCTCGGATGACTTGAATTTTTTACCTAAAATATTGTAAGTACAGCTTGATTATAGCAGCTTTTCATAATGACAACAGTTTAAATTGATGATTTTTGTAAATAATTAAAACCAATTTTTTGAAGTTAGTTCAAGCACTCATTAACCACATAACATATTGATATAAATAATATTTTTTATTCAATACTATCTACAATCAAAGGCAATAATCCAGATAAGTTTATAAATCGCAAGGTCAAAAATTGTTAGCAAGCTATAATTTAGACTGGCCTTTACTGAGCTATTGGTAGCCACTGTGAGCTTAATACTAGCAAGCATAATGCAAAGAATACCAATGAAAATGACTGGCTATAAGCGATATATTTAGCTGGTATTACTAAGTCTTTCGGAGAGTCAGGAATACCCTTACGTTTCAGTAGACGCGTTCCGTATACCCAACCAAAAGTAGTATAGAGACCATAGGCTGCAGGTACCGCAACTGCCAATGGTGTTAGATCAATCACATATAACATGACCACGGAAATAAAGAACCATGAGGTATCCAAAAGTGAACTGATTTTAAAAAACTTAGATTGAGGCAATTTGCCATCTGTTGTTTTGAGCATCTCCCCTTCTATCCAAATTAAAACAGCGATCACAGCACTAAGAAGAACATATATGAATTGCGGCGTTAGCCAGTCAGAATAAGATATTTGCACAACATACAACCTGTAATCTATAGGAAAAGAAGAACGGAAATTATTTGATTTGTTTGATAGCTCAAAGACGAACGGAAATAACAATAATCGCCTAACCGAACAAACCGTTAGTTAATGTAATAATGCCTGTCTATATTGGGGGCTACCATGGGTTTTCAACCCGTAGATAGCCTACCATAAAAGCATTGAGCAAACAGAGTGCATTAAAAAACCCATGCTATCAGTCGATAACATGGGATTCTTTAAAACTAAACAGTCTTTCTATAACTTAATACTGTTTTAGTTCTTTTCTTTATCGATGATTTTATTACCACCGATCCATGGCATCATACCACGCAGCTTAGCACCAGTAATTTCGATCTCGTGCTCAGCATTGTTACGACGACGCGCGGTCATTGATGGATAGTTGGTTGCGCCTTCAGAGATAAACATCTTCGCGTATTCACCAGACTGGATGCGTTTTAGCGCATTACGCATCGCTTCACGTGATTGCTCGTTGATGACTTCAGGGCCTGTAACGTATTCGCCGTACTCAGCGTTGTTACTGATTGAGTAGTTCATGTCAGCGATGCCGCCTTCATACATCAAGTCAACGATAAGCTTAAGCTCATGCAAACACTCAAAGTAAGCCATTTCTGGTGCATAGCCCGCTTCCGTTAGCGTCTCAAAGCCCATTTTAACCAGCTCTACTGCGCCGCCACAAAGTACTGCTTGCTCGCCAAATAGATCCGTTTCAGTTTCATCTTTAAACGTTGTTTCGATGATACCTGAACGACCACCACCAACGCCAGCAGCATACGATAGTGCTAAGTTTTTGGCTTGACCTGAAGCGTCTTGATAGATAGCGATCAAATCTGGAATACCGCCGCCTTTAGCAAACTCTGAACGTACAGTATGACCTGGTGCTTTTGGTGCCACCATGATGACATCAAGATCGCCACGTGGCACGACTTGGTTATAATGAATCGCAAAACCATGAGCAAAAGCTAATGTAGCGCCTTCTTTGATGTTTGGTTCGATTACATCGTTATAAAGCTCTTTTTGAAACTCATCAGGCGTCAAAATCATGATAACGTCAGCAGCTTTTACCGCTTCTTCTACTTCAGCAACTTTTAGGCCCGCATTTTCAGCTTTTTTCCATGAACCTGAATTGGCACGTAGGCCAACAGTCACATCGACGTCTGAATCTTGTAGATTAAGCGCATGGGCATGGCCTTGTGAACCGTAACCAATAATAGCAACTTTCTTACCTTGGATAATTGATAAATCACAATCTTTGTCATAATAAACGTTCATAAATACAGTCCTTTTTCTCAATCATGGTTTGCCATGGATAGTAAACGCTTATGCAATAGCCACTATCGTAAAATGGTCACTAAGATAAGCGTTTTGTTGATTTTAAATCAATATGATTTAACTAAAATATTCTGTTATTAGACACTCAACCGATTAAAGGCTAAGCGTCTTTTCACCGCGTGAAATACCGATGACGCCCGAGCGTACCACTTCCATGATACGTTCGCGACCAATCACATCAATAAAGCCATCAAGCTTGGCTTTATCACCGACGATTTGAATCGTATATAAGTTAGAATTGACGTCAACGATTTGTGCGCGGAAAATGTCTGCACTGCGTTTAATCTCTTCACGTACACTACCAGACGCTCGAACTTTTACTAGCATTAATTCGCGTTCAACGTGTACGTTTTCTGATAGGTTCAGCACTTTAACCACTTCAATCAATTTATGCAATTGCTTGGTGATCTGCTCAATTCTTTCAGGTGAAGTAATAGTCGTCACAGTCAGACGTGAAATACTTGGGTCATCAGTTGGTGCGACGTTTAGCGTTTCGATATTATAACCACGTTGTGAGAACAAACCGACTAAACGCGACAACGAACCCGCTTCGTTTTCCATTAATACCGAAATCAGATGTTGTTGTTGCATTAGGTACGCTCCCCTTTTGTTAACCACATATCACGCATTGTCTGTCCAGCAATTTGCATCGGATATACATGCTCATTACGATCGACATAAACGTCAATAAATACTAGCTTGTCTTTCATTGCCATCGCTTCTGCTATCTGTGCTTCCATAGTTGCAGGGTCAGTAATTTTGATACCGACGTGACCATAGCTTTCGGCCAATTTAACGAAGTCTGGCAGTGAATTCATATATGACTGTGCGTGACGACCTTCATATAGCATGTCTTGCCACTGCTTAACCATACCCAATTGAGCATTGTTAATGTTCAGAATTTTAACTGGTAAGTTATATTGCAAGCAGGTCGATAGCTCTTGGATATTCATCTGAATAGAGCCTTCGCCAGTAATACAAACCACATCACGCTCAGGGTTGGCAAGTTTAGCAGCCATTGCATACGGCAGACCAACACCCATGGTACCAAGACCACCTGAGTTCAGCCATTGACGTGGCTCATTATAGGTATAGTAAAGCGCGGCAAACATCTGATGCTGACCGACGTCACTCGTGATAATAGCGTTACTATTAGTCACTTTATCTAGAGCTTGTACGACGCTCTGTGGCTTGATGCCATTGTCGGTACTGGTGTCATAACGCAAACCATGACGCTTACGCCATTCGTTAATCTGCGACCACCAGTCAAGCAATGCATGTTGCTCAAGTTGTTTGTCTTCACCGATAATATCTAACATATCAGTCAATACTGACTTCACATCACCCACGATTGGAATGTGAGCAAGAATCGTTTTTGAAATTGACGCAGGATCGATATCAATATGGATAATAGTCGCGTTAGGGCAGAATTTTTTGACATTGTTGGTCACACGATCATCGAAACGCGCGCCCACTGCCAAAATCACATCAGCATGATGCATACTCATGTTGGCTTCGTAGGTACCATGCATGCCAAGCATTCCCAAGAACTGATTATCAGAACCGGGGAACGTACCAAGGCCCATCAATGTATTGGTCACTGGTAGGTTTAGACGATGAGCAATATCTCTCAGCTCTTCGTGAGCCTTACTCCAAATCACACCACCACCAGCGTAGATGATAGGACGCTGTGCGGCTAGTAGCGTCTCTACTGCTTTCTTAATTTGACCACTATGGCCTTTTAGAGATGGCTGATATGAGCGTATAAATACTTCTTTTGGATATTCATAAGCAAACTTTTCGCTAGGTGCCGTCATGTCTTTTGGCACATCGATTACGACAGGGCCTGGACGTCCAGACTGTGCAATGTGAAAGGCTTTTTTAACAATCATTGGAATTTCGCTAGCATGGCGTACTTGGAAGCTATGCTTAACGATAGGACGTGATACACCGACCATATCTGTTTCTTGGAAAGCATCTTCACCGATGAGGCTGCTTGGCACCTGACCTGCGATGACAACCATTGGTACAGAGTCCATAAAGGCAGTAGCAATAGCGGTCACAGTATTGGTCGCACCAGGGCCTGATGTTGCCAGCACGACGCCAGTATTACCAGTCACTCGCGAATAAGCATCTGCCATGTGGCCTGCTGCTTGCTCATGACGCACCAAGATGTGCTCAATATTCTCTTGTTGAAACAAGGCATCATAGATATGAAGAACTGCACCGCCTGGATAGCCAAAGATATATTTGACACCTTCATCCGTCAGCGATTGCACCAGCATCTCAGCACCAGACAGCATTACAGGCTGTGCACTACCTTCAGCAAGGCGTTGTTGCTTTTCTTCAAAATTTTTGGCAGCATTACCCGTTTGGGTATGTCCAGTCATATTCGGACTTTGCGTGGTTTGCGTCACTGTCATCACCTTTTTTTTTGGTAAGCAGTAGCAGTATTTTATAAAAGAAAACAACGACGTTTGCACATGGTTATTCAGCTCGTAAAAATGAGTGCTAATACTTATCCATATCAAGAATGTGTGCCCGCTATATTTCAGTCATGCTGTTTTATAAGACAACATAGTACTTAAACACAGCAATATATGTAGGGTCAGCTCTGTGATAGGAGTTTATCGATGTACAGTGACAAGATGCGAATGCATCTATAAAAGAGGCTTATTATTGATCATTAACACGAACCAGTATCTATACTCGATTGATATATACGTAGGCATTAGAATAGGTGGAAAAATAACTTTGATAGCCAGTAACACATCGCAATATCATTAGATATTACAATAGGCTGATTGAAGATATCTCTTCCCTAAATCTTGAGCCGTGTTTAATACAATCGCTAAAACGATACTTAGCGCATTTCAAATAACAAGTTTATCTTAGTCATTGTAGACAGATAAGTCCGGAGACAATGTATACAGTTATCAATAGCTGTCATTCATAACGACTACTACCGTTGCTATATCATTATCACAAAGAAAAAAGAACGGTATAAGCCACTGATAAGTAACCCGTAGTTCTCGTTTTCAAGTGCCACGGCAATATCATAAAAGCCGCTCACTGACCAATCAACTCCTATTATATTCGGCGGTTTACGAGCCATTGTCAAGAAAAACTTCTAAAGCCCATCCCTAACTATTAGTTATTAAATAATATACATTCATAAGAATTATTTGCTAAAATCAAACGCTGGTACATTTTTAGTACCATTCAAACACTAAAATGTTATATTGACACATATATAAACATCTGTTTTTTTACCAATTAAGAGGATTGCTACAATGGCATATGCATCTAAGATAAATACTGCTGCCAAACTGCTTGTGAGTATGAGTACGGCGTGTATGCTAATGCTGTCCATGAATGCCAGTCATGCTATTCAGGTTTATAAGTCTGTTGGTGCACACGGCGAAGTAAAATATAGCCAACATTCTCCACAGAATGGCAAAAATATCGAACTGATTGAGTTCCGTAGTGACGGTAGACAGAACAACGCAGGAAATTTAGCTGGCAAAACAGATGCCAATCAGAGTAATGCCCCTAGTGCAGAAGAACAAAGAGTGGCAGCACTTGAGACACGTATTAAAGAGCAAGAGGCACAAGCCAATGCACAGCGTTGCCAATCATTACGCAGCAACTTGACCAATCTAAATGTTGGCGGCCGTATCTATGAAATGGATGCCAGTGGCAAACGTCAGTATCTAGATGGCCGCGAGATTGAGCTTAAGCGTGAGCGCGTACAGCAAGCGATTGACCAGTATTGTGGCAATCCTACTACCTAGTCTCAACGCTAGTTTTAGGAATCAACCAGCAACTGCATAACATGACGAATGGCTACTGGCATATCTTGAGCTTGTAGCCCTCGTTGTCCTATCAAGAGATGACCGCGATCACTCTTGCCACTATTATATTGATTCGTCTGACTAACCAATATATCCCCTGCTAACCCATGTATGATAACCGCTTGATGCAAACTGCGCATCTCCGGCTCCAAATCCTGTTGTGCTAACAACCCAGCAATGACACCAGACAACACATCGCCCATACCAGCGGTTGCCATGCCAGCATTACCAACACCACAAACATAGATCTGCTGTTGATCTAAGCCACTCTCTAAAACCAAAGACCCTGCACCTTTGAGCACCCAATTGCCACCATACGTCTTCGCACATAGTTTGATGGCTGATAATCTATCTGACTCTATCTCATGTATTTTTTTATTCAGCAACTTAGCAGCTTCACCACTGTGCGGTGTTAAAAAAACCTCATTATCAGTACTATACTCTCGCAATTGGGTGATGAATTTATCACTTTTCAACTGTAACGATGCCAAGTGATAAAGCCCGTCAGCATCTATAACTATTGGCTTTTTCGCTGTCATAGCAGCTTGTATATAATTTACGAATAATGCCTGTGCTTTATCGTCACGGCCCAACCCCATACCAATAGCTACCACACTGGCTGCCTTGATTAAGTGCTGCACACCTTGAGTATCATGCAAATTGATAGTCATGGCATCTGGTAGTGACGTCAACAGTGCGTTATGAAAGGCTTCGTGGCAGGCAACAGTGATTTTACCCGCTCCTGCCGCCATCGAACTTGAGGCAGACAGTATCGCTGCCCCGCCCATACCTTGTGAGCCATCAACACGATTACCACCGATGACCAGTACGTGGCCGTAGCTCCCTTTGTAGCTATTTTGACGCCGTGGACTGAGAGCATATCCAGTAGTAATCAATTTGGCTACTGGCTCAAACGCTACATTGCCTACCTGATAAGGTATCAGCGGTATATCGGTTACCTGCCCGCTATAATCTACCCCGTCTTTAGTATGCAATCCAAATTTCCGCGCAATCAAACATAAAGTTGCATCCGCCTGTATCGCTATACGGTCGAACACTTCACCAGTCGAAGCAACCACACCACTTGGAATATCAACCGCAATGGCCAGCCCATTATTTTGCTCCGTTAATTCATTAAAAGCTCTAATTACCTGCTTATAGATACCTTCAGGTTTACGATCCAGCCCTATACCAAATAGTGCATCGATATAGACATCAGTTTGTAGCGCTGTTGCTCTCAAATCATTTTGGCTATCTTCAAAGCGCTCATACTTGCAATTAGCAGATCGTGCTACCTGTAAAGCCTTTTGGGCATCTGTTATTGAATTTTTGCTATTAGAATTTTTCGTTATATCACTTTTATCAAAACTAACTTGATCAGAGTCGCTATTGCTAAAATCACTATCCTCAAAACCCACTGTGACTACCTGTACCTGCCAGCCAGCTTGCTTGAGATAGTATGCAATCAGCCAACCATCACCGCCATTGTTGCCTTTTCCTACCCAGATACTCACCCGATACTGAACGTTATGACGATGAAAAAAATTAGCAGATTCTGATGAATGATGGTTTGAATATTTTTTCTCATAAAGCTGCTCGATATGCTTCGCCATTTGCCAAGCTGCTTGTTGCATTAGTCCGAAACTATCATGACCTTCATCAAACCATGCTTGCTCCATTGCGTAGAGCTGTTTACTACTATATAGCGCTACAGGGTGTTTCTTATTGATGAATGAATGACCGTGTATTCGCATGACTTGCCCTCAACTGTTTTTATTAGATTGTTTTATATTATTCTGACGCTTAATATTGCCTCATTGATATGAAGACATATCCTAGCTTAGCAAAAGCCAGCTTTGACTTGTGTATCAATATGAATGCGAGTTTATTTTCTTTTATGCTTGCGCTATTGGCTCACTCGCTTATCATAACGGTACTCACATCAACGCTTACTATTACACATGAATAACTCATCTACACCAAGCCTACCAATATCTTCTACCAAGCAGGCAGCTAGCCAACAACGAACCGCTACTATTGATGATGCACTCGCAAACAAGATTGAAATTAATAATACCTCAACATTCGCCACCACAGCAGACGTCAAACAGTGGATCAAGACTCAAGCACAGGCGCTAGGGTTTGCTGACTGCGGCTTTCTATCCGTGCACCATCCTTTGTTTGCTAAACAAATTGTACAACTGCAGCAATGGCTAGAGAAAGGTTACGAGGGACAGCTACAGTTTATGCACAGCAATCATGAACTACGGGCGAACCCTGAGCAATTGGTCGATGGTGCAAGAACTATCATCAGCGTTCGTATGGATTACCTAACTCAAGCACCGAAACCTCGTGCTGTCACTGACAATGACCTTCCCAACCAAGGTATCATTGCGCGTTATGCCAGAGGACGTGATTATCACAAAACAATGCGTAGTCGTTTAAAGCAATTGGCATTAAAAATAGAAACAATGCTTCCTGAGTGGCAACACCTCAATATTGGGTCAGAGCGAGATTTTATCTTTCGGCCATTTAGCGACTCTGCACCTATCTTTGAGCGCCCTATCGCTGAT
Source organism: Psychrobacter sp. TB55-MNA-CIBAN-0194 (assembly GCF_040309505.1). Taxonomy (NCBI): domain Bacteria; kingdom Pseudomonadati; phylum Pseudomonadota; class Gammaproteobacteria; order Moraxellales; family Moraxellaceae; genus Psychrobacter; species Psychrobacter sp. TB55-MNA-CIBAN-0194. The sequence goes on along the minus strand of NZ_JBEOOW010000010.1, from coordinate 124,138 downwards.
GCTGCTGGCCTTGGATGGACAGGTAAGCACACGCTACTCATTAATAAACAAGCAGGCTCGTTTTTTGTGTTGGGCGAGCTATTTATTAGCCTTGAGTTGCCAGATGACCAACCTATCAAAGAGCATTGTGGTAGCTGTAGTGCCTGTATTGATATTTGCCCTACCCAAGCGATTGTTGCACCCTATGAGCTCAACGCTTCAGCCTGCATCTCCTACCTCACTATCGAGCATAAAGGTACCATTGATACTAAGTACCGCCGGGCGATTGGTAATCGCGTCTTCGGTTGTGATGACTGTCAGCTTATCTGTCCTTGGAATCGCTATGCTAATATCACACCTGTGGAAGACTTCGCACCACGGCACAACCTTGATAGTAGTAGCTTACTTGAACTATGGCAGTGGCAAGAAGCTGACTTTATGAAAAAGACCGAAGGCAGCCCACTCAGACGCACAGGTTATGTTAGCTTTTTACGCAATATCGCTATTGGCCTTGGGAACGCTAACGCCAGTACAGACACTATTACCCAATTACAATCAAAACTGGGTGTACACAATGAGATATTAGATGAGCATATCCTTTGGGCAATAGCTGAGCAACAAGATAAGTTGAAGACAATTGAGTCTTAGGCTTATATTTGTCTAAACAAAAAAATGCCTCTTACGAATAAGAGGCATTTTTATTGGCGCATATTTTTGTACTATTCATTGCTAATATTATGGCTTAGGGATACGTAATACTTGGCCTGGATAAATTTTATCAGGGTCAGAAAGCATTGGCTTATTCGCTTCAAAAATCTTCATATAATCACTGGCTGAACCATAAACATCTTTGGCGATTTTAGATAGATTGTCACCAGACTTTACTGTGTACATGGTTGACTCAGGGGCATCTTCTTCGATATCAATATTATCAATAACTTTCGCAACGTTCTGTACGTTACCAATTGCGATGATTGCTTTTTCGCGGTCTGCTTGTGTTTTGGCTTTACCACTGATCTCAGCAGTATCCGTTGAGCCATTGTATTTAATCTTTAGATCGCTAATATTTAGATTCTGCTGCTGAACACGACGAAGCAAGATATTAGCGACTGACTGCGCTGAAGGCTCACTACTCTGTACTGGTGTGTTAGCATCTGCTTTGGTTTCTGACTTAGCATCATGCTCGGCTTCATCACGATTGAATATCTTATCACCGATGTCTTTTGCAAAACTGAACATACCCATGTAACTGCTCCTTAAAATATTATTATTAATCATTATTTTCGATGACGTATAAAATCAGATAATGGGGTACATATCTAATTTTCGTCATACTTTATTACTGCTTACCAAGATGAGTATAGACAAAGGTAGTTGAACTGGCTAGTAATAGTATGTTGAATAATGTTGAATCGACGTAGCTTATGTTAATAAATACAATTTACTCATATGGAAAGCTCATTTTACAAGACATAAAAAAACCGCTTATCAATTAAGATAAGCGGCAATACAAAACTTGCTAAGCTAATATAGAATTATAGCTGTGCTTGTACGTAATCAATTGCTTTTTGAACAGTCGTTAGTTCTGCTGAATCTTCATCAGGAATAGTGATGCCAAAATCGCTTTCGAATGACATAACCAATTCAACTAGATCCAATGAATCTGCACCTAAGTCTTCCATAAATGAAGCATCGTTGCTGATTTCTTCAACGTTCATACCCAATTGCTCAGCTACTGCAGCTTTAACTCTTAGCTCGGTATCATTACTCATGTAGATTTCTCCTTTTTGATCTATTATTTTGACAAACCACTATAGTTCTATTATTAGATTCTATAGCATTGTATATAAGTGAGACTTTCAGATTAGTATAGCTATCTGAATGCTTTATAACGGATTATACGTTTTGACTAATGTCTGGTAAAGCTCTGCTATCATACAGTGCTTTGGCCTAAAAGTGTCCGTCATTATAGCACCCTTTATTATAGTTTACACTCGTTCACACAGTTTTTTATTATCACTATGTAACACTTGTGCGTCACTTACATATACATGCCGCCATTGACAGGAATAACAGCGCCTGTGATATAGCTGGCCTCATCGCTGGCCAAGAAATGCACTGCTGCGGCGATGTCTTCTGGCTGCCCTAAACGGCTAATAGGGACAGCATCTAACATCGAGTTTAGCAGACGCTCATCAAGCTCATCCGTCATATCTGTTTCAATCAAACCCGGAGCGACACAGTTAATAGTCACTTGACGTGAGCCAATTTCACGCGCTAAGGTACGGCTAAACCCTTCTACACCTGCTTTGGTTGCAGCATAGTTAGATTGACCTGCATTACCCATCTGCGCGACTACAGAGGTAATATTAATGATGCGGCCACGGCGGGCTTTCATCATGCCGCGTACAGCACGTTTGCTCATGCGATATACTGACGTTAAGTTAGTGTCTATGACATTGCCCCAGTCATCATCTTTCATGCGCATTAGCAAGCCGTCTTGCGTGATACCAGCATTATTGACCAGTACCTGTACCGCACCATAGACGCTTTCGATCTCTTCAAACAATTTATCAATTTGCGCCGTATCACGTACATCTAAGACTCGACCAATACCACCACTGTCATGAAGATAGTCATCGATAAGCTCAGCGCCTTTTTCAGTCGTCGCTGTACCAATGACAAAATGACCTTCTTTAGCAAAACGTTTGGCAACAGCTTTGCCAATGCCACGGCTCGCGCCTGTTACTAATGTAATCGTACGGCTCATGATAATAACTCCATTAATTTCTCAAGGCGGGCAGGTTTGTCAGTAGGATAGCTGGCAATTGGCTGGGCTTGACGCTTCGCCAAATTACTCAATACATTACCACTGCCACACTCGATTAAAATATTAATTTGCTTGTCAGCCAGCTCTTGCATGGTTTTTGACCATAATACAGGTTGGCTTAGCTGTTCAGTCAATGCTTGCTTGATACCCAACGCACTGGTTTCGACACGTGCATGACGATTTTGAATAACAGGAATCGTGGCTTGCTCAAATTTGATGTCTGCCAAAATTTCAGCCAAAGCACTACTCGCTGGCTCCATTAGTGCGCAATGCGATGGAACACTAACCTTTAGCGGAACAGATTTCTTACCGGTATTTTTTACTTTATCAATAACAGCATTAACGCCATCGGCATTACCTGATATAACGACTTGGCCTGGGCTATTAAAGTTGGCTGCACCAACAATCGCGCCATCAACATGTTCAGTCGCTTGCTCACATAAATTTTCGACCCGATTGTCTTCAAGACCTAATACTGCTGCCATCGCTGTATCAATTCCTACAACAGCCTCTTGCATTAACTGACCACGTTTATGAACCAGTCTTACTGCATCAGCAAGCGATATCACATCAGCTGCACAGAGCGCGCTATACTCACCTAGAGAGTGCCCTGCTAAATAACAAGGCTCTGTGACTACTTTCTGTTTCAAGATTCGCCAGATAGCTATGCTAGCCGTCAATAATGCTGGCTGAGTATAGTGGGTTTGATTGAGCTTTTCTTCATCCTGACAGATTGCCCATAAGTCTTCACCAAGTGCATCACTTGCTTCAGCGAAAGTATCACGAATCTCTGGATAGGTTTCAGCAAGCTCACTCGTCATACCAACGACTTGTGATCCTTGACCAGGGAAAATTACCGCGATCCGCGAAGGCTGCTTTTTTGCCATATCGGGTACAGAGGCCATAACCAATATTCCTTATTCAATTGGAAACATCCCTAAAAATAATGGGAGTTGTTATATTATTAGGTACGACACAGAGCCGTTGCGTTCGTTATTTTTCGAAAAATTAGCTGTTAGTGAACTATACACTGACAGGCTCTATTATCATAGTGAGTGCCACCTAAACTGGTGTAGCAGAGAATATCACTAAAATTGTAATAATAGATTGTATCAGTTCACTTTCATATTTACTAAAGGCTAAAAATAAAATATTTATTTTAAAAAACCATAGCAAAAAGCCAAGTTATCTAGCCACATAATATATGATAGCGAAATAACTTGGCTTTCTTTAGCTCAAAACTCATTGCTTGATACAGCTATGCAAAAGCAATAATAGTCACCAGTACTATGACTACTTTTGCATTAGCTAACAAACAACTTAGGCGTCTTGACTTACCTTGAACAACTGACGACCACGGTAAAAACCATCTTTAGTCATGTGATGACGACGATGTTTTTCACCAGTAGTAGCATCAATGCTCAGCTCAGCCACTTCCATACGATGGTGTGAACGGCGCATGTCACGACGAGAACGGCTTTTACGACTTTTTTGAACAGCCATGATATAGCTCCTATACTTAAAAGGGATAAGCTTGAAATTCAGCTTTAATCGATACTGACAGAGGCCATATAATCACAACAACCTAAGTCTTACGCATCATTAGTTAAATAGATTGCCACTCACATAAAATGCTAACTATGTCTAAAATCTATAGTAAATTTGCATAGTCAGCTTCTATCAGCAAGCAACTTGTTGCTAGAATGCAATAAACCGGACATTATACGCATGTTTAATGGATTAATAAAGCCCTGCATCTCACTCTTCTGTAGAAAGCTGATGAAAGGTATCACAAATTCATTAAGTAGTACATTTATATGTGAATTGCTTTTAATGAAACTACAACTTGCCTTTTAGCGAGGCTAAAGCGGCAAAAGGATTTTCTGTTTCTTCTTCTTCTGGAATCTCACCAAATTGCTCTACCGTCATCTCACAGTCATCATGCTTTGGTGACATTGGCGTCTTGAGTAGTATCTCGTCTTCAACCAATTTCTTGAATGGCAATAGCTTCTCTGGTGATTGCTCTGTAATGATTTCATCAAGTAATAAATAATCTTGCTCTTCATTCACTAAGCGTACTTGGCTCTCTTTTTCAAGCAAAGCAATATTAAAATCATCAGACAAATCGATAGCCACTGGCTGCAGACAGCGCTGACAAGTTAGCCAAACCTGACCAGTCAATGTAAATGCCAAATGTAAGACATTATTACGGCGATACAAGCTAGCACTAAGCTGTATTTTTTCTTGCTCGTGTTCGGTAGCTAGAATAAGCGCCAGACGTTTGAACGCACTTGGCTCTACTTCTCCTGACCATTCATAACCAGTATCTGCCCACTTATCTAAAGAAATAGAATCGGGCATGCTGGTAGGTAACGGCACTTTTTTGTTATCAGTATGCATTGCTGACGGTTTACTTTCTGGAGTGCTTGACATGCGCGGCCTCATTCATCAAAACGGTGTATAATATTGCCTGCCATACTAACGGAAAGCATTGAATGACGCTAGCGCTAGTATGTTAATATTTTTGATATTGGCACGATTTAACATGACCTGTTCTTCGCCTTTATACTAAGGTGATAGTTTTCATTTTTACCACTTATCTGACCAGTATTTCACTTATGAATTCGTTTAACAATAAAATTGACTTTGCTAACTTACTCTCATCCTCTAAAGCAAAAATACTATTGAAATGTCTTACCGAGTTGGCCAGTGATATGAACTCCACTTCTACCGATTCATCAAATCTTGAGAAGAATAGAGCGTTAGAGCGCCTGAGAAATGAATGGCAATGCTTATCTACTACCGAAACTGACGATAACGACCAACAATTAGCTGATAATAATGAGCGAGTAGCTACCGACTGGCTCATTCAATTATTCAATACTTTATTTGCCGATCAAAAGGTTATATTGGTTCGTAGTGAAGGTGAACCCGAATACTTTCCTGCCCAAAACAATGAACCCGCAAGAATTGAATTTGCTCATGGGTTTTTTGCCAGTGCATTGCATGAAGTCAGCCATTGGTGTGTGGCCGGAGAAGCTCGTAGAAGGTTGCCTGACTTTGGCTACTGGTATGCACCAGATGGACGATCAGCAGCTCAGCAGCAGTCTTTTGAACGCGTTGAAATTAAGCCGCAGGCATTGGAGTGTCTTTTTACTTTAGCTTGCGGGCGACCTTTCCAAGTATCACAGGACAATTTATTTGCATCGTTTGATACGAGTGATAGCACCTTCGAACATGATGTTTATCGACAAGCAGAAAAGTATATTGCTGAGCCTCAGACACTACCACGTGATGCTAAAACCTTATTACTTACTTTACTTGAGGTTTCTACACCAAATCCGACTAAAGCAGTGGCAATATAGCTTTCAATGATGTGATTTTTTATAACGTGAATGGTTAAGGATCTCATACGAACAATAACGCCTTGCCACTAAAGTTACATGTACTATGCGCTATACTAATAATCAAATCCATATTTTAAACCAATAAACTTTATTAACGTTTAAAATGTACTTTATGAATTATCCTCTGTATTAAACAGACTTAACTCAGCCACCGAAACACTTATTTAAATGAAGAAAAACCTCATAATTATAAGATAAGGAAGCACTATGCAAGTATTCTATATTCACCCAGACAATCCACAGCCTCGATTGATTGAGCAAGTGGCTGACCTGCTACGTAAAGACCAACTGATCATCTACCCTACCGATACCAGCTATGCCTTTGGTTGTCGTCTGGGTGCCAAAGATGCGTTAGAAAAACTTAAACAAATTCGCGAGCTTGATGATAAACACCAATTTACCTTATTATGCCGTGACCTAAGTGAGATTGCTAATTACGCTACAGTAGATAATGTGCAGTTTAAACAGCTAAAAGCACATACCCCAGCACCTATTACATTCATCCTAAACGCAACAAAAGATGTACCAAAGAAACTGTCTCATGCCAAGAAAAAAACAATCGGTATCCGAGTACCGAGTAACGCTATTGCTCAAGCACTTTTAGAAGCTATGGATGAACCAATATTGACCAGCTCACTAATCTTACCTAACCGTGATGACATACTTGACGATCCATTCGAGATTGAGGATATCTTAGGCAATCAAATTGATGGTCTAATCAATGCAGGTATAAAAACAACCAAGCTAACCACCATTGTAGATATGACTAGCAGCCAACCTGAGATTGTCAGGCAAGGTGCTGCTGATGTTGATTCACTACTGCTCTAATAAAATGAATAATGTGATTAACCAAATTCAAGACATAAAAAAAAGCTCCAATTAATTGGAGCTTTTTTATGAATCATATATTCAGTATAAAACTAGTCACGATCAACTAATTCTACATATGCCATTGGCGCATTGTCACCATCACGATGACCGCATTTTACGATACGCAAATAACCACCTGGACGAGTCTGGTAACGAGGACCTAACGTGCCAAATAATTTGCCTACCATAGCTTTGCTACGCATACGGCTGAATGCTAAACGACGGTTAGCAACGCTGTCTTCTTTAGCCATAGTGATTAATGGCTCGGCAACGCGACGTAACTCTTTTGCTTTTGGTAAAGTTGTTTTGATCAGTTCATGCTCAAATAATGAGTTAGTCATGTTCTGAAACATTGCCTTACGATGACTGCCGGTACGACCCAGCTTGACTCCACTCTTACGATGGCGCATAGTCAAAAATCCTTAAAGTTTAACGGCTACGATAAGAAAAGCGATCATCAACACGTAAATCAGCTGGTGGCCAGTTATCTAGGCGCATACCGAGCTCTAAATCTTTAGACGCTAAAACGTCTTTGATTTCAGTTAATGATTTCTTACCAAGATTTGGGGTTTTTAGAAGTTCAGTCTCTGAACGTTGTACCAAATCACCGATATAGTAAATGTTTTCAGCTTTCAAGCAGTTGGCTGAGCGAACCGTTAGTTCAAGATCGTCCACAGGGCGTAATAGCACCGGATCAACCTCTTCTTTCTCTTTCACAGGCTCAGGCGCTTCTTCAGCTTCTAGGTCAACAAAGATAGAAATCTGTTGTTGTAAAATAGTGGCTGCTTTACGAATTGCTTCTTCTGGATCTATAGTGCCATTAGTTTCAAGCTCAATGATAAGACGATCAAGATCAGTACGCTGCTCTACACGAGCGTTCTCAACCTGATAAGCAACACGAAGCACAGGACTAAAACTTGCATCAAGCTTTAAGCGTCCAATTGCTTTAGTATCACCATCTTCACGGCGCTGGTTTGCTGGCTCATATCCACGACCCATTACTACGCGCAAACGCATCTTAAGATGACCACGATCACTCAATGTACCCAATACCAATTCTGGATTGATGATGTCAACATTGTGCGGTAACGTGATATCTGCAGCAGTAATAGTGCCTGGACCTTGTTTATCCAAGGTCAAAAATACTTCATTTTGGTCATGAAGCGTAATTGCCAAGCCTTTTAAGTTCAAAAGCAAGTCAAGTACATCTTCTTGTAGCCCTTCAAGCGTAGAGTATTCATGGTCAACACCATCAATCTCGGCTTCAATGACTGCAGCACCAGGTAATGAAGATAACAAGATACGACGTAAGGCATTACCTAGGGTATGCCCAAAGCCGCGTTCTAACGGTTCGAGCGTGACTTTCGCAATCGTTTCGTTAACCGTATCCACGTTAATGGCATTCGGCGTTAGAAACTCAGTTGCATTTAGCATCATGATGTCACCTCGATTTATTAAACTGGTTTAATTAACGTTAATTGCTCAATGCCATTTTCATGACATCGAGCAGTACGTCATTTACTTAGAGTATAGCTCAACGATCAAGCTTTCGTTGATTTCAGCAGGTAGATCAATACGATCAGGCGCATGTTTAAACGTGCCTTGTAGTTTGCTGTGATCAACATCTAGCCATTCTGGAATACCACGTTGTGTCGCTAGTTCAATAGCGTTTTTAATACGTAGTTGTTCGCGAGACTTCTCTTGGATAGCGATGACATCACCATCTTGAAGCTGAATTGATGGAATGTTCACACGAACAAACTCATCACGGCCAGCTTTTTTTACCATAACAGTACGATGACTGACTAGCTGACGTGCTTCTGCGCGAGTTGAGCCAAAGCCCATGCGATATACAACGTTATCTAGACGGCTCTCAAGCATGGCTAGTAGGTTTTCACCTGTAGCACCGCGCTTACGAGCAGATTCTTTATAGTAATTAGCGAATTGACGCTCTAGTACACCATAAATACGCTTAACTTTCTGCTTTTCACGCAGCTGTAGAGCATATTCAGAGGTCTTGTTACGGCTTACGCCATGTTGACCTGGTGGACGACCAGCTTTTTTCGTTTTTACGTCGTATGGTTTAACGCCAGACTTAAGGCCTAAATCCGTACCTTCACGACGTGATAATTTTAGTTTTGGTCCAATATAGCGGGCCATTGTTATGTCTCCTATAAGCTTTCAATATAAAAAGCTTCGTCTTTAATATTAGACGCGGCGCTTTTTCGGCGCACGGCAACCATTGTGTGGGATTGGGGTTACATCAGAGATGCTGTTGACTTTATAACCCAATGCACCTAGTGCTCTTACCGCAGACTCACGACCCGGTCCTGGTCCTTTGACCAAAACGTCGATATTCTTAACACCATATTCTTGGGCCGCTTTACCAGCGACTTCAGCTGCAACCTGAGCTGCAAATGGTGTAGATTTACGTGAACCACGGAAGCCTTGTCCACCTGAAGTGGCCCAAGCCAATGCATTACCCTGACGATCGGTAATCGTAACAATGGTGTTATTAAAAGACGCATGGATATGGGCTACGCCCTCCGATACTGAACGGCGAGTCACCTTTTTGCGACTGCGAGTGTCTTTTGCCATCTTTTAGCTTCCTAAGTTAATTATCTTTTGAGAGGGCGTGTCGGACCCTTACGAGTACGAGCGTTGTTCTTGGTATTCTGACCTCTAACTGGTAGGTTACGACGATGGCGGATGCCACGGTAACAACCAAGATCAACTAAACGCTTAATATTCATTGAAACTTCACGACGAAGGTCACCTTCAGTCATGTAATTTGCAATTTGTGCACGGATAGCATCTAACTGTGTATCATCTAACTGACTGACTTTAGTAGTAGGGGCAATGCCAACTGCTTCTAAGATTTTCTGAGCAGTGGTACGACCTACACCAAAGATGTAAGTTAGTGAAATAACAGCATGCTTATTATCCGGAATGTTTACGCCGGCAATACGAGCCATTGATTTCTCTCCATTAAAGAAAAATAAGCGTTATCTAACGATAAGGCATTACTTTTCAGATTTGTTGCTGTCAATACTAAAGCCTTTGTAATCTCAATCTCTGCTTTGGTCTGATAACAGACTTATTCTTCGATAGTATTATAAAAGTTTTTGCATAAACTACGGCAAGTGGCGGATGATATCGCATCCGCCGTTATTTTTCAAGTATTAATTTAAATAGTAACAAAAACCTGAGGCTTTGTGATACTAAGTATTAACCCTGACGTTGCTTGTGGCGAGGTTCTGCTGTACAAATAATATGTACACGGCCTTTACGGCGCACAACTTTACAGCTACCACAAATCTTTTTAACTGATGCTTGAACTTTCATAGCATGCTCCTTGAAATATCGTACCGCTCATTTAAGATTGAGTGGGCGATTGAATTAACGTCTGATCATGATATTGATGGGTCATCAAATGCGCTTGAATCTGCGAGATGAAGTCCATTACCACAACCACCATAATCAGTAAAGACGTACCACCGAGTTGAAACGGCACACCAAACGATGACTGGACGACCATTGGCATTAAACAAATAACCGTCATATACATCGCGCCAATAAAGGTCAATCGGTTTAATACATGATCGAGGTAACGCTGAGTTTGTTGTCCTGGGCGAATACCTGGGATATACGCACCACTACGTTTAAGGTTTTCAGCTACTTCACGTGGGCTAAATACTAGCGCCGTATAAAAATAGCAGAAGAAAATAATCATTGCACCAAACAATACTAAATATAGCGGCTGTCCTGGAGACAATACTAACGCCATATTCTGTAATATTTTTTGTGTAAAGGTAGGATCGGTTGATTGACCAACCCACTGCCCTAAACTTGCTGGAAACAACAATAGAGAACTCGCAAAGATAGCGGGAATAACCCCTGCCATGTTTAGCTTCAACGGCAGATGAGACTGCTGCTGAGCATAAATTTTACGACCCTGTTGCTGCTTTTGTGCGTAGTTTACAGGAACACGGCGTTGAGCACGTTCAATATAAACAATGCCAGCAGTAACCGCGATACCTAGTAACACAAAAATAAATAGTACAATCAAGTTCATCTGACCTTGATTGACCTGTTCGATAGATTGCGAAATCATACCTGGCGTACCAGCCACAATGCTCGCAAAAATGAGCATTGAAATACCGTTACCTACACCACGCTCCGTAATCTGCTCACCAAGCCACATTAAGAACATAGCGCCTGCCACTAAAGAAGTAACAGCTGGAATATAGAAAGTAAGACCAGAAGATAAGGTAAGGTTTTGACTGATTAAGCCAGCACACATCCCTAATGACTGTACTAGGGCTAAGGCAAGCGTTCCCTGACGGGTATACTTGTTTAGCTTGCGTCGTCCCGCTTCACCCTCTTTTTTGAGGGCTTCAAGCGATGGCAATACCGCAGACATCATCTGTACAATAATCGATGCTGAGATATATGGCATAATACCAAGTGCCATAATAGACATACGCTCTAGTGCACCGCCTGAGAACATATTAAACATGCTCAGGATGGTGTTTTCGTTGCGCGAAAACAGATCAGCCAAGTTAACCGGATTGATACCCGGTACTGGAATATGTGACCCTAAACGATAAACAATCAATGCGCCGATTAAGAATAATAAACGCGTCCATAATTCATCATACTTGCGTATAAATGCAAATGGATTGAGCGGTATACCAGTCGATGACATTGATTGTTTTGACACGTTATTACTCCTCGATGCTACCACCAGCAGCTTCGATTGCTAGCTTAGCGCCTTTAGTCACTTTGATACCTTTAAAAGTATAAGCTTTAGTGACTTCGCCTGATAACATAACACGGGCACGCTTCATATCATGACGGATAAGGTTAGCAGCTTTAAGTGTTTCAATGCTAACAACATCGCCTTCAATTTGGTTTAGTTCAGACAGACGTACTTCAGCTGTCTTCATTGCCATTTTACTGGTAAAACCAAATTTAGGTAGACGACGATATAAAGGCATTTGACCACCTTCAAATCCTGAGCGTACGCTAGAACCTGAACGAGATTTCTGACCTTTTACACCACGACCACCAGTCTTACCAAGACCTGAACCGATACCACGACCACGACGTTGTGCAGTTTTCTTTGCACCAACACCTGGTGATAATTCATTTAATCTAAGACCCATTACGCTTCCTCCACTTTTACCATGTAGTTAACGCGATTTACCATACCACGAGTTGAAGGAGTATCTTCTACTTCAACAGTATGGTTAATACGGCGTAAACCCAATCCTTTCAAGCTCGCTTTGTGGCTCTTTAGGCGATGGGCACCCGATTTAAATTGAGTGACTTTCATTTTTTTCATCGTAACTCACCTAGTCTAAGTTAACCCAAGATTTCGTCTACAGATTTACCACGTTTAGCTGCCATCTTCTCTGGAGTTGACATATCACGTAAACCGTTAAACGTTGCGCGAACAACGTTAGCAGTATTGGTAGAACCATAACATTTAGTCAAAACATCTTTGACACCAGCAACTTCTAACACAGCACGCATTGCGCCACCAGCGATTACGCCAGTACCTTCAGATGCAGGTTGCATATAAACTTTACTAGCACCATGACGTGCTTTGATCGGATGATACAAAGTTGCATCATTTAGCTCAACAGTAATCATATTACGTTTGGCAGCTTCTAGTGCTTTTTGGATAGCAGCTGGCACTTCACGTGCTTTACCGCGACCAAAACCAACACGACCGTTGCCATCACCCACTACAGTTAGTGCAGTGAAAGAGAAAATACGACCACCTTTAACAACTTTTGCAACACGATCAACGGTAACTAAGCGTTCTACTAGACCGTCAGTCTGTTCATTTTTATCATTTTTATCATTTCTAGCCATGATTAAAACTCCAATCCGTTCTCGCGAGCTGCTTCTGCTAAAGCTTTAACTCGACCATGATATTTGAAACCACTACGGTCAAAGGCAACTTTAGTGATACCAGCTGCTTTTGCGCGTTCTGCGATCAATTGGCCTACAGACGTTGCTGCATCAGCATTACCAGTAGCGCCTGAGCGCAAGCTGACGTCTAAGGTAGATGCCTGAGCAATCACTTCACCACCGTTCGGAGAGATAATCTGGGCATACATATGTTTTGGCGTACGGTTAACCGTTAAGCGATTAACGCCTAAAAAACGGATATGCGCGCGGGTTTTCTTAGCTCGACGCAGACGAGCTGCTTTTTTATCAAACATTTCAACTCACCTTATTTTTTCTTGGCTTCTTTGCGAATCACATGCTCGTCACTATAACGAATACCTTTGCCTTTATAAGGCTCAGGTGGGCGGAAACCACGGATATTAGCCGCTGCTTGACCAAGCTGCTGCTTATTGTTTGATTTCAAAACAATTTCAGTTTGCGTTGGGGTTTCAGCTGACACACCTTCAGGTAACGTATACTCTACTGGATGAGAGTAACCAACGTTCAAAGTTACTTTGTTGCCAGTAACTTGTGCGCGGTAACCAACACCAATTAATTGAAGACGTTTTACAAAGCCTTCATTCACGCCTGTAACATAGTTGTTAAGCAGAGCGCGCATGGTGCCAGTGTGCATCATAGCTTCTTTTGAATCGACTGTAGGTGAGAAAATGATAACATCATCTTCCTGTTTCAGCTCGACCAATGCATGCAGGCGTAAAGACAAATTGCCGTTCTTGCCTTTAACTTCGACCTGCCGATCGTTCAAAGTAACGCTTACACCATTTGGCAGCGTCACTGGGGCTTTAGCCACACGAGACATAGGAATATTCCTTAAAAAATTAACTTCTTTATATTAGCGAAAAAACTAACAGGCTAAAAAGCGTGTTAGTTTAGCATAGTTGACTACGTTAGACACCTACCAATGTTAAATAATTTACCATTACCACATTGATAGAAGCCCAACAGTATCAAATAGACTTTATCGTCGTGTAACTTACGCTACAAATGCGACGATTTCACCACCGATACCAGCAGCGCGTGCAGCACGATCACTCATGATACCTTGGCTAGTTGATACGATAGCAACACCCATACCTTGCTTAACAGTAGGGATAGCGTCTTTACCGCGGAACTGGCGTAAACCAGGACGGCTAAAACGTTGAATAGTTTCGATGACAGCACGGCCTTCGAAGTATTTTAGTTCAATAGTAAGGCTTGCTTTGTTGTTTGCTTCTTCAGTAACAACAGCACTAGCCACATAACCTTCGCTAACTAGTAAATCAGCAATTGATTTACGTAATTTAGAGCTCGGCATTGCTACCGATACTTTGTTAGCCATTTGTGCGTTACGAATACGGGTTAGCATATCCCCAACGGTATCTTGCATACTCATATAGTTACCCCTTACCAGCTTGCTTTACGAACACCAGGCACATCGCCTTGCATGACACGCTCACGCAGCATATTGCGTGATAAGCCAAACTTGCGGAAGTAACCGTGAGGACGACCGGTGATAGCACAACGATTGCGCAGACGTACTGGCGATGAGTTACGTGGAAGAGCTTGTAGCTCTAACATCGCTTCCATACGAGTTTCGTCACTTGCAGTCATATCACTGATAGTTTCTTTTAGCTTGATACGCTTATCAGCGTACTTAGCAACCATTTTTTCGCGCTTCAATTCGCGGTTAATCATGCTCTTCTTTGCCATAACGTCTTTACCTTATTTAAATGGGAAGCCGAATGCTTTAAGCAACGCACGACCTTCTTCATCAGATTGAGCTGACGTGGTGATTGTCACATCCATACCGCGGATACGATCAATCTTGTCAAAATCTACTTCTGGGAATACAATTTGTTCTTTGATACCCAATGAGTAGTTACCACGTCCGTCAAAGGCTTTAGGTGAAAAACCGCGGAAATCACGAATACGAGGAATTGCAATGGCAACGAGACGATCTAAAAATTCGTACATTTGCTCACCGCGTAGCGTTACTTTACAGCCAATTGGCCATTCTTCACGAATCTTAAAGCCAGCAACTGATTTACGCGCTTTGGTGACAACAGGTTTTTGACCAGCAATTGCAGTCATATCAGCTACAGCACCTTCAAGTAATTTCTTATCTTGAGACGCACCGCCTACACCCATGTTAAGTGTGATTTTAGTGATTTTAGGCACTTGCATCACATTCGCCAAACCAAGCTCTTCTTGGATTTGCTGCTTTAATTTATCGTTATATAAAGATTTTAATCTTGCCATTACCATTACACCCTTAGTGTCTTACGCAGTCGCCACTACTTCACCGTTCGAACGATAGACGCGTTGTTTCTGGCCGTCTTCGCTGAACTGATAAGTAATACGATCAGCTTTTTGGGTTTGCGCATTTAATATTGCGACATTTGAAATATGTAGGAAAGCTTCTTGCTTAAGAATGCCGCCTTCAACGCCAGCTGCCTGATTTGGCTTCTGATGTTTAGTGACAATGTTAATGCCTTCTACTTTAATACGATCATTTTTTACAGCTTGTACAGTACCTTGCTTGCCTTTATCTTTACCAGCAATCACGATAACTGTATCGCCTTTACGTAATTTTGACATGGATTACCTCACAATACTTCTGGTGCTAGTGATACAATTTTCATAAACTGATCACCACGTAGTTCACGAGTTACCGGTCCAAAAATACGAGTTGCAATCGGTGCTTTGTTTTGGTTCAACAATACCGCAGCATTGTCGTCAAAACGTAACACAGAACCATCAGGACGACGAACGCCTTTTTTGGTGCGTACAACTACAGCATTCATCACGTCGCCTTTTTTAACACGACCACGCGGAATGGCTTCTTTAACCGTTACTTTAATAATGTCGCCAACTGATGCATAACGACGATGAGAACCACCCAGTACTTTAATGCACTGAACTCGTCTTGCACCGCTATTGTCTGCAACTTCCAGCATTGACTCAACCTGAATCATAGCGTTACTCCACACGTATGAGCAATAAAAACCAGTTGCTGCCGCTAGCACAGTATGAGTAGACGGCATTGTAATATAAATAACCGCGACTTACTCTTAATGTGAGTGATATACGCTCGGCGCAATCAGCATCCTTAAAAAGGCGGATATTTTAACAGCTTCTGGCTTTTAATGCAATTTACTTAGATTTTTTCTACTTTTTCAACCACATCAACCAAAGTCCAAGACTTGGTTTTTGAGATTGGACGCGTTTCTTTGATACGGACAAGGTCGCCTTGTTGGCAAACGTTGTTCTCATCGTGTGCTTTGATTTTCGTAGAACGACGAAGCTGTTTGCCATATAGAGGATGACGAACCAGACGCTCAATCAAAACTGTGATGGACTTGTCCATCTTGTCGCTGACAACTCGTCCTGTCAATACGCTAGCATTGGTAGCTGTTTGATTGTTATCGCTCATGAGTCGCCTCGTTGTTTCTCGTTAATCAAAGTCTGAAGCTGTGCAATCGTACGACGATTGCCACGTACTTCATGGGTATTACCCAACTGACCAGTTGCTTTAGCCATACGAATACGGAAAGCATCAAGTTGCTTTTCATCAAGTAACTGGGTCAGTTCTTCTAATGATTTATCACGTAATTCACTGATCTTCATTACATTATCGTCCGCTTAACAATGGTAGTTTTAAAGGGCAATTTTGCTGCAGCAAGTATAAATGCTTCGCGAGCAAGCTCTTCTGAGACCCCTTCGATTTCATATAACACTTTACCAGGTTTGATTTCGCATACCCAATATTCGACTGGACCTTTACCTTTACCCATACGTACTTCTAATGGCTTGTTGGTAATCGGTTTGTCAGGGAATACACGAATCCAAATCTTACCGCCACGCTTAATTTTACGAGTGATGGTACGACGTGCTGCTTCAATTTGACGGGCAGTCATACGACCACGAGTCAAAGATTTTAGACCAATTTGTCCGAATGCAACGGTGCTTCCACGATGAGCTAGCCCAGTGTTACGACCTTTGTGCATTTTACGAAACTTGGTACGTTTTGGCTGTAACATAGTTTAACCTCTGTCTGAGTTTCGACGATTTCCGTTTCCACGACCACGGCGTTTTGGCGCACGAGCCTGCTCTTCTTTAACGGGATTATATACACTGTTCATACCGTCAAGGATTTCGCCACGGAAAATCCAAACTTTAACACCGATAGTGCCGTAAGTTGTCTCTGCACGTACTGACGAATAGTCAATATCAGCGCGGAGTGTATGCAGTGGCACACGACCTTCACGGTACCATTCAGTACGAGCAATCTCAGCACCGCCAAGACGGCCAGACAACTCAACTTTAATACCTTTAGCACCAGAGCGCATGCTGTTCTGTACAGCGCGTTTCATCGCACGACGGAACATAACACGACGCTCAAGCTGGCTACTGATACCGTCTGCTACCAAACGTGCATCAAGATCAGGTGACGTGATTTCTTCAATGTTGACCTGAGCAGGTACGCCCATTATTTTGGTCAATTCTTTTTGAAGTCTTTCGATATCTTCGCCTTTTTTACCGATAACAATACCAGGGCGCGCAGTGGCGATGGTAATCTTAGCAGCGCCAGTAGGACGCTCGATCATGATGTTGCTGATCATAGCGTTGTCTAGCTTTTTGCGTAGATATTCACGAACTCTAATGTCGTTGATTAGGTATTCTGAGTATTGTTTAGGGCTAGCATACCAGTTTGCGTTATGCTTTTTTACAACACCAAGACGAATTCCGATTGGATGTACTTTTTGACCCATAACTTATTCCCCTACCTTAATAGTGATGTGACAGGTACGCTTACTGATACGATCAGCGCGGCCTTTGGCACGTGGTAGGATACGTTTTAGCGTAATGCCTTCATCAACGTAGATAGTTGATACTTTAAGAGTATCGATATCTAGACCGTTGTTGTTTTCGGCATTGGCGATGGCTGAGTTAAGACATTTCTTAACAAACACAGCGCCTTTTTTATTACTATACGTTAGGATATCCAAAGCACGCTCGATAGATTTGCCACGAACTTCATCAGCAACGAGTCTAACTTTTTGTGCCGATATGGCGGCACCGCGTAATTTTGCAGTTACTTCCATGATAAGCACCTTATTTCTTAGCTTTTCTGTCAATGCCATGACCACGATACGTACGAGTCGGGGCAAATTCACCTAGTTTATGACCAACCATCTGTTCGCTCACAATAACCGGTACATGAGTACGGCCGTTGTGAACAGATAAAGTTAGGCCAACCATTTGTGGCAAAATCATCGAGCGGCGCGACCAAGTCTTAATTGGCTTGCGTGAGTTGGTGTCTAATGCATTCTCAACTTTAGCAAACAAATGCGCGTCTATGAATGGACCTTTTTTCAATGAACGAGGCATGAAATTCTTCCTTTATTTCTTCTTGGCGCGACGGCGGATGATCATGTTGTCAGTACGCTTATTGCTACGCGTTTTAAGTCCTTTAGACTTCTGACCCCAAGGGCTAGTTGGATGGCGACCTTTGTTACGACCTTCACCACCACCATGTGGGTGATCAACCGGGTTCATAGCGACACCACGAACTGAAGGACGAACACCACGCCAACGTGAAGCACCGGCTTTACCAAGTGATTTCAAGTTGTTTTCAGTGTTAGAAACTTCGCCGATAACAGCACGGCAATTCACGTGTACGCGACGAGTTTCGCCAGAACGCAAACGTAGAATAGCATAAATACCGTCACGACCTAACAACTGAACACTAGCACCCGCTGCGCGAGCCATCTGTGCACCTTTACCGATTTTAAGTTCGATATTGTGAATCACAGTACCCAATGGGATGTTTTTCAGTGGTAAACAGTTACCTGGACGGATTGGTGAAGTTTCACCTGACATTACTGTATCACCAACTGCTTGTTTTTTAGCAGCGATGATGTAACGGCGTTCGCCATCAGCGTACTTAAGTAGTGCAATATGCGCAGTACGGTTAGGATCGTATTCAATACGCTCTACCGTAGCTGGGATATTGTCTTTAGTACGTTTGAAATCGATAATACGATAATGTTGCTTATGACCACCGCCAATGTGACGAGTAGTAATGCGGCCATTATTGTTACGACCACCGGTCTTGCTTTTTGATTCTAGAAGCGCTGCAAACGGACGACCTTTATAAAGGTGTGGATGCACTACTTTTTCAACAAAACGACGGCCTGGTGATGTTGGCTTTGCTCTTACGATAGGCATGAGTGTAATCCTTATTCGTTATTCGCTGTTTCACTAGTAGAAGCAGTCGTGTTCGCGACCTCTTCACCAGCATCAGCCATTTGTACATCTTGACCAGCTTTTAAGGTAACATAGGCTTTTTTGTAGTCATTACGACGGCCAATACTTTTACCAAAACGCTTTGTCTTACCTTTAACATTCAAAGTGTTTACTTTTAATACTTCAACACCTTCAAACATCATCTCAACTGCTTTTTTAACTTCAAGCTTAGTAGCCTTAGAGTCAATTTTAAATACCTGCACACCAAGTGAGTCGCCAAGCATTTGAGATTTCTCTGAGAATACAGGTCCTCTTAGGATCTGATAAAGTCTTGCGTTATTCATGCTAGTGCTTCCTCAAATTGTTTCGCAGCTTCAACTGACATGATTACTTTGTCAAAAGCAATCAAGCTCACTGGGTCAACTTCACTTGTATCAAGTACGTTGACATGTGGAATGTTGCGAGCGGCTAAGTATAAGTTTTCGTCAACTTCTTTAGTGACGATCAATGCACGAGGTGCACCAAGCTCATTTAACTTTGCGATCAGCTCTTTGGTCTTAGGACCAGAAACGCTCAACTCTTCTACCAAAATCAGACGCTCTTGGCGAATCAATTCGGCTAGGATGCACTGCATCGCACCGCGATACATCTTACGGTTTACTTTCTGTGACCAATCTTGTGGTTTGGCCGCAAATGCACGTCCGCCCCCACGCCAGATTGGGCTACGAATAGAACCCGCACGAGCGCGACCAGTACCTTTTTGGCGCCATGGCTTAATACCACCGCCAGAAACTTCGGCACGGGTTTTTTGTGCGCGTGTACCTTGGCGAGCACCAGCTAAATAAGCGGTGACGACTTGATGCACTAGTGCTTCGTTGAATTCACGACCAAATGCCGTATCAGAAAGCTCAACCGCAGCACCTGTAACTGTTTTTAAATCCACGTTAATCCCCTTGCTTAGGCTTTGACTGACGGACGTACGATAACATCGCCACCGGTGGCACCTGGGATAGCACCCTTGATGACAAGTAACCCTTTTTCGGCATCAACCGAAATCACTTCTAGGCCTTGAACGGTAACGCGTTTGTTACCCATCTGACCCGCCATCTTTTTGCCTTTGAATACTTTACCTGGTGACTGGTTCTGACCAGTTGAACCATGTGCACGATGAGATACTGAGTTACCATGAGTCGCATCTTGCATACTAAAGTTGTGACGCTTTACAGGACCCTGAAAACCTTTACCTTTACTGTTTCCTGTAACATCAACCATCTGACCTTGTTCGAACAAGTCAGCTAGAATCTCGCCACCAATTTCACGACCTTCAAGATCGCTTTCGTTGGCACGAAATTCCCAAACACCACGACCAGCGGCAACGCCAGCTTTAGCGAAGTGACCTTTTTGAGCTGCTGTTACGCGGCTGTCACGACGAGTACCTGTGGTGACTTGGATGGCTTGATAGCCATCTACATCAGTATTTTTTACTTGAGTAATGCGGTTAGCACTGATCTCAACCACTGTTACAGGGATAGATGCGCCTGCTTCAGTGAAGACACGGGTCATGCCGCATTTTTTACCGACTAAACCGATCGCCATTTTAGACCTCTTTATATCTTATATTAATGGGTTGGGTGTTTATGTGCATTAACCCAAAGCAATTTGAACGTCAACACCCGCCGCTAAATCTAATTTCATTAGCGCATCCACAGTTTTATCAGTAGGCTGAACGATATCAACCATACGCTTATGAGTACGGATTTCGTACTGATCACGAGCGTCTTTGTTTACGTGTGGTGAAGTTAGAACGTTGAAGCGCTCAATGCGAGTCGGCAACGGTACAGGACCACAAACTTGCGCACCGGTGCGCTTTGCAGTATCAACAATCTCTTGTGCAGATTGATCGATCAGACGATGATCAAAAGACTTAAGACGGATACGGATTCTCTGGTTAGCCATGCCAGCAAGCTCCTAATATGTGCTTTTGTCATTCTTGCTTTGCAAAGATATGATCAAAAGCCGTTTGGTTAAATATTTACTTAAAGCTGCCTTCTGTTCTTAACCAGAATGAGTTCTTTATTGGAACTTATAGCCTGCTAAAAGCAAAATAGTTTAAAGCCCCACCAACCCTTCCATTATCGGATGTTAGTAGAGGCATAATGAAATAGTGCTAGAAACGATGCTCTAGCTGTCATAGCGCCAGCTGTTTGATTGGCTGCGCATATATAATTCAGTGGTGTATATTATACATAGTATTTCGTTCATTGCAAGGGCTATATCTATAGCGAATCCAGATATTACGCTTTATAAACAAAGCTATCTATTTCTAATAATTACCTTTATCTATGTTAGTAGTGGAAATCGTATCAATCCAAAACGATGTCGTATTGCTCTTGAGTATAAAGATTTTCTACATCAAAAGTAATGACTCTACCTAATAAATACTCTAGATCTGCGACGGTGTCCGACTCTGAAGTTAGTAACAAGTCAATAACGGCTGCATGCGCCACTACGGTGAACTTTTTTGGAGAATTATAAGTACGGGCACAACGCATAATTTCACGGAATATCTCAAAACAGACCGTCTCGGCAGTTTTTACAAACCCACGACCTTGACAGGTCGAACATGGCTCACAGAGCTGCTGCCCTAGTGACTCACGTGTGCGTTTACGGGTCATCTCTACCAAGCCAAGCTCACTGACTTGCGTAATCTTAGTTTTGGCATAATCTTGCGTAAGCTGTGATTGTAAGCTCTCGAGCACATCATCTTTATGCTGTTGTTCAAGCATATCAATAAAGTCCAAGATGATAATGCCGCCTAGATTTCGTAAACGTAACTGACGGGCAATAGCATGTGTAGCCTCTAGATTGGTTTTATAAACCGTGTCTTCTAAAGAGCGACCACCAACGAAAGACCCTGTATTGACATCTATCGTTGTCATTGCTTCGGTCTGGTCGATAATGAGATAACCACCCGACTTTAGGTCGACACGGCGCTTCAAAGCATCTTTTAAGTCATCTTCGACACGGTGTACATCAAAGAGTGATTGCTCAGCGGTATAGTGTACGATTCGATCATATACAAAAGGAACAAACTCTTTGGCAAAGTATCTGACTTGCTCATAGATTTGCGCATTATCAATGATAACTTTTTCGGTATCAGCATGTACCAAGTCTCGGATCGAGCGCAATGGTAACGCTAGCTCTTGATAAATCAGCTCTGAGCTTTGATGATGATTGATTTCTTGGCGACGGGCACAGATAGTACGCCAAAGCTGCAATAGGTAGTAAATGTCTTCTTCGAGCTTATCAACAGGAACACGTTCAGCAGCAGTGCGAGCAATCAATCCGCCTTTTAGGTTGACCGTCTGCATCAAGCTAGTCAGCTCAGTCTTTAGACGAGTACGTTCCTCTTCACCATCGATGCGCTGAGATATACCGATATGTTCACTTGATGGCAGATAAACCAAGTAGCGTGACGGTAGTGATACATTGGTGGTTAAACGAGCGCCTTTGCTGCCCAATTGATCTTTTGTCACCTGTACTAAGATACGTTGGCTTTCGTGCAAACGATGCTGAATGAGTGTTTTAGAAGTCGGTATGACTTCCGTATTCTGAGTGTTGACTATCGGTAGTGTGACGTCCAAGTCATCAGTAGCACTTTCTATCGCGCCATTGGTTTGATTTTTGGCAGTGTCAGTCGTTTTCTTTACTGCACGAGGCTCACGCTGCATATCATTGACATGTAAGAATGCTGTGCGCGACTGCCCGATATCAACGAATGCTGCCTGCATTCCAGGTAGGACACGTACGACTGTACCTAGGTAAATGTTACCCACCAACCCCAGTTTATGATGACGTTCAATATAAATCTCGCC
Source organism: Psychrobacter sp. TB55-MNA-CIBAN-0194 (assembly GCF_040309505.1). Lineage (NCBI taxonomy): Bacteria > Pseudomonadati > Pseudomonadota > Gammaproteobacteria > Moraxellales > Moraxellaceae > Psychrobacter > Psychrobacter sp. TB55-MNA-CIBAN-0194. The sequence goes on along the minus strand of NZ_JBEOOW010000010.1, from coordinate 100,967 downwards.
CAAGATGCCGTTGTCTAGTACTGCGACACGGGACTCCATTGGACTAATATTAATCAGCAGCTCTTCGGACATAATGTTTTCTCTTATCTCTCAGCTTTCTTGTTAGACGTTCATCGCCTATTATCTTTATAGTGTAACAAATGCGGCTTGCTCTCGCCCATTACTCTCACGTGTCATTATGTGCAGAGAGTTGACGACTGATTTCTCGCTAATAAACCCTCTCTACATAGATTTATCTTATCTATTTAATCTAGATTCGCATCGGTAAGCGTTTTAATTAATGCCAGCGTTTGCGAAAGCGGTAAACCAACAACATTGGTATAGCTGCCATTGATACTGCTGACCCATGCCGCACCCAAGCCTTGAATACCATAACCACCTGCTTTATCAGCAGGCTCACCACTATCCCAATAGTTACTCATCATCTGTGGTGTCAGCGGGATAAAGCTCACTTCTGTACGTTCAGTGATTTTCTGCTGCTTGATAATCTGGAAAGTTGGATTATGCGTTGATACATCGTGCTCTGATGTTGTGGGCAACAGCTGTATGTGAGTTGCTTGAACCGCGGTCCATACTTCATGAACACTATCAGACATTTGCTGCCACATACTATAAGCGTGCTCGCGATCGATTGGTTTAACCAAAACCGTTTTACCGTCTGGCAGTACACCAATGGTGTCAGACGTTAAGATGAGAATCTGCTTAGCAAGGTCACTCTTAGTTGCATTGCCCGTCTCATTTAGCTTTTGTATCGCAGCCTCAGCTTTGGTGACGACCATGCGCTCGATATAGTCTTTTGGCGATTCGTTATCATATTGCGTTTCATCAATATCCACGCTCAAGATACTAAAATCCAGTTGCGCTCTTTCTAATAGCTCACGACGACGCGGCGAACCAGATGCTAAAACGATATCCATCGCAACTCTCTTTATATAAATTCATGTGTATTGAATACTAAAAAATTTTATTAATAGGCGTGTCAGAATCGGCCTGAACAATCGCTATCGCTCTATGAGTTATGAACGAGCATCATTATTCATAGGTATTATTGTTCATAAGCACTGTTGCTCATAAACGTAGTGATTAACGCGCAAACTTACGTAGAGCGAATAAAACCAGAGGCCAGCTCAGGATGCTCATTAATAATGATAGGGTGGCTTGAGCGACAAAAACATTTTGGATGAACATCTGTAGCATCCACAAGTTCAATTGAAAAATGATCAATCCAAAACTGGCTACTAGCCATGCACTAGCGGTGTTCATTTGTCTGATATATACACTGGTAATTTTGATAAAGAGAGCGACTACTACTGCGGCAAAGGCCTGCTCTCCCAAGTGGGTATCCATCAGTAGATCAGCAATAATACCGATGGTAAATGCCGTAAAGATGCCAACATAGCGCGGTTGAAACAACAACCAAAAAATCAGCACCATAATCATGACCATAGGACGCAGCGTGGCCATACTAGGGCTCAATGGATATACATTAAGTGAGGAAGCAACGACAAAGCTTAGAATAATCGTAACAATGAGTACTACCGTTGCATTCTCAGAATCAGGATACGACATGAGTACTTACCTTAGCGGGTGTTAGCGGCGGCTATTAGAGCATAGCTAGGCATTAATGGGATGAACACTGTGATTGAGAATATACCAATAAATAGGCTATTCGGCGACTATCAACGCATTGTTCGCTAAATGATGCTTATCTAGCGCTCATCGAGAACAATATCATTGCTGTTGGCTCGTTTGTCTTGCAGAATGAGAACATACGCATTGTCAATAAAGTTAGCTGCTGGCGTGACTTCTATGCTTCTAAAGTTGTCCGCTTGTCCATCTTTGACATGAGCAACACGGCCAACACGGTAACCCGCTGGAATACGACCACCGAGCCCTGACGAAACCAACTCATCCCCCACACGCACGTCTGAGGTTTTGAATACGTAATCGAGGCTCAATGACGTTGGTATCCCTTTCCCTGTAACGATAGCACGTTGACCTGTGCGCTTGACAGTAACGGCAACCGATTGCTGTTCGTCAGTAATCAATAGCAAACGACTGGTATTAGGATAAACGTTAATAATTTGCCCTAAGATACCTTTTTCATCAATGACCGTTTGTCCAACTTGCACACCATCTTGTGCGCCTTTATTAAGCATCACAATTTGTCTGAGCAAATTGGTATCTGTACCGATAACTTGTGCGAGAGTGAGATCAAACTGTTCAGGCTCAGTAGTCGACAGAATACCTTGCAGGCGCGCATTTTGTGCCAAGATATAGTCTTGCTGCTGGAGCTTGGCTTGCGCGTGTATCAATTGAGACTTTAGCTGTATGTTTTCGCGGCGTAGGGCTTCTTTAGATTGCAAGCTTCCACTCACCCAATGCTTGGCGTAGCTCGGTAATAACGATAACTCATAAATAGGCTGCATAGCGGCATGGCTAGTATTACGTATTGGTTTAAACCAGTCTGAGTTTTTGCTATCAAACCACATCAACACTAAGGCTACTATCAATACGATGGCAGTCTTGCGAAGTGCTAATGGCTGGCGCGCAAAAATACTTGGAATCATAAGTCGTCTAACTCAGAGGTTATAAAATAAGCGGTAGCCAGTACGGAATTCTAGCATTGAATAATGTGATTAAAGGTAGCGCAGCGGGCTACCTTTAATTTTATATCTTTATAACCTGTTACTTCATTTTAACAATAACTAAGCACTGTGTACTATCAAAAACGATAGAACTTAGTTAATACGTTTTACACAAAAATCATGTTTAAACTTTTGTTGTTGATAAAGTCAAGAGCGATACCACCGCCGCGGCTGACACAAGTCAGTGGATCTTCGGCAACTGTTACAGGCAGACCTGTTTCTCTTGAAATTAATTTGTCTAAATCACGTAATAAAGCGCCGCCACCCGTCAATACAATACCGCGCTCTGCGATATCCGATGACAGCTCAGGTGGTGTTTGCTCAAGCGCTGCTTTTACTGCGCTAACGATACCACTCAATGGATCACTTAGTGCTTTCTGTACTTCTTCTGAATTGACTGTGAACGTTTTTGGCACGCCTTCTGCCATGCTACGACCACGCACTTCTACTTCTAACTGGCCTTCTTCGTTCAGTGCAGAGCCAACTTCTTTTTTGATACGCTCAGCGGTCGTCTCACCAATGACACAACCGTGCGTACGGCGTACATGGGTAATGATTGCTTCATCAAAAATATCGCCACCGATACGGATAGACTCAGCGTAGACGCAGCCAGATAGAGCGATAACAGCAATCTCAGTCGTGCCGCCACCGATATCAACGACCATAGAACCACTGGCTTCGTGAACTGGCATACCCGCACCAATCGCTGCCGCCATTGGCTCTTCTAGCAACAATACTTTGCTAGCGCCTGCTGATGATACTGCCTCACGAATCGCTTTACGCTCAACTAGGGTAGACTTACAAGGCACACAAACGACCACATTAGGCTGTGCCATAAAACGCTTGGCTTTTACCTTCATGATAAAATGCTTGAGCATCTTTTGGGTCACTTCAAAGTCAGCAATCACGCCGTCTTTTAGTGGGCGAATCGCCGTGATATTGGAAGGTGTACGACCAAGCATCTGCTTGGCATCGATACCAACAGCAGCAACAGTAGGGTTTTGCGTACGATTACTTCGTAGCGCCACTACCGTAGGCTCGTCAAGTACGACACCTTTATTAGGAATAAAAATGAGGGTGTTCGCAGTACCGAGGTCGATAGCGATATTATTTGATAAAAATCCAAACAGGTTCATGACTAATATATCCAGCGTCTTACGAATGAGGCGAATGAGATTGACTGAGGTGTTACTCGTCAGTGTTGAGCAGGTCGTCATTAGACATTACCTGAAGCGAAAGCTGAACATCGCAACAAGCCAAACCTAAGCAATAATGATGAAATGAAAAAATCGAGCTAAATTATACCTATTTAGCTCAAAAAAAACACAGGTATTTGCATCAATAAGTAAGGAATTTAGTCTTAAACGTTAAAAGTTGTTTCAAAGTTTGAAATAGCAGTCTCTATCGCTCAAATCTAATGAAACACCATTTAATTCAATAACTAACAAGGGTTCTACAGGCAGATGAGGTTTTGCTTAATAGCACAAGTGCATACTGTAACGTATTTCAGAACATAATGGGGAAGCAATTGGAAATCAACCGTGAATTATTCAGTCAATTTTGCAAATCACTTGCTCTTGGTTGATATTGTGCATCAATCAAGCGTCATGCTCTGTAAACTTAGGTCAGATGCTTTATAATAACGTAACTCTATATCAGATTTTATCTTAGTACCTGTTCAGTATCTAATCTATTATTTAAATCTAACTAGTACCCAAATCTAACAAAAACTGTCCTTCACTGGAGAAACTATGTCACAGCAGCCAACAACGTCTGACAGCAACGTCAGTCGTGAAGAAATACTAGAAGTTGCCAGCCTTGCGCGTTTAGGTGTCGATGAGACTACGGCCGATAACTATGCCGACGACATCAGTAAAGTACTAAAGCTTATGCATACGCTTGCTAACGTAGATACCACTGATATCAAACCATTATCGAACATCCATGAAGCCTGCCAAGAGCTGCGTGTCGATGTTGCCAAACACGATATCAACCGCGAACGCAATCAATCGGTCGCGCCAGCCATTGAAGACGGTTTGTATTTGGTACCACAAGTGATTGAGTAAGCGGTCGGTTATTTCTCTTCCTTTATTTCATTCGATTTTATGTTATTAACATTTTGACGGACGACACCTTATGTCTGAACTTCATTTATTAAGTACCCAGCAGCTTATTACGGGCTTACAAGACAAACAATTTAGTAGCCTTGAGCTGACAGAACACTATATCAAGCGTATCGATGCGCTAGACAGCAAAATTAACAGCTTTATCACTCACACCTCTGAGACAGCACGCGCACAAGCAAAAGCGGCAGACGAGATGCGTGCACAAGGCGATCAGCGTCCACTACTCGGCGTCCCTATGGCACACAAAGACATCTTTTGTACCCAAGGCGTATTGACGACTTGTGGCTCAAAGATGCTACACAACTTTGTGTCGCCTTATGATGCCACTATCGTTTCTAACATCGATAAAGCAGGCATGATTAGCTTGGGTAAGCTCAATATGGATGAGTTTGCCATGGGCTCAGACAACAGTAGCTCATACTATGGCACCGTACAAAACCCTTGGAACCTAGAGCGTGTCCCTGGCGGTTCATCAGGTGGTAGTGCTGCTGCCGTTGCCGCTGGCTTCGTTCCAGTTGCTACCGGTAGTGATACGGGTGGCTCTATTCGTCAGCCAGCCTCATTCTGCGGCCTAACCGGTATCAAGCCTACCTATGGCCGAGTGTCACGCTTTGGTATGATTGCCTACGCTTCAAGTCTGGATCAAGCTGGTAGCATGGGACGCAGCGCTAAAGATTGCGCTTACCTGCTACAGCCAATGATTGGTCACGATCCACGCGATGCGACTTCGATCAAATATGACATGCCTGACTATGTACAAGACATCAACGATGCAGAAGCCGCTGCTGGTGACAAACCATTTGCTGGCTTGCGTATTGGTGTGGCTAAAGAATACTTTGGTGCAGGGCTTGATAGCGAAGTTGAACAAGCAGCACGTGCGGCTCTGAACAAATATGAAGAGCTGGGCGCGACCATTGTAGAAGTGAACATCACTGATCCTGAAATCACGCTTGCCACTTACTACATGCTAGCGCCTGCCGAGGCATCATCAAACCTATCTCGCTTCGATGGCGTACGTTTCGGCTATCGCTGTGAAAACCCAACGGATCTGATCGATCTATACACGCGCTCACGCTCTGAAGGCTTTGGGCCTGAAGTACAGCGTCGTATCTTGACCGGCACTTATGCGCTATCGGCTGGTTACTTCGATGCTTACTATACGAAAGCACAGAAAATTCGCCGCTTAATCGTTAAAGATTTCGATGAAGCATTTGCTAGCTGTGATGTGATTGCCAGTCCAACCGCACCAACGGCTGCTTACAGGCTCAGTGATAATCTCGACCCTGCGACCATGTACTTAGGTGACGTTTATACCATCGCGGTCAACTTAGCGGGTCTGCCTGCGCTTAGCCAACCAGTCGGTTTGACCTCAGACGGTCTACCAATTGGCTTGCAATTAATCGGTAAGCATTGGCAAGAGAGTCAACTGCTCACGACCGCGCATCTGTTCCAGCAGCATACGGATCATCATCTACAGCACTCTGCCATCGCAAAGGAGACGGTATAATGAATACAGCAACTACTACTGATAACAATGCCGTCCGCGAGCACGCCGTGCGTAAAGAGCTGTTCGTTGATGGTTATGAAGTCGTCATCGGCATTGAGATTCATTGCCAGTTGAACACGGAAAGTAAAATATTCTCAAGTGCGCCGACTGACTTTGGTCACGAGCCAAACAGCCAAGCCAGCATCGTAGACTTGGGCTTGCCTGGTGTGTTGCCAGTGCTAAATGCTGGCGTGGTCGATCGCGCGCTAAAATTCGGTATCGGCGTCAACGCTGAGTTAGGTCTATTTAATACGTTTGACCGTAAAAACTACTTCTATCCAGATTTGCCTAAAGGCTATCAAATCACTCAGATGGCCAACCCGATCGTCGGCGAAGGTTACATCGATGTCGTGGTCAATGAAGGGGATAAGAACGAATACCCTAAACGTATGGGCATCACCCGCGCGCATTTAGAAGAAGATGCTGGTAAATCAGTGCATGATGCTGTCGATGGTATGACTGGCGTCGATCTCAACCGTGCTGGTACGCCGCTGATTGAAATCGTCTCTGAGCCTGATATGCGCTCTGCTCATGAAGCGCTTGCCTACATCAAAGCGATTCATCAGTTGGTGACTTGGCTGGGTATTTCTGATGCTATCATGGCAGAAGGCTCGTTCCGCTGTGATTGTAACGTCTCTATACGCAAACCTGGTTATGATCTCGGTACGCGTACTGAGCTTAAAAACTTAAACTCGTTCCGCTTCATCGAACGCGCTATCAATCGTGAAATCGAGCGTCAAATCGATATCTTAGAGGACGGTGGCAAAGTCGTTCAGGCGACGATGCTATATGATCCAGAGCGCGATGAAACTCGTGTGATGCGTTCTAAAGAAGATGCCAACGACTATCGCTATTTCCCTGATCCTGACCTGCTACCTGTCCGTATCGAGCAGCATACGGTTGATGCGATTAAAGCGGCGATGCCTGAGCTACCTGTAGCCCGTCGTGCACGTTTTGAAGAAGCGCTTGGTCTATCAGAATATGATGCTCGTATCTTGACTGGTAGCCGTCAAATTGCCGATTACTTCGAAGACGTGGTCGCAGAAGTGGGACAATCAGATGCCAAAATGGCAGGCAACTGGGTCATGGGCGATTTGCTCGGCGCACTGAACAAAGATGACAAAGAAATCACTGACTCCCCTATCAGCGCCAAGCAATTGGCTGGTATGCTAAAACGCATCAAAGATGACACGCTATCTGGCAAACTGGCTAAGAAAGTCTTTAGTGCTCTATACGAGCGTGAAGGCGGCGATGCTGATGATGCAGCCGATAAGATCATCGAAGAAAAAGGTCTCAAGCAAGAAACCGACACTGGCGCTATTAAAGCCATCGTTGAAGACGTTATTGGGAAAAACCAAGCGATGGTCGATGAGTATCGTGGCGGTAAAGAAAAAGCCTTTAACGGTCTGGTCGGTCAAGTGATGAAAGCCAGTCGCGGTAGTGCCAATCCGCAGCAAGTAAACCAAATCCTAAAAGAGTTATTGGGTTAAGGCAAGCTACTGGTTGGTTCAGCTGACTGTAATAGGCAAAATAATGTGATAGATTTTGGCTACTATAAATAGCCCTTGCAATATACATAATTTTGCGTAAAATAGTCAGTCACTCGGGGCGTAGCGCAGTCTGGTAGCGCACTACACTGGGGGTGTAGTGGTCGCAGGTTCAAATCCTGCCGTTCCGACCAAACATAGTAGTAAAGATAAAAGCCAATCATTGTTTTCAATGGTTGGCTTTTTTTTGTGCTAAATTTGACTGGTGATAGTTGATAGAGCAAAAAATAATAAAAAATCCTGTAAGGCTAGGGCTAATTACCTGAACGGCATTTTTACCACCTCAAACGATGCCAGCGCCTTACACCTTTTTTAGGTTTGGGGTATGAGGTGAAATGTGGCTTTATATCATATTCAGGAATTTTTAACATTGAATAATGTTGCCGAATACTTAACAGATAAATGTGACTATGATTTTAATTTAGAATGTTCAATAGACCAAAATAGACTACTTGAAACTATTATTCAACTTGTGCGAAACGATAAATTGCATCCAGTATTTTATTATAGTGGTAATGTGGATTGGTTAGAAAAAGCAGTAACAACAAGGAAGTCAGGTAGCTTAATTACCTATGAGATAGGTTTATCAGATATCAATCGTAATATGATTTATGGAGGGCATTATTTTGTCAATGATAAGAGTTTTAACAAGCTGATTGAAAACAACTGTTCAAACAGTATCAATGTAATCAACTGTACTGTTGAGCCTTATCATGTAGAGGGAAAGCAAGAAATCTTCGAAAATGACGTTCTTGATTACCGTAAAATAAAAGATGATCTTTCAATTACTTTTCACGATTTGCTTTATCCAAAATTAGACCTAGACAAACTTTTTAACCAAACCGAAGCCGATACCGAAGTTATCGAGAAACTAAGAAAAAAGATAGCAGGCCTTGAAAGCCAACTAGCACAAGCCAAAACTGAAATAGAAGACAAGTCAGCTAATGACGAGCCAACACACCATAAAAGTGTAGCCTCTATGCAAGCATTAGTGACCACACTTATCAAAATGGCTGAATATGATAAAGAAGAACTAGCCGATCCTTATGGAGAACTTAATAAGCTTATTCAAGCGAAAGCCGAAGGACTAGGGCTGTCAGTTAAAAAAGACTTTATTGCAAAATGGTTAAAGAAGGCTGATGAAGTTCTATAGAACTCTGCCATTTTCTATATAGAACTATCGAACTATCCTATTTCATAGAATACATCCATACCAGCCGTAGCAATCAAGTTACGGTAAATATGGAGCTAAATAATGACCCAGAAAGATCACACCCCACTTAATCTAGAACAACAGCCACCGCATAGCGTACCTAGCAACTTCTCAAAGTGGATACTGCCAATACTAAAAACGGTACTTAGCATTCTATTGCCTTACTTACTATCACCACCTGATATCAGCATTCATATCCATCACATTAACATCATGTTTTAAAACTAAAGGACTGAGCACTACCCTAGCCGATACTCGTATCCTATAGACTTTTATAGAGCGAGACGTTAGGGTAAATGCTACACCTTTACATTGGTTTAACCTATGTCCGAGTCTATCGCTCAGCCCACACCTAACTGCCTGATAGCTGATGCCCCTTGGGAGCGTTACCGCCGTCCCTATGTGCGTGATTTGGCTTATGCGATAGCTTGTCCTAATGTCTTAACGCAGTGGATAGACTTTGCACCGCATGAGAATACACATGCTATTTCAGTTCATAGCGCTCACTTTTGGCAGGCGCAGTTTGAGGCGTATGAGCAGCGGTTAACAGAGCTGGATACCACTCCTGATTATCAAGCGCTGACTCGCTATTTACTCAAGCGCCCAAGTCCCAATCGATTAGGATTTCATTTTGAAGGGTTGCTGTCATTTTGGTTAGAAGACGGATTTGCGCGCAAGCTGCATTTGTACGAGACGCTCGCTAATAACGTACAGTTATTTAACGGCAAGCAGACAACTGGTGAGATAGATTTAATCTTGTACAATCATCAAGACAAGCTGGTTGAGCATTGGGAGCTGGCCATTAAGTTTTTTATGGGGTCAGCACCGTTTGAGCCTGTGAACTGGGTGGGGATTAATGCCAATGACAACCTACAGCGCAAGATGACACACATGCAGACCAAGCAGTTTCGGGCGGTGTGGGTAGATACTGACAATCATGGACAAGTTAAAATTGATAAACGTTATGGCATTATAAAAGGACGATTCTTTTTGCCAATAGATACCAATAACTTTAGCTACCCTGTTTGGCTAGCACCGAGCTTTCCGATGCATGAATGGTGCGATAAGAATGATATGGCTAATCTCGCTACCATCGATATGACATCATTACGAGCTGCGCATTATATTGAATGGTTTACCAAGCGCGGCTTTTATGATGCGTGTCAAACGCAAACGGTTCGGTCAGATAATGAACCGCCTGCGACAGGGTTATATTTTGTGGGTGATAGACCAATCGTGATTTGTCCCAAACAACCAAACCAAATAGATGAAGCATCCTAGCTAACCTAGATACTTAAAACGGAAAAACTTAATAACTTTCAATCACCTGCATCAGCTCATATCTAAGCATATCTGCACTGGGCATACGCTCCGCATGAAAGCGCACCATCGCAATACCTGCACTGGCAAGCGCTTTGTCTTTCTTGTCATCAGCCTTTTGCCGCGCTTTGCTGCTATGCGTCCAGTCATCCAGCTCGATAGCCACCAGCGTGGTCTGAGCATCAACATCCACGATCACATAGTCAACGCTCTGTCGGCAGATACGATTGAACCAGAAGCTACGTTCTGATGTCTCACTACTATTGGCTTCAATGATTCGTGATAGCTGAACTTGGACAAATATGTGATATTCAGGCAGCGCATTTTTTAACTTATTAAAAAATATTACCTCAGTATCCGTCATGATCGGCATCGGTGCAAACGGCCAAATAGCCAACTCATCGCCGCGTACAGGCTTTGGATCAGGCTCGACGACTACACGTTTTTCTAACAGCTTTGGTACGGTAATTAGCCCTAAAAATCCAACGGCTAAGATTAAAAATATAACACCAAATGACATGGTTTTACCTTATACATGATTAAAGCGGTCAGATAGTTATGGCGATCTTGTAGAAGAGTCGACACATAACTGACCACGGCAAGGCAGCCCTTATAGACTGACAGGTTATAAAAAGAGAAATAGAGAAAAACGGTGCTTATCGTAACCAAGCTGACCCAAATCGGCAAACGATAAAACAAAAAACACGACAGTAGATGTCGTGTTTTCGTGATGATGATATGTTTAATTCAATATACTAGGGCGTGTCCTAGAATACAGGCTTAGTAAACCAGCTATCACCAGTATAAGACCCAAGCGCCCGTTGTATTCACTTTAGGGTCACTATTAATCTTATCCTTTAGCGCCAAGGCTGCGATTTTACCACGCTCAGGGCCGACCACGACTCGGACGCCGCGACTGGTACGACTGGTTTTAACCTGATAGCCTGCTGCTTGGAACTTTTTTACCAAATCATCCGCTCTGTTCTGATCATTCGCCAAGGCCACTTGTACCCCAAAGCTACCCTTCGCATCTGTCTCTTTGACTTCTTTACGAGCTTCGCTGAGTTTCTGCTGCGCTTCCCGCTTGGCTTCTGCTGTTTTCTTAGCTAAGGCTTCTTCTTTTTGACGCTTGGCCTCAGCAGCGGCGGCTTCACGTTCTAATCGTTGCACTTGAGCACGTGATGGAATCGTTATATTTTGACCCAATTGTAACGAGGACAGTGGCGAGATATTATTGGCTTGAGCCAATACTTCTACCGGCATGTTGTATTGTCTTGCTAGCTTAATGAGCCCATCACCTCTTTTTACTTCATAGTCAGAAGGTGATTTTGGTGGCTCTTTCTTAGCCTTAGCCGCTTCGGCAGCTATTCGCTTTTGCTCTGCTAGTGCTTCAGCCTGCTTTTTTGCCTCTGCTTGTGTTTTAGCTTCTGCTTGTTTCTTTGCCTCAGCCGCTTTTTTACTATCAGCTAACTTTTTAGCAGCGGCTTCTGCTTTAATTTCAGCTTGTCGCTTTGCTTCTTGTTGCGCTTGAGCAGCTTTTTGCTTTTCAGCATCACTAGACTTCTTATCATCAGCAGCCGACTCACTATCCGTACGAGGTTGGACGGTTAGGTCTTTAGCGACCTCTTTTGCCGCTTCTGTACTTTCAGTCTCGTCAACGGCTGGTGCACTATTGGCCACATATTGCTGGCTTTCAGCACGTGCTTTCGCCAATGCTTCTGCTTCGGCGGCTTCTTGTTCTGTCAAAAATTGCTGTGCACGCTTTTCTTGCTCTGCGACACGAGCAGCACGCTCTTTTTGTTTCTGTGCCAAGATGCGTTTTTCTGTCTCGATGTCAGTCGTTAACGGCTGCGCAGCTGCTTGCTCAGTACTTGGCGTATCTACAATCGCTGAGGTTGGCGCAGGCTGCTCATCGCTGCTATCGCCAATCTGTTGCACCATAGCGTATAGCATCACGCTACCGCCTAAAATCATCCCAATGCCCAATAAGGCTTGTCTCGAAAAATTCATCCGTTTACGTCTCTTAGTTGGTAATAAGGTTGATTGAGCGGCGCAGCTGTCGTCTCAAAGTTATATCGTAGAGAGTTATATCATAGAGAGCTTTGATGACTAGCGATTGCCGCGGGTTACATGTATCAATTTCCAAATGCACTATCGATCTTTTAATGTCAGTGCTCTTAGTTTCAATGCTCTGAAGCATTTTGATTATAAAGCATATTTTCTATACTGTCTGCCATCACGCTACCGTTAAGATTAACATTAAACAGCGACCAGTTTAACTTAAATTATCAGCATCCAGTGCAGATAGAGCCTCTCCTATCGTATGGAAAGAGCCGCATACTACGATTAAGTCTTGCGGTTGACTGGCCGCTCTGACTGCATAAGTCGCGGCTTGCAAACGCTCAAATTCATGTACTTGAGCACTATCGACATGATTTACTAGTATACCCTGCAAATGCTCAGTGCTGGCTGCCCGTGGATAGTCAATTTCAGCAATAAACCACTCACTAATTGGTAATCCTGCCTCGGTTAAACGCTGTACGACTTTTTCAATGTCCTTATCAGCTAACATGGAAAACAGCATTTTAATGGTGGCAGGTGCGCTATCAGCATGTTCAGCGGTATTTTGATCTGCGACATGCTGCTGCCAAAGCGGTAGTAATTGCGCTAATAAAAACTCAACACCTTGCTCGTTATGCGCCACATCAAATAACCAATGACGATTATCTATCTCGCGATAATCAAATCGACCTGCTAACTTGACCGTTTGCAACGCTGCCTCGATAGCATGGGTATCGACATTCAACGGACTTGCGAGTACTGCTGATAATGCATTGGCCGTATTGGTCAACGATAATGCTGGGCGCGGCAGTTGCATAGTGACAGCAGCATTACTGTATTGCCACGTCGCTGCATCAATGTCGCGGTGGCTAAAGTCTTGCCCTACTTGATAACAATTTGCCTGATGCTTATCAATCGCTTGCTGAACGCTGTTCGGCATCTCAACAGCACCATAGATTAGGCTGATATCATCACGCAATATACCTGCTTTTTCTGCGCCGATATCTTCCACATTGTCACCTAACCAGTCGACATGATCGATTGCAATATTGGTAATCACGGCCATGTCAGGGTCAATAATATTGACCACATCTAGACGACCACCTAGCCCAACCTCTAACACCCACACATCACAATCTGCTTCAGCAAATATTAACAATGCCGCCAGTGTTGTCATCTCAAAAAACGATAGGGTCAAATCACACTGTAGCCGTGCCGCTTCTACTTTGCTAAAGGCAGCAATCAAGACTTGGTCACTGACCATCTCGCCATTGATGCGCACGCGTTCATTAAAGACACTCAAATGCGGTGATTGATATAAAGCTGTTTTATAACCTGCTGCTTGACACATTTGTGCAATGACAGCAGTCGTCGAGCCTTTACCATTGGTGCCTGCCACCGTAAACACATACGCATCGTCTTTAGCTGACTGTACTACGCCTAAGGCATCAGCAACTGGCAATACGCGCGACAACCCCATGTCTATCGCCGACACGTGTATCTGCTGCATGTAATCAAGCCATTCCGTCAAACTGGCATTCTCATTAGGGCTATTCGGGTTAGAAAGTGAAGTGTCAGACATAGATGAAACCTATATTGAAATATTCGAATAGAAAATTGGTGATTAGAAAGCTATCAGTTAGAAAGTCATCGATTAGAAGATAAGCCCTAGTATATAACTACCTGACCAAAACCAAAAATAGCATTTACCGTTGTATGACGATAAATGCTATTAGGGAGTTCTGCATATTTATAGATAGTAGCACTATACTAGGCAGTTATACCAACCACCTGCTTATTTGGAAGGAAGCATCTACAATGTATCAAGCATCAACATTAGGCATGCGGCTTAACTTTGCCAACAAGCGATAGATCGTTTCAATCATCTGATGACGATGTACCACTTCATCCACTACGCCATGTTCTAATAAGAACTCTGCACGCTGGAACGGTTCTTCCAATGTCTCACGTACCGTCTGCTCAATCACGCGCTTGCCTGCAAAGCCAATCATCGCCTTTGGTTCAGCTAAATGAATATCACCAAGCATAGCAAGTGAAGCAGTCACGCCACCATAGACAGGATTGGTCAAGACAACAATATACGGAATACCGGCAATTCTCAAACGCTCAATCGCAGCAGCTGTTCGTGCCATTTGCATCAATGACAACAGGCCTTCTTGCATACGTGCGCCACCAGAAGCAGCGAAACACACTAAAGGTACTTTATCTTCTAGCGCTTTTTCGGCAGCTTGCACAAAACGATCACCAACGACTGACCCCATAGAGCCACCCATAAAACGGAAATCAAACGCACAAGTCACCACATCGAGATTGCGCAGCTTGCCATACAGCACAATCAGCGCCTCAGACTCACCTGTTTTTTCTTGTGCTTCAGCCATACGTGCAGGATACGGCTTACTATCCACAAAACGCAGCGGATCTTTTGCAACGAATTCTTGTCCAAGTTCACCGTTGACCTGATCAAGTAGCCAGTTTAAGCGCTCACGAGCACTCATCGGTAAATGATGATCGCAATGTGGGCACACATAACTGTTGAAAATCAGCGATGTATTGGTAATCATCGAATGACAGTTACTGCATTTAGTTGATGGTTCAGTCTCTACCGCGCTTAATGGTGCAGTCAATTGCTGCTTAACGCCTGGTATCGGGCGATTAAACCAAGATTGCCCAGCAATGTTATTGTTAGGCTCAGCATTATTAGAAGTAGTCATATCAGGTTTTGTTATCGTATCAGTCATATTATTCGCCATTATCAAAGGCTTATCGACAAGCTGGCTCATTCACTTGTCCCTAAGAGTAAATTTAAAAGTCACATACAGTCATAACATGAGCAGTTATAAGGCACGCCTACGCGAAACTGTAACAATTTATGTGTGATGTTAGTTTACACACGTAAACTAACTTTAGCAAAGTCATTTGACAGTGTCTTTATAAACATTGTTATTTATAGACGCTACTGTCTATAAATAACGCTATTAGCACTATAACGAAAACTTAAATGACGATAATTTAACGTTACTTAACTTAGGCACTCAAACTATCAAGCGCACCACGTAACTCGTCCATTTTTACCATGATTTGTTGCTGAGCAGCTGCAACAGCATCGGCATCATTAGCATCTATATCAGCAAAGTTCTGTACCAGCGCACTGCCAACAATCACGCCATCTGCATGAGTACCAATCGCTTTGGCAGAGGCACCATCACGGATACCAAAACCGACGCATACCGGCAAATCCGTCTCTGCTTTGATGGCTTTGACTTGAGTCGCAACAGCGTCAGTATCGAGCGTGGCCGAACCTGTCACACCTTTTAATGACACATAATAGATATAACCACCACAATGCGTCAATACTTGCTCACGGCGCTCAGGCAAAGTCGTTGGCGATAGCAAGAAAATCTCATTCATCGAATGATCAGTCAAGTGCTGCGTGAAGCTGCCCGCCTCTGCTGGTGGCAAATCAACCATCAAGATACCGTCAACACCTGACTGCTCACATAGCGCCACGAAGTTATCATAACCGATGATTTCAACTGGATTGAGATAGCCCATCAGGATAATTGGTGTTTGTGTGTCTGTTTGACGAAACTCTTCGACCATTTTTAGCGCATCACGAGTACTCGTGCCAGCAGCCAATGCACGCTCACCAGCCAAAGCGACCACAGGGCCGTCAGCCATTGGGTCAGAGAATGGCAGACCAACTTCGATCATATCTGCGCCATGCTTCACTAAGTCATGTAGCAAGCCTACTGTCGTCGCTGGATTGGGGTCGCCTGCCATCACATAAGGAATGAGGGCTTTTTTATTTTGTGATTTTAAAGTTGCAAAAGTGCTTTCAATTCTAGTCATAGTGGTCTCTTAATTGTTATAAACCGACTCATTTGACCCCTCATTAAATAATCTCTATTGAGTAAATTAAGTAATAAGGGGCGCTGAGCCATTTTTCTTATAAGATGTAGATTAATAGCATATAAAAGCTACTACAACTCAATCCCTTCCGCCTTCATCACTGAATGCAAATCTTTGTCACCGCGACCTGACATATTCACAATAATAGTCTGATCAGGTGTCATTGTCTTCGCTAGCTTTAGTGCGTAAGCAACGGCATGAGCAGATTCAAGCGCAGGAATGATACCTTCTTTGCGCGTAACTTCATGGAAGCCTTCCAACGATTCTTTGTCAGTACAGCCCACATACTCAACACGCTTCATGTCTTTTAAGAAGCTGTGCTCAGGGCCCACACCAGGATAATCAAGACCTGCTGAGATAGAATGCGTCTCTTGGATTTGACCTTCATCATCTGCCATTAGGTAAGTACGGTTGCCGTGTAGCACGCCGATACGACCAGCCGCTAGTGGCGCTGAATGACGACCAGTTTCGATGCCATCACCTGTTGCTTCGACGCCATACATTTTGACATCAGTATCATTGAGGAAGTCAAAGAACAAACCAATCGCGTTTGAGCCACCACCGACACAAGCAACCAAGGCATCCGGTAACTTACCTGTTTTTTCTACATGCTGAATGCGTGCTTCTTTACCAATGATTGCTTGGAAATCACGAACCAGTAGCGGATAAGGATGCGGGCCTGCAACCGTACCGATGATGTAGTACGTACTATCGACGTTGGTGACCCAGTCGCGCATGGCTTCATTCATGGCGTCTTTGAGCGTACGTGAACCAGAAGTGACCGGCACAACTGTCGCACCGAGCAAGCGCATACGATAGACGTTCATTTTTTGGCGCTCGACATCGTCCGCACCCATGTAAACGATACACTCAAGTCCTAAACGGGCTGCAATCGTCGCTGTCGCTACACCATGCTGTCCTGCGCCAGTCTCAGCGATGATACGTTTCTTGCCACACATTTTGGCAAGCAGTGCTTGTCCGATGGTGTTATTGACCTTGTGTGCGCCAGTATGGTTTAAATCTTCACGTTTAAAATAAATCTGCGCCCCACCAATCTCATCACTCAAGCGCTTGGCATGATAAAGCGGTGTTGGGCGACCGACATAATTGACCAAATCATTGTGATACTCTTCCCAGAATGCAGGATCGGCTTTTACTTTGGTATATAGCGCCTCTAGCTCTTCTAGGGCGGCCATCAACGTTTCAGAGACAAAGCGACCGCCATGTACGCCAAAATGTCCACGGGCATCAGGGTATTGATTAAAATCCTGTACGTCCGCTGGATTGGTAAAGGTATTGATAGCTTGTGCAGTAGCAGATAAATTATTGTTATCGACATGACTCATGGTAATTCCTACTGTAATAAGTGGTATTTTTTGGGATAAATCAGGGAGAAATAGTTTAAGTAACGAGCTATTGAGCTGATATAAAACTAGCTACTTGTGTTCGAAGGTTCGCTAGGCGTCGCGTTTTGCCATCGATCGCGTTTTACTGCTTTCATAAAGGCGCGCATTTTTGCAGGATCTTTTTTACCTTTATCTATCTCAATACCGCCACTGACATCGACAGCGTAAATAGGCAGCTCTAAAGTCGCAGCGACATTATCAGCAGTCAGACCACCCGCTAAGATAATTGGTAGCGAGCTGTCTTGCGGTATGAGACTCCAATCAAAGCGTGCACCCGTACCACCGTATTTATGCTGATGGTAGGCATCTAATAAGATACTACTCGCTCCTGCTTTGGCAAACTCGTCAATCTGAGCGCTCACGCTAGCAGCACTATCCGTATCGGCATTGACACGCAACGCTTTAATCCAGCGTTTATTGACTGTGCTCGCCAGCTGTTGGCATTGCTCAGCACTCTCATCGCCATGGAATTGTATGATATCAAAAGACACATTGTCTGCCAGTTCGACTAACTCATCTTGATGCATATTAACCACCAACGCCACCACGCTCACGAAAGCAGGCAAGGCAGTACTTAATATCTGGGCTTGCGCTAGCGTCACGGCACGCGGACTGGGCGGATAAAACACCAAGCCGACCGCATCAACTCCCAACTGTGTCGCAGTCTGTATATCACTAAGCTGAGTAAAACCGCAGAACTTGACGTGCATTTTGTGACCTTGCATTTCATGATACTAAATATGACACCGATTATAACGGCATTAGATAGGTTCAAGCTAAAGGTAAATCGTTATATGTGATGAGGTTTTGTTAATCAAACAGCAAAGCCATTGCATCCAAAAACTTATCCTAGCATACTTTTATTCCCAGTTTTGTTTATGATTGCGATTGATTAATACAGGAATACTTGAATGTCTAAGACTGCATCGGCAACGGCCAATCCAACTGACTGCAACGACAGTGATAGTGGTAAGGCAACTAGTGCAAATCCGCCGCATTACTTGATGTGGTTTCGTCGTGACCTACGAGTTCATGATAATACCGCCTTGGCTGCGATTTGTGAACGGGCAAACGAAGATAATGCACGAGTCAGTGCCATATTCTTTCTCACGCCTGAGCAGTGGCAAGCCCATGATACATCGCTTGTGCAAGTCGACCACATCGCCCGTACGTTGCCTATCCTCGCAAAAAAACTGCAAGAACAATTAAACATCACTTTAACAGTACAGGTTTGCCCAAACTTTTCTGACTCTATTGACGCGCTATTAGCTATCTGCAATACCAATCATATCAGCGCTATCATGGCCAACCATGAGTACGAAGGTAATGAAATCGATCGTGATGAACAATTAACTGAGCAACTGGCAAAAATCGATATTGAGTTTGTACGATGGCATGATCAATGTATCTTACCACCGCAAACCATCACGACTAACGATGGCGACAGCATGTATCAAGTGTTTACGCCATTTTATAAAAAATGGCGACATACGTTGGAGGTGAGCGATATACAAATGCATGAAGCACCCGCTGTTAGTGACAATAATAACGTGACTTTAGAGCCGACAGAAAATGCGGCAAGCACGGTAAAAGAGATAAAAAATCTCAGCACAAAGACGGTCAACGACTATCAAAAACAGTTAAACAGCAATGAAACTGATAATAATACAGATACAAGTGCCCAACTCGAAAATGCTCGTGACGCCTATCCTGCTGGTGAAACAGCGGCTTGCCAACGTTTAGAAGACTTTATCGCTGAGGATATCAATAACTATGATGTGAGTCGTGATGTGCCTAGCTTGCATGCGACCAGTCAGTTATCGGCTTACCTCACTATTGGCACAATCAGCCCCAGACTGTGCTATCTACAGGCAAATAAAGCTCAAGAAAAATTGCATGGTAACGACAGCGACAACAACGACATCAATCGCTGGATAAGCGAGCTGGCATGGCGCGATTTTTATCGTCATGTCTTGGACTATAAGCCAGAGCTGATTCGCCATCAAGCGTATAAGCATGAGACCGATACTAAGATTAATTGGTCATACAATATTGATGACTTTGAGACCTGGTGCACAGGCAAAACAGGCGTACCGCTAGTTGACGCCGCGATGCGCTGTCTGAATGCAACAGGGTTTATGCACAATCGCCTGCGGATGGTTACAGCGATGTTTTTGACTAAAGATTTGCTAATTGATTGGCGCTGGGGCGAGCGATACTTTATGCAGCAGCTGATAGATGGTGACTTTGCCTCTAATAATGGCGGCTGGCAATGGAGCGCTTCTACGGGCACTGACTCAGCACCCTACTTCCGTATTATGAATCCCTTTAGCCAAGCCAAAACCCATGACACAAAGGGCGAGTTTATTAAGACTTGGCTACCTGAGCTAAAAGACATCCCTGCTACTATCCTGCACTCAGAAGAGAAAATGCGTAAAGCACTCGGTAAAAAAGGAGACTTTGCCGATATTGACTACCCTGTGCCGATGGTTGAGCATAAAGCAGTACGCCTATTAACCATTGCTGAGTTTAAGAAAGAAGGTTAATTTTAGGGAAAATAAACAGTAGATTAGCCATTCGTAACCGATGGAAACTGACATGCACCTGCACCTTGTGTGGTCACTGTAACGACTGCACCTGTCAGGGCAAACAGTTGCTGCAACTGCGTCTGCGCATTTTGTAGAGCCATCGTCATTACATCACCGCGGCAGGCACGCTCTAAGACTTCTTTTTTAGCCATGCTCTGCGCTTGGTCAAATATCTTTGGATCGACTTGCATCATCCCAAATGCACCAGTCTGCCAATCATAAATCTCAATATCATCTAAATACACTGAGAATATCTCTGATGGTGGTAAGGTGATATTGATTTGTGGCATGGTCGATTCCGTCGTGTTAGCTTCCGATGTTTGGTCATCATTTACATCGGATGCAACAGGCTGAACCACACGTACCATATCAGGTGTCAACGCGCTCAGATCAACCCCTGCCTCAACACGTCCATGCGCAATGAACAGTCCTTTTTGCTCATCTTGCCACAGCTTCTGCCAACTACCACCACGCTGGCTTGTGATAACGGTATCAACACTAAACGAAACGGTTTCTAAACGATTTAAGTTTTGAATTTGCGTAACCACGCCCTCACGAGTAATGGTTTCTATTGGCACTTCTTTAGTGCTGTTTTGAATGCTGTAAATCGCAAAAACGATGGCAGATAAACCGATAAGCAACACAATCCATGACATCATGGCAATAGGTTTTTTGGCCTGTGGATTGGTATTAGTAGTATTAACAGGAGTTCGATTATCAGGACTATTCATAGAGGCATCCTCAAAGTTTTATCGTATGAAGCACATGACAGATTGTGGTGTAAAATATAAATGCTATTTGCGCGAAGTAACTTCAAGTAATAGCTACCAATACCCTACATAATTACTAATGGGTTGCTAGTCAAAAAATTCGTCAATATTTGCTAAAAATAGGCTTAGAACTGGTAAATAATCGAGTTATAACAACCTCATCACTCCCTTTATGCAATGTTCGGTCTGAAAAGACAAAAAGTCATTGCGTCTTAGGCAAACTTTACCTAACATAGTCAGATTGTATGAATAAAATGTCAGTATCAAAGTATCTATCAGGCTTTTAGCCTGAATATTTTGTATTTCAGCATACTGATGCATCAATCAAGATTTCCCCTCTTCTATATTATTAGAGCGGTTTTACTAAGATGCTCTTTATGAGCATTTTTATTCGCTGAATGTTAGTCAATTGCTAAGTTATAAAGGTAAGCTTGCGGCGGCCATGAAACGATTAGCCATACGCTCAACATCCTACTATTTCTTCTTATTTTTTATCGTTGATAAGGTTACGCTTTATTTATGAAAGCCAGTCAATTTTTATTTGCTACATTAAAAGAAACTCCAAGTGATGCCGATATCGCCTCAAGCCAATTGATGGTGCGTGCTGGCCTTATTCGAAAAATCGCTTCTGGATTATATATTTGGCTGCCCATGGGGCTACGTATCTTACAAAAAGTCGAGCGCATTGTTCGTGAAGAGATGCAGAATATCGGTGCACAAGAAGTGCTGATGCCGATGACTCAGCCTGCTGAACTTTGGCAAACGACTGGACGTTTTGACGATTATGGTCCTGAGCTATTACGCTTTAAAGACCGTCATGATCGTGATTTCGTGCTTGGTCCAACGCATGAAGAAGTCATTACCAATCTTGCCCAAGGTGAGCTACGTAGTTATAAACAGCTACCGATTACTTTCTTTCAAATTCAAAACAAATTCCGTGATGAGATTCGTCCACGCTTTGGTGTGATGCGCGCGCGCGAATTTACGATGAAAGATGCTTATTCATTCCACGTTGACCAAGCTTCATTGGCCAAAACATATCATGACATGTATGACGCTTATACGCGCATCTTTACCCGTTTGGGTTTAGACTTCCGTGCAGTACAAGCGGATACAGGGTCTATCGGTGGTTTTGCTTCTCATGAGTTCCATGTATTGGCAGACAGTGGTGAAGACGATATCGCATTCTCAGATTCTTCTGATTATGCGGCTAACGTTGAGCTGGCTGAATCGGTAAGCACTGCTGAGCGTCAACCGCCAAAAATGGAGCGCGAAGACGTCTTAACAGAAGATATGACCAGCTGTAAAATGGTGGCTGAGCATCTAGATGTACCGTTAGAGAATACGGTCAAAACCTTAATCGTCCACGGTCATAACGAAGATGATGAGCCACAACTGATTGCTGTTGTGTTGCGCGGTGATCATCAGCTCAATACTATCAAAGCTGAAAAAATTGAAGAGGCCAATGTGCCACTGACATTAGCTTCTGATGAAGAGCTAAAAGCGGCTGGTTTGCACAAAGGTTACATCGGTGTTGATCTAGACATGCCTGTCTTTGTCGATCGTTCTGCAGCTACGTTGTCAGACTTTGTATGCGGTGCTAATGAAATCAATAAACACACGATCGGTATGAACTGGGCTCGTGATACACGTATTACACGTATCGTCGATGTGCGCAATGTGCAAGAAGGCGATCCATCTCCTGATGGTAAGGGCACGCTAAAAATCAAACGTGGTATCGAAGTCGGTCACATCTTCCAGTTGGGTGATAAATACTCGCAAGCCATGAATTGCCGCGTTTCTGGTGAAGATGGCAAACCCGTCACGCTAATGATGGGTTGCTACGGTATCGGTGTGAGCCGTATCATCGCTGCTGCTATCGAGCAGAATAATGATGAAAACGGTATCATGTGGCCGAAGACGCCAACAGTTAATGATTCAATCGCTCCTTTTGAAGTCGCTATCATACCGATGAAGTCAAAAGAAGAGACCGTCATGCAGACTGCTACAGCTCTGTATGAAGAACTAAAAGCGCAAGGCGTTAACGTGCTATTGGACGATCGTAATGAACGTCCAGGCGTTAAGTTTGCTGATCTAGAATTGATTGGTATTCCACATCG
Source organism: Psychrobacter sp. TB55-MNA-CIBAN-0194 (assembly GCF_040309505.1). NCBI lineage: Bacteria > Pseudomonadati > Pseudomonadota > Gammaproteobacteria > Moraxellales > Moraxellaceae > Psychrobacter > Psychrobacter sp. TB55-MNA-CIBAN-0194. The sequence goes on along the minus strand of NZ_JBEOOW010000010.1, from coordinate 77,692 downwards.
TATCGTGGTTTCAGACCGTAACTTGGCTGAAGGCAAATACGAATACGTCAATCGCCGTGAAGCAGAAAAGCAAATGCTAAGCCGTGAAGAAGTCATGGCGAAAGTAAGCGGTAAATAGTTTTAGTCTTAAAAACTGTGCCATAAAAAGCGCCTATCTCATTCAATGAGATAGGCGCTTTTTTCTCGTGTGCTTTAGCTAAAAAAAACTACTTAATATTATATCTTTTAGCAATGACCTTGCTACGTTTCTGTGTCTCGTTAGCGGTGCAAACATCAGAATTAATCATGGCATATACCACGGTGTTATTCATGGGGCCATCATGCTCAAAGTCACACTGCTTGCTGCGAGCTTTTAGCCAAGTAATCTGTTCTTTATCAAGCTGCTGCTTTTGAGTAGGTGATAAGGTGCGATACGCAGTCATGTATATTTTGTTAAGCCTATTTTTTTCAACTTGGACCGCATCTTTACCACAGTCATAAGCCACTTCCATATAGGCATCTTCACAAGTGTACTCACTTTCGGCGGATGCCGCTTGTGCTGATAACATCGTATACAGAGATAGCACAGCTACACCCACTACCGTTATAACATGAGTTCTCAATTTCATACTGGTATCCTTACCTTAGATGAATAAAGTTAATTGATTATAGGACGTAACTGCAACTCATAACATCGATATTTATTTACTGTCGAATTAAACGGCTTGGCTGTGGCAGGAGAGTTATATCACTGACACGGCAAGGATTGATATCGATACCACCACGGCGCGTGTACCATGCACGAACCATCAATGCGCTTGGCTCATAGTATCGACTCAAATCAGCAAATATCTGCTCGACACATTGCTCATGGAAGCCATTATGCTGACGGAAACTTAAAATATAACGCAGTATATTAGCCGCATTAACAGGCTTATCCGTCGTAATCGATACTGCTAATGTACCCCAGTCTGGCTGATTGGTCACCGGACAATTACTACGCAGCAAATTAGAATAAAAAGTATAAGGCTGAGTGCTGTCACTTATCACACTCTCGCCACTCGTCTCTGCTTCATTATCACGCAGCAGTGATGCATCAGGATACTCACACAGCGCTACTTTTTCACTGCTGTTTGCCAAGGCCTCATCAATACAAACGCCTTCAGGCTGTGCAATTAATAATCCCGACTGCTCATTGCCTTGCTCGTCATCTAAGCCAAATAACTCAACAATGACATCTGCTTGCACACAAGCTGATAAATCTTTAGCAATCAGCGTCTGCACCTCTGCCCAACTGGCAAATTCGGTAAAATTGATACTGTTTAAATACAGCTTAAGTGATTTTGACTCAACGATAAACGGTGAGCTAGCAGGAATCGCAAAGCGCGCGATGGCCACTTGCGAAATACCTTGCGTGTTCAACCAAGACATCTCAAATGCCTGCCACCAATCAACACCAACCGTTAATTTATCATCTTGCCAGCCAATCACATCACGTCCCATACTTCGCGCGATAGGATATAGCGTCTCTGGGCTATACTCAGTTGGATAGTCCGTGGTTTGCTCACCTAAAATACCGTGGATACTCATAAATTACTTACCTTTCATGCCTAAATACAATGAAATAAAAACCATTCATTTTACAGCAATAGGTTATTTTATGGGAATCATTTGCCAGTCTGAGGTAGGCTCTGTCTTCACATAATTAAATCGTACTCGATAAGCAATAGTGTCATGCTCATTCATCTTAAAATAAAAATCTACTAATAGGCTATCATTGGCAACCCACTCAAGCTTTGCACTATAAGGCATTGGACCATACTCACGACTGTCATAGAACTTGAAGTGTTGCCGAAATTTATCATAATCTATATTATTTTTATCATATTGATAGCTACCATACTTGTCCTTTTTCCAAATGAGAACCTCTTCTTCTCCTGGAAACTCGACTTCAACCGTGGCTGCATAAGTCATGTCTGGTGAAAGTGTCAAATGCGATCCTTCAAACTCTTGTATAACACCCGTGTTTAGATCAACCAATACGGTGTTATTAGTTTCATAGACTTGTCCAGATAGATAAAGCCAATTTTTATCCTTATCGTAGCGATTTATGAGATAAACATATCTAAGGCCGTCCCCCTCTTCATCTTGTACAGGCTTATCGGTCAATATGATAGGAGCTTCATGATTGGGTATCGTAATAGTGGTTTGGTTTAGCTGACGAGAAATATATTTTGATAACTGTAGTTTTTCGATGAGATTTTGATTATAAATCATCGCACTCTGATCCAAGCAATCTCGATATTTCAGCTCATTTTTACTATCACAAGTCTCACCCAAGTTAGGATAAATAGGGGCTTCTATGACCTCCCAATCATAATCATCCATTGTTGCAAATGGGGCTGCGATGGCAATGCTTGTAATTGTACTTAATAACGTGGCTGCACACGCCTTACTCATACTTCTTACAGAAATTTTAAGCATAAAAAAAGAGCCCAACAATATTAGGCTCTTATGATAAGGTTATCAGTCTATTGATTACAAGCTAACTATGAGAAATGACGACTCATAAAACTAATGGCTATCATATTATAAACGCACAATTTACAAACGCACACGTGAGCCATTACTGAGTAAGCGATAGGCAATGGTATAAAACACTGCGCAGAATACAAAAATAGCAGCCATCGAGTACCAGACATTGACATCAGAATAGCCAAGGATACCGTAACGGAATGAGTTGACCATATAAACAATAGGGTTCAGTAATGAGATATTTTGCCAAAATGGTGACAAATTTTCCATCGAATAAAATACACCACCAAGATAGGTAAGTGGCGTCAATACAAAGCTTGGAATGATAGAAATATCATCAAATGAGCGAGCAAACACGGCATTGATAAAGCCACCAAGCGAAAACAATATAGAGGTGCCCAGTACCGTAAATATGGTCACGAACACATGCTCAATACCGAGGTCAGTAAAGAATAGCGCAACGATTGAGACAATAACCCCAATGGCCAGTCCACGGAAGATACCACCGCTAATATACCCCATCAGAATCGCATGTTTGGATACTGGCGAAACCAACAGCTCTTCGATACTAGAGGTGAATTTGGCACTAAAGAAGCTCGAAACCACGTTGGAGTAACTGTTGGTAATAATCGACATCATAATCAAACCAGGCACGATGAACTGCATGTACGGCACTCCGCCCATCTCACCGACACGCGAGCCAATCATTTTACCAAAAATGACAAAATAAAGACTCATGGTGATGACTGGTGGCAGTAATGTCTGTGGCCAAATGCGCAAAATTCGGCGAACTTCTTTCAACAATATAGTGCGAAATGCAATCCACTTTTTGCTCAATGACATGGTTTTATTAGGATCTATCATTTCTTGACTCACAATCCCGCCTCCTTCATGCTGTCTTCACTTTGAATATTTTTGTCTACCAAACGCATAAATAGCTCTTCTAATCGATTGGCTTTGTTACGCATGCTTCCCACAGTAATGCCCTGCTCTGACAACTGGGCGAAGACGTTATTCATCGACTCACCTTCCGTCAAGGTCACTTCAAGTGTCTGATCATCCGGCTGGGTTATTCCTGTCACACCTGTCAAAACCAATTGACTATTAACCGGCACTTCCAAATCAAAGACGAATGTTTCCACCGAGAGCTGTGCTAATAAATCTTTCATTTCTGTATTGATACGAATTTCACCATGATCTAAGATAGCAATGCGCTTACACAGTTGCTCGGCTTCTTCTAAATAATGAGTGGTTAGAATAATCGTGGTCTTTTCTTCGATATTAATCTGCTGCATGAACTCCCACATAGAGCGGCGTAGCTCAATATCGACCCCAGCAGTTGGCTCATCCAAAATCAATAATTTTGGCTTATGAATCAATGCGCGTGCAATCATCAAACGGCGTTTCATGCCACCTGATAGCTCACGCGATTTACTATCACGCTTGTCCCATAGACCAAGCGCTGTTAGTAGTCGTTTCGCTCGTGGCTTGGCTTCTTTGGCAGGAATACCAAAGTATCCCGCTTGTGTGATCAAAATATCTTCGACTTTTTCGAACATATTAAAATTAAACTCTTGCGGTACGATACCGAGGTACTGCTTTGCGACAGAAGGGTTTTCCAACAAGTCAGTACCAAAAATATGCACGCTGCCTGTGGTCGGCTTAAACAGCGAACTGATGATACCAATCATGGTTGATTTACCTGCACCATTGGGACCCAATAATGCAAAAAATCCACCTTGTGGCACAGTTAGATCGACTCCTTTTAGAGCCGAAAACCCATTGTCATAAGTCTTGGATAAGTTTTTTATCGTAAGTGCTGGTACTTCTGACATGAAGACCTCTTTGTTTGTTATAAATGTATATAAAAATATTTTGAGACGACGAATAGCTAGAATAGATGCTGTAAAGTCATAAAATGAGGCTACTATTGACGAATTTCAACTACAGTGCAGCTGAAGTCTCATATTGATAATATTGATGATGAAAAAAGCGCCTATCCCATTGAATGAGATAGGCGCTTTATAGATATCTATCGTAAAAGCTTAGCTAAGCACTTGTTAAAGATTAGCTTGCTGCTTCAATCATATAATCTACAGCATTCTGAACTTCTTCATCAACGATATCCGCGCCACCTTTGGCAGGCATTGCATTGAAACCATTGATAGCATGGGTATATAGAGTATCTGTACCTTTTGCTATGCGTGGTCCCCAAGCGCCGGCATCAGCAAAGACAGGAGAGCCTAGCAAGCCCGCTGCATGACAAGTATGACATACGGCATTGTATACCGCTTTACCATCGCGAGGTCCATCACCAGGTGCTGGGCCAGCAACACGTGCCGTCACATCACACACTTCATCATCTTCGAAGCAGACGGTAGCAACAGGGTGAATACGAGCAATCAGGTTAGGATATAGTGCAATCAGTTTTTGCACTTGTGGCGTATCTTGTGGAATCGGCTCTTCAACAGCAGCAGGTGCTGCAGCGGCTGTTTCTTCAGCAGCTTCACCATCTACAGGTGCGGCTTCATCAGCAGGAGCTGCGCCATCTGTTGTATCTGCAGCAGCTTGGGCATCATTGCCTGACTGCTCAGGCGCATTTTCTACGACTTCCTGTGTGTCTGCTACAGCAGAGACAGTTGCAGGAGTTTCTACAACACTTTCAGCTTGGCTCACCGCGATACTAGCGATTCCTAGAATGGCAGCTGCCGATAACATAACTACTTTTCTCATTCGTCACGTTCTCTTATTACGTATACAAAGGCCTGCACAGCTCAGACATTCTGTCTATCCTCCTTTGATAACCTTTGGTCATCAATAGCAAACAGCCATCCCGCGTGCCAGCACACTTGTAATCGGTGATTATAAATATGAATTCTCCATGACATTATAAGGGAAAAGACAGGTAAATTGCCATGCCTGTTTAATGACTATCTTGTTTTTTCTTAAAAAACATCAATCGCTACCGTCATTTATTGGCTTTATGGTTTTTATTTGTTAGACTAAGCGGTCTTTATTTTTCGACACTTATTCGATACTTAGTAATACGACTGATTATTCATACTATTGATTGATATGTTGTGTTGGTTAGCGCAGTATTTATCCATTGAGTGTCCGTGAATAGAGTCGTTGGTTCAGCATATTATGCGCTCGTAGCTCAGTTGGATAGAGTATCGGTCTCCGAAGCCGAGGGTCGTGGGTTCGATTCCCGCCGAGCGCACCAATCATTATGTTTCACCCTCCCCCAGTATTACCTGAAACCTCTACAAGCCCCCAATAGATTAAACCCCTGTCTTTCAACATCACTTGTCATTACCTAGTAGCACCTATAGAATGTTGTACATACTGTTGTACATACACAACATTTATAATATGCGGCTTTAGGATGCGACGATGAGTGAGCGTAAAAACTACCTACTAACGGACAATAGCCTTAAGTCAATTGCTAAGCAGCCAGCACCTGACAAACGTGTTAGGTATAGTGACGGTGACAGCCTTTCCTTAATTTACGATCCCAAAGGTTCGCTTTATTGGGTTATGTCTTATCGCTATCAGTCTGATAAAGACCTCAAACCAAAGCAAAAAACCTATCATATCGGTACTTATAAGCTTTCTTCGCAAGTGGTTGATACTAAATTCAAGCCCGAGGTTTCCCTAAAGCAAGCGCGTATAGAACGTGACAAGGCAAAAGCATTATTGGCTGATGGTATCGACCCTACCGAACACAAAAACATTGAGAAGAACAACTTTGAGCAAAAAGACTTATTCAAAGTCATTGCGAAAAGCTATCTTGACGAAAAATCCAAGACCACTGTAAAGAACGTGCAAAAGCTGCAGGGGTTCTTAGACAATCACATCTTAAAACATCTAGGTGACTACCCTATCGGTGCGATCACTGCGCAAGACATTATTAAGACAGGTCTTGCCATTCAAGCCACTTTCGAGCAACAAGGTAAACACACCTCGGAAACTGCACCTAAGTGTATGGGGCTGATTAGCGCCATCTTTGAGTATGCGATCAACACGCTGGGCTATGATATTACCAATATTGCTATTGGACGTAACAAGGCACTCAGACCACATAAAGCCGAACGTATGAAAGCAGTCGAACAACACCAATTCCCCGACCTACTCCGCAATATTGACCAGTACATCAATAACCATCCAAACGCTCACAAGCAAACTGTAGCAGGTTTACAGCTGATGACACTATGCTTTGTACGAACCAAAGAGCTGAGATACTTTGAATGGTCAGAGATTGATTATCATAAAAATGTATGGCGTATTCCAGCCGCTAAGATGAAGATGCGACAAGATCATATTATCCCACTGTCACCACAAGCAATGGCTATTATCGAGCGTATGCGACCCTTAACCGAACAGACGGGCTATGTGTTCTATAACTTTGAGTCAAACAAGCATTATAGTGAAGCATGGTTCAATCAGGCCCTACAACGTATGGGCTATACAGGCGACCCCTACCCTAAGATGACAGGTCACGGCTTCAGGCAACTTGCCAGCACTGGCTTATACGAATTGCAATTTTCTGAAAGTTTAATAGAGATACAACTTGCCCACCTTGAACAAACTAGCGTTAGAAGACGCTATGACTTATCAGAGCACTTAGCCGAGCGCCAAATGATGATGAACCGATGGGCGAACTATCTTGATGACTTACGTGCTGGCAAGGTGATCAGCTTTGATTTATTGACCCCTAATGAAATCGCTAAAGAAATAAGTAGCCGAAATGAACAGACGACTGATATAGCACTGCATGATAAAGACCTATTGGTACAGAGCTTACAAGCGCAAGGGTTACCAAAAGATATCTTACAAGGAGTTCTTAAGTATTTATAGTAAAAATAAATAAGGTATTGATTAAAAAAATTATTTACGATCTACACACAAAATATTGTAAGTAAATATTACCAAATAATGAGGTTTATTATCAATAAAGTGAACGATTTTACCGTTAACAACTGATAACGACTGATAACGACTGATAACGACTGATAACGACTGATAACGACTGATAACGACTGGCATAATAATTAAACAAAAGTTGTTTAATAAACGGTCAGCTAACTTTAATATCTATCCAAGCGATTATTCGATGCTAAACCTACTGATTGTGAATAAATAAAGATGTGCTAAGCTAACCCTGTGTTACTGGATAGCACATAGATACTTTTAGTGAAAATGATTAGAAAGTAATGAATAGTATGGGCTAATAGATCGCGCCTAGTCGCCAAACTTAAAAGCGATTTATCTGCCCACCTATTTTATTGAGAAACCGACATAAGGAAACAAATTCTTGAGATAAACAACCCCCGAAAGAGAGGATAGAGATATCAGAAATTTATATGCTGGTTATTGCTAACATTCTATATTTGAAAATTAATAGAATGTTAAAGATATACTACCAGTGATAGCAAAATTAGCAAGTTAATATTGCTATATCAGACCTCTCTTATCTTCTCTCTTAAAAGCTGCAAAATCATGCACATCAAGGCGCTAAGCTAAATTGCAGACGTAAAGCTAAATTACAAAAAAACTAAATCTGTCTTGTAAACAATAAGACGGTCTAGGTGCTTTATTGCCAATTTTTTGACTTACCGCTAATTTAGACAAAAAATTTAAGAGAAGAAATAATATGATAATATTAAAAGATCAGTATTTGAGAATGGCAGATCTTGCCAATCAGCCCGCACGTACTGCCAAGACCTATATTACAAAGTCAGGTCAGGAGCGTACCGTCACCCCCAAAGCCGCCACACGTGGTATCACTGGTTTTTCCGCTAAACATATCTATCATTTAATTAATCAAGATAAATTCCCAGCACCCGTGAAAATCGGACGGGCTAGTCTATGGCGCTTGTCTGATATTAATCAATGGTTAGAAGGTCATACTAACGATATGAGGGGCAGCTGATTATGTACAAACATAAAAAACCAGTAGAAAGACGCAGCTTATTACTAAGCTTTATAAACTTCCTATTCTGGATATGTCTTTTAGGTTTATCTCTGTCATTGCTTCTATTTCAGCAACCAACATCACAACTGGAGCATGAAATCAAGAAGATGGAGGTTAAACAGGATGCGTAAACCTAAAATTACTCAGACACAAGTTATAAAAATTCACTTGCTATCTGGAAAGTCAATTACAACATGGGAAGCCATACAGCTCTACCGTATAACTTGCTTAGCTACTCGTATAAGCGAGCTTAGAAGGTTAGGGCTACAGATAGAGCAGGAACGCATTGATAGCGATGATACACATTGGCAAGTGTATTGGCTCGATAGTGGTTATATACAGTCTTATATGGCTAATGGTGATGAAAATGAATAATACAGATAAAACAAAGCCCCAAGCTGATGACAAGGGGCTTAACACTTTACTAGGCTCAACAAAGCAAACTAGCACCGATATTATAGCAAATGATGAGATAACAAGCAGCCTGATAGAGCTAGGTCAAGGCGATAAATTAAGACAGTTTGGTGATACTTTCACTATCTATAATGGCGATAGAAAAAGTGAGATAATTAACACTGCTGGCAAGGTGGCTATGGTATTAAGTGACAACTTGCACCAGCCAGCTAATATAGGCATTTATACCCCTAACAGTGATAAGTCTATAAAAGTAACAGACCCAAGCCAACCTAGCGCCTTTATCATTGGCAGTCTTAACTTAGATAGCGAATGGTATGCAGTAAAGAGCTTAACTGAGGGTATAGAGCTATATAGGCAATTAATAAGCCAAGTGCTAAACGTCACCATTTTAGTCAGTGCTAACCCTTTTCACTTTAATAGCATGGTCAAGCATTTTGCAGAGGTTAAGCAAGTCATTGTTATAGCTACCATAGATAGAAAGGACGAACTAACAAAGCCATTGCTAGGGGTAAACGTTAAAGCCGTTATTACTGTGTTTGACTTGCTGCTATCCTTTGACAATCATCAGACGCTTGATGACGTTTTAAGCGACCCTGATACCATCATTCAAGACTTACTAGATAAGGCATGGCCCGACCCCGAACCATTAGCCAATGACCCTAGTACACCGACGCCTTACCCTATAGACGCATGGAACGGAATTTTAAGACGAGTTGTTGAAGCCGTAGCATATTATGCACAAGTACCGTTTGCTATGGCAGCTCAATGCATATTAGGAGCACTTGCACATATAGGGCAGCAATTTGTTGATGCACCGTTTGGGCATGGTCACAAGCCAGCCAGCTTGATACTGATAACAGAGGCTGAAAGCGGTGCAGGTAAAACCGAAGCTATGAACTTAACCCACTTTAAGATAAATGAATATGAAAAGCAGCAATATGAGCAATATTTAATTGACTTAGATATATGGGAAACAGAAAAAGCTAGCTTAAAAGGTGGTGAGTTAACGGCATTCCTTGATAGCACGCCAAAGCCTTATAATCCTGAAACTGTCTTTAAAGAAGCTACTATAGAAACCATACTTGATAAGTACGTCAATCTTGAGATTATTAATGGCTCATGGGCAACAGATGACGGGGCGCAATTTTTCAACGGTCATTCAATGACCAGCAAGACCGCAGCTAATGCCTTAACCAGTTTCACCGACCTATATAGTGGTGGTGTGGTCAATCGTACACGCTCGCTTAAGAATGCTTTTGCCAATCCACGTACTAAAGCTTATGACGCGCGTTTTACGCTGATGCTGATGGCTCAACGCATCATTTTGGAACCAGCATTAACTGACCCACTGCTGAACGGTCAAGGATTTTTACCTCGCGCTCTGATTGCCTGCCCCCCTGACTTACGAGGATATCGGACATGGAATGACCCAAAGCGCAGGCATGACAATCCTTATATTAATCCTTACCTGATAGAATACTGGTCGCGCTGTCAAACCTTGCTAGACCCATTACCAGCTAATGAGCCTACCGACAGCACAGGCAAGCCTAAGCGTACCAAAATGCAATGGGCTGATGAAAAGACCGAACAAGCCTTTTATGACCAGTTACAAGCTATTGAGGATAGAGAAAAGCAAGGCGGAGCGTTTGCCACTGTCAAAGCCTATGCGTCACGTATGGCTGAAAACGCCAGCCGTATAGCATCATTAATGGCATTCTTTGAGGGGCATAAGACTATCACTACAGACGATATAACACGTGCCTTCATGTTGGTTGAATATTCTACAGCCGAGCGCTTACGTTATCTTGATGCACCCCCCACAGGTGAACAGAACGATAGTGAGAAGTTAAGTAGCTGGCTAGTGGGTAAAGCTAAAATTAAAAATACTAATAAGTTAAATAGAACTTATATTGCTAATAATGCACCTAATCCTATGCGTAAAAGCACGAAGTTATTACAGATTGAGTTAGACAAATTAGAGTCTGCCAAACATATCACGCAAGAAATGGAAGGTCTTAGCAAGATGATATTCATTAACCCTAAACTATACGACTAGTATTAACGCTTAAGAAAACTTGCTTAAGCTGCTTGAATAACCTTTAGCCTTTGTAGTTAAGGGCTTTTAATTAAGACTCTTAAATCTTAAACTTGCTTAAAGTGCTTAAACTGAACTTAAAGCAAACCAAATTGAGACGAACTTAAGCAGTTTAAGCAACGCTAAGCAAACGCCTATCTTAAGCCAGTCGTACACCTATTGTAGGTTACAACCAACTTAAGCAGTTTAAGCAGCTATTCTTAGATATTCAACACTACGGTAAGCCATGCAGAGCATTTTATGTGTTCGACCCTTATAGACAGGCAGTGATGCTATGTGGTGGTGATAGAACAGGTGACAAGCGTTTTTATGAGCGAATGATGCCAATAGCCGAAAGCATCTATCAAGCGTGCCTTGAAACGCTAGACAACAAGGAGAACAAGAAATGAGTAAATTTACGAACTCAAATGACTATATGGCAACATTGCCAGAAGATAGACAAAGCCCTATTACTGACAAAGCTAAGCGCTTAAGCTAATCTATTGAGCTAGCTAAACTTAGAAAGATAAGAAAACTCAAACAGTCGGAGCTTACCGCTATGATGAGCATATCACAAGTAGAAAGCGGCAAGAACATTCAACTATCCACCCTACAAAACTATGTACAGTCACTAGGGAGCGAAGTGGTCATTACTGCTAAGATGCCAAACTTTAAAGTCATATTAATGTGAAGCCCTCATCCTATGACAACGAGTCAAGAATGAAAGGCAGGCATTCATCGTCTGCTTTTTTTTCTTGATCACAGTATATTTATTGAGAATCAGACCCTAATCCAAACTTGGATTACACATATTAACCGCCATTACTTACTATCTTTAACACCCTAAATTAGGAATAAAAACCAAGGAATCAAGCTAAAAGGGAATCAAAAATCGCATTTTTCAGGATATTCGAATCACGCTAATCGCTTAAGCTTCAATAGATACAGCGGAATCAGAGAAGAAAAAAGGAATCAAGAAAAAATGCTTTGATTCCCTTGTCTAAATACTACTCTTAAAATACTATCCTTCTTTAAAAATCTTACCTACGCGTGATCACCCAGCTTCGTATCAAGCATCAATCGAATAAACTGCTTAAACTGATTCGGGTTAGACAGTAGATGCATGGTCATGTCTTCAAACGTACCTTTGGCATCAAACATAGCGTCCTCGGCAGCGTTTGGATAACCGCCCAGCATAATCTGATCAACACTGTTATTGGTAAACTGCTTAACCACGATCTCGTTTTCAGTGACCTTATCCCAAATGGTATTCATAAAGTTCACTTTGTCCTTGTCGGTAAAGTCCTCACCAGCAAAAACTTCATTCAACCGTTCAATAATCTGTGATAGCAGCGCTTCTTGTTTGTCTTTAGGCGTGGCTGTGCCCGCTCCACTGCCACCATCTAACTGATACTCAGACTTGCCCTCTTGCAGCTTTAAGTCCTGTTGGTGCAGCTTTGAGACACGGTAATGGCTCATGACGATGTTACTTAGATCAACCTCATCTTCATCACGCCCGCTTTCACGTAGTAGAGGCTGTAGGTTACGCGCGTATAGGCTCAGTTTCTCTAAGTCCTTGCTATCATAGTCCACGATTTGCGATAGAAACTCATACTGGCGGGTAAACGTCCCTAAGTCCTTCTTAAAGATTTCTAGCGCGTCTTGATCGGTCTTAAAACCTTTGTAGTCATTCTCAGCATTGGTGATTAGCACCACATTGCCGGTCTCTTTGGCTTGCTCAAGTATATTCTTAGCATGCTGTGCTTTTGTACGAGCCTTATGGTATTGCTTTTGCCAACGCTCGACCGCTGGCTTGCAGATATTACTGATGGCCGCATTAGACTTGTTCTTACTGTAGAAGGCCTCAACGAATTGCTCGACCTCATGCCATAAGAAAATACCGCTGGCACGCAACTTCTCATAAAGGTCAAACACCTGATCAGGGTCAGACACATCCGCTAAGGTTGCGGTCTCATAGTATGGCTGAAAGGCTTCAAGAATATCGTTAGGATCATTAAAGAAATCGAGCACAAACGTACCGCTCTCTGCTTTGCCCTTATAGGTACGGTTCAGCCGTGAAAGGGTCTGTACGCAGTCCACGCCTGTTAGCTTCTTATCCACGTACATGGCGCACAGTTTGGGCTGGTCAAAGCCTGTCTGGAATTTATTAGCTACCAGCATCACTTGATAGTCATCACTGTCAAAGGCCTTACGTAGATCACGGCCTTTTAACCCGATATTCATATTATGCTCGGTGAACTTCTCACCAAGTAATTCGCCGCTGTCAGGGTCATTATCAGTAAAGGTGACTTCACCTGAGAACGCGACCATTGCATTGATGTTTCTATAACCGTAATCAGCAATATAGTTATCAAAAGCGATTTTGTAGCGTACTGCTTCTTTACGTGAGCCTGTCACGACCATCGCTTTGGCTTGCCCGCCTAATAAGCCTTTAATGTTGTCATTAAAATGCTCAATAATGATCTTAACCTTCTGGGCGATATTGTGCTCATGCAAGCGCACCCAGTTATTGAGCTTAATTTTGGCGCGGCGAGCATCGACCTCATCATCAGCGGCGGCAAGCTTCTGCTTGAGCTGATAGACCACTTTGTAATTGGTGTAGTTCTTGAGCACATCTAAGATAAAACCCTCTTCAATGGCTTGGCGCATTGAATAGACATGGTAAGCGGCTGGCAGGTTATCTTTTGAGGCTGGCAAGTCAGGATTAGGCAAGCGTCCGAATAGCTCAATAGTTTTCGGTTTAGGCGTGGCGGTAAAGGCATAGTAGCTTAGATTAGGACTGCTACGGCGGGCAGCAAGTGTGGCGTCCATTATGACATCAAGGCTATCTTCGCTAGATAGTGGTACATCATTCTCGGCAGCATTATTAGCAGTACTGCCTTGCTTACTCTCTATATCACCTGAGACCAACACTTCTTTGAGCTGGCGTGCAGTAGAGCCTGTTTGTGAGGAATGGGCTTCATCGGCAATGATGGCATAACGGCGCGACTTGAGCACACTTGAGTCTTCAATGGCTTTGAGTACAAACGGGAAGGTCTGAATGGTCACGATAATGATCGGCTGTGAGTTGACCAATGCGCTGGCAAGCTGCTCAGACTTTGAGCCGTCACTCTCTTTTCTATTGATCTTACCGACCACGCCATCGGCATGTTCAAACTGATAAATAGTATCTTGAAGCTGGTCATCAAGCACGGTACGGTCGGTGATGACAATGACTGAATGAAACTGCTTATCGCCGTCACTGTTATATAAGGTGGATAGCTGATGGGCAGTCCATGCGATAGAGTTAGATTTACCCGATCCTGCACTATGTTGAATGAGGTATTTCTGGCCAGCGCCTTCATCAATGGCGGCATTGACCAACTTAGTCACCACATCCCACTGATGATAGCGCGGGAACATCATGGTCTCTTTTTTAGACTTACGGCCAATCGCGTCCTCTTCCTCATCGATCTGCAAGTGCATGAAGTGGCCGAGGATGGCAAGCAGGTTCTCTGGCGTGAGCACTTCATTCCATAGGTAATCAGTGGCATATTGGCTGATATCTTCAGGGATATCATTACCTGCGCCGCCCTCACTGGTACCTTTGTTAAACGGTAAGAAGTAAGTACTATCTCCTGCCAGCCTAGTGGTCATATAGACTTCATACTGACTAACAGCGAAATGCACCAATGCGCCACGCTTAAATGTCAGCAGCGGCTCAGGTTTCTTGGTATCTGGGTCTTTTGGCAGGCGTGTCTTCTTATACTGAGTAATCGCATTTTGCACCGCTTGCTTAAACTCAGACTTTAGCTCCATCGTTGTGACGGGCAAGCCATTGACGAACAGCACTACATCGATACGGTTACGCTTAGCGACTTTACCGTCAGTGCTATCCTTTAGGCTGGTATGAGGGCTATAGACCACCTCAGGAACCACACGGCAGATATTGGCCTCATAGCGTGCCATCGTCTCAGGGTTGAGACTGTGCTCAGGCTTAAACTGACATAAATCAAAACGAGCGTTACGAATCTTGAGGCCATGACGTAATACACCCAATGTGCCATAAGTGCGAGAGGCTCTATCGGTTGAGTGTTCATCGGCCTTATTAAGCTGCTTCACCAATGCAGTGATAAAGTGGCGCTCAGAATCGATAGGAAAGGTGCGGCAGAATTTCTCCCACTCCTTTAGCTGGGTCGTCTGCACAAAGTCGAGTGCGTCTTGCTCATATAGCGCGGTCTCAGCCTGATAGCCGCTGGCATGACCTACTTGCCAGCCTTGCGTTTGCATTTGGCTGACGATATCGGCTTGGAAGACAGATTCGTAGGTAGTGTCGGTCACGTAAATTCCTTTAATTACTTAACATTTCGATCAGTTCATCTTCGAGCATATAAAGATTATCTAGATATATAACAGCATCTTGGTTGCCTTGAGCCAAAGCTTTGTCAAGCCAATATTCGGCGGCTTCTATATCCTGAGGAATGCCATAACCTACTGAATAAGCCATCCCTAACATAACTTGCGCTTCTGAATCGCCCTTTTTAGCATCTGAATGATACTGAGTCATCATATCGTCGAACTCTACCTGATCTGACGGATGATAGCTGAGACTCGCTTGAGGATCGCCAAGTTTATTTAGTGCGATCAAGTTGTTGAGGTTCTCAGCCGCCATCGCTGATGAGCAATACCCTAGCACGAGAACGATAATAATCTTTTGTAAAACCGACATGGTGTTCCCTTTTAATAGTCTAAACTTAAGCTGCTTATCAACTTAAGTTTTTAAAGGTATAGGATGCTTTCTAATGCTGCGTGATATCTAACTTATCCTGTTAAGCGTTATCAGGCACTTGCCAGCCCCTCACATCAATCTTACCCGTAACCGCAGCAGATATTAAAGCGGTACGGCGTTCTTGCATCAAGGTAATTGCTGATTTAGCTTTATCAAGAAGTCGATCAATCTTCACTACTTCATCATTTAGAAAGTTGATTATTTCTTCTTGCTCAGATAGCGGTGGCATAATGACTTTCACATTTTTTAGGCTATCAATACCCACATTGCCTTGAGTATTCGAGTTGATATACATTGTTATTGCTTGCAAAAATGCTTGCGACTTTAAATAACGAAATAGATACTTACCAGACGTTCTTTCTGAATTTGGCTTAATGGTTACACAAGAGTATGAGACTAAAAAATCAGCATCAATATCAACATATGAGAGCGTTCCAATCGTTGCATACCTAGCGAAAATGATGTCATCTTTTGATGCTTTAATTTTTCTAGATAGTTTTACGTAATCACTATGAGCAACTTGTTTACAGTTCTCGAAATCAATCTCACTTACTAAGTCTCGTAAATCACCTGTCATTACATATGGTATGCCGGTATCTATCGATTTGGGCATATAGTGATCAATATCTCCGACAGCATTTATTACATAATCGAATTTAATAAACTCCCAATGCTCAGGCACACCCCCTAACCATTCGACACCTGAATCTTTCATCGAAACATCAGGATTTAAGCCTTTCGTCACCGCATGACTGATGACCGCTTGGCGCTTTTCTTTTAACAATTGGATAAGGGTTTTTTGCTTATCAATTAGGGTATCGATTTGGGCGGTTTCATAGTCGAGAAAATTGGCGATTTGGGTTTGCTCAAACTCAGGAGGCAATAAAACAGGATACTTATTAAAGGCATCGTTAGATAAGTTTGTTTGATTTGAACCATCATCAAACATCAAAAAATAAGGGCTTCTATTTAATTGATAATAAAGAAACTTAGCATGCACTTTTTTTGCAGTTATAGCACACACCCTTTGATTTACTGCATATTTCTTTTTGTCATCTATAAAAAAAGCTCTTGCTAGTGCTCGCCCATTAGGTAAGTCACTCATTACCATGAGAATATCATTGAGCTTTGCAGGGGTTATATTTACTTTGGAACGCTTAAATGACTTGCCTTGTGTTGAAACAAACCGAGCACTTACACAGATAAATTCTCCATCATCATCTATAAACGGCTCATGTGCTTTTCCCTGTCTAAACTCACACAAAGCAGAAAGAGGCTTAACTTTCCAGCTAACTGGTATCTCATCTAAAAAGACACTCTCAAAATTCTTATACTCTTCATACTGCTTATATTTTGCCATTACGAATGCACCTCACCCAATAACTGCATAATCTCGCTACTGACCGCATCCAAATCCGCATCGATATCGGCTAGCGGGCGTGGTGGCTCATACACGTAGAAGTGACGGTTAAACGGTATCTCAAAGCCGACAATGCCAATCTCTTCATCGATGGCATCTGTCTTGTCGCTATTAATCCACGCATCAGGCACATGCGGCTGCACTTCACGCGCGAAGTAACTTTCAATCAGCTCAGTAGTGGTTACTTCAGGATTGAGCGGTACGTTTTCATAATCCCGTAAATCGCTGTCTGTTTGGAACTCTACAATTTTGGCTGGCTTGTCTGCTTGTTGAGTAGTCGTGGCAGCTTTATAGCTAAACGCACCATATAGCGGGTTAGCAACCTTGACCGCTTTTTTGATGACGGGTTCTGCTTCAGGATTTTTCCACGTGATCGCATCTAGCAGTTGTTTCTTCTCTTTAGCGTCAAGACTAATATCTAAACTGGCATCAGCATCTTTTAATGCTTGTTTAAGCACTTTATCAAACTCATTGAAGTCATCGAACTGATTCGTTCCTATAGCCGATTGTAGGGCCTTGGCTTTGTTCATCAGGGCGAGCTGCGACTGCCATATTTTGCTATCCAACACGTCTTTGATTTGCTTTTCTTTCAGCTCGCTAAAATCAGCCTTAATCATTGCTCGTGCTTCTAACGTGACCGCTGATAAATCGCCATAGCTGTTATTATTGCTGTCAGTTGTCCAATTATCACCAAATGCCTCATACAGTGCTGGCATGACCATATCGAACGGCTTAGGCGCATAACGTAAGCTATCAATGGCGCTGTCAGATAACTGAGCAGACAAACGGAGTGGGCGCTCAATCGTGATACGGCGATAGCCAAACTCATGAGTGGCAAATATCT
Organism: Psychrobacter sp. TB55-MNA-CIBAN-0194; assembly: GCF_040309505.1. NCBI lineage: Bacteria > Pseudomonadati > Pseudomonadota > Gammaproteobacteria > Moraxellales > Moraxellaceae > Psychrobacter > Psychrobacter sp. TB55-MNA-CIBAN-0194. The sequence goes on along the minus strand of NZ_JBEOOW010000010.1, from coordinate 59,660 downwards.
TACTGGCAAAAGTCTTAGCAGGCTCAGCTTTAGGATTGGCAGACTGACGGCCACGGTTAGACTTCACCTCTTCTGGCTTATCTAGCACACGCGCATCGACCACCTCAAAGTTGCCGAAGCTTTTGGTAATGGTTTTGATATCGTCTTCACTCATCTCATTACGCTTAGAGCCCAGTGATTTACGCATCTTACTGTATAGATTGCTACCATCGATTAATTGCACCTTGCCACGGCGCTCATCTGCTTTCTTATTGCTTAGCACCCATACATAGGTGGCAATGCCAGTGTTATAGAACATATCGGTCGGTAGAGCGATAATAGCTTCAAGTAAATCGGCCTCTAAGATATAACGGCGAATCTCACTCTCGCCACTGCCTGCGCCGCCCGTGAATAGCGGTGAGCCATTTAAGATAATACCAATACGGCTGCCTTGATTGCTGTTTGCGCTGCTTTGAGTGCTACTATCCGTCCCTTCACTCTCACCTTGTCCATGACCGACAATCGGACGCATCTTGCTAATCAGATGCATCAAGAACAATAGCGAGCCATCAGACACGCGCGGCAAGCCCGCCCCAAAGCGACCATCAAAGCCTTTTTGTGTATGCTCGTCATTTATCTCACCTGATATCTTTTTCCAGTCCACCCCAAACGGTGGGTTAGACAGCATGTAATCAAACTTCTCAGCGACCAGCTGATCACTAGACAACGTATTGCCCAGCTTAATGTTATTCACCTCTTGCCCTTTGATCAGCATATCGGCTTTACAGATGGCATAAGACTCAGGGTTGAGCTCTTGCCCATAGGTACGCATGACCGCATCAGGGTTCAGCTCTAGCACGTATTCCATACCAGAGGATAGGAAACCGCCCGTACCTGCTGTTGGGTCATAAATGGTGCGAATGATGCCGTCTTTGGTCAGTGCGTCATCATCTTCCATAAACACCAGTGAAGTCGTCAGGCGCACGATATCACGCGGGGTAAAATGCTCCCCTGCGGTCTCGTTTGAGCTTTCAGCAAAGCGGCGAATTAACTCTTCAAACACAAAACCCATTTCATGGTTAGAGATAGCGTCAGGGCTAAGATCGGTATTGGCAAACTTCTGCACCACTTTATACAGTAAGTTAGCATCTGCCAGTTGCCCGACAAACTCTTCAAACTTGAAGTGCTCGAATATCTCACGCGCGTCTTTAGAGAATGATTGCACATAGGTATTGAGGTTATCTTTGATATCGCTCTGACCCATCTTGCTCAAATCCATGGGCGAGGTATTATAAAACGCATGCTTGCTGGCACGAATGATGAACTTCTCTTGCGCTTCCTCTGGCAGACCCTTTTCAGCGATACGCTCACTCTCAGCCACCACAGCAGCTTTGGTGTCCGCTAATACGCACTCTAGGCGGCGCAGTAGTGTGAATGGCAGGATGATGCGGCCGTATTGAGACTGCTTAAAGTCACCACGTAATAGGTCAGCGACAGACCAGATGAAAGCCGCTGTTTGAGAGAAGTTTTTGGTCATGGGAGTATCTTTTGGTTGTTGGGCAAGGTTGAGTGCTTGGGATTATAGGACAGGCTTAAAATTAGACTACACGTGCTGCGATGGAATACATCGACTTATGACGGCTTATAAAGCTCATTGTATGATAGTAGAGTATATAAAGGCTAGTATGCAAACTTAATGTTAGTTATATTTGATAAGAAAATTATGATCGATAAATGATGATATTGGTTGGAATAAAAATAGATAAAATACAGAAATTAGGAATAAAAAAGACCGTTTTTTTCAAATTCTTCCTAAGAAAAAACCCTCTTCAGCTTAAGAAAGTTGAGGCTTACACTGGAATAATCAAAAATAAGCAGGAAGAAAAAATACGCAAAAAAATGGAATAATTATTTTCCGCAGAACTGCCCCAAATATGCAAGATTATTTACATATCGGCTCATATAAAAGCTCGACTGTAAGCTCAGTAGTGCCATAAATATTATGCACAAGGAAACATGATGATTGATACGTTTGTATATCTGATGAATGCCTACTTCTATCAAGATTGGCAGGCAGAGTACTCTGATCCTAGAGCGAATGACGCAGATGTAATCATTCGTTTTGCGAGTAATGAAAATATGGAGATATTAAACAGCTTAGCTCAAGACCTTGAGTATATATTAGAGAATAATCTTGCAGAGACAATTTTTGAAAGTAACAGCTTTGACTTCGACCCAGTATTAAACGGTTATATTAGTGAGCAAGCATGGGTTGAATCAGCTTATGAGACATTAATTGCTGAAATCAGATAATTCACTTTCATTAGCATAATTATTTTGTAACCAGTTTTTAACTCGTAAACTAGAAATAAAAGGCAGGGATAGCATATATTAAATGTTGTACATATCGTTGTACATATAAATATTTTTTAATAAAATAAACATATATATCAATAACTTATATTATGTGATTGACTCCCGCCGAGCGCACCAATCATTATATTTACAGCCTCGCTCCACCCTTCCTTAGCACTACCCTAAACTGCCCATACTCATCAAACCTACATGTCCAAATGTTTGCGGTTTTTCTGTGCCCGTATACTTCTGAGGCTCTCACCTATAGTCGGTTCGGTATAATTTGGATACAAGGAAGCCGAGTGAAAGTACTACAAATAGTAGACTGAGCGAGACTGACACCGTACCCAATTTATAGAGGATTGACTATAATAACAAAATTTACTCTGCCTCTTGCAAATTGGCAGTCAATTGAGCACGGCTGGGTACACGGTGGTAATTAATCACAGGAACATCTCCCAAACGACGTTGACCAACGTCTATTTTTTTATCAATGGTAATCATCGCGATTTTTTTGTCTTGCTTACTGAGCAATAAATGATTCGCTTTACGGTTTACTCGATAATCAGGGAAATACTGCTTCAATAATGCTGAGGTTTTTTGTAGGCTATCATTAATAGGTTTATTCGCCTTTGCACTCATTTTGTGGCTGTGTTTGTGGCTATGTTTTTCGCCCGCTTTAGCACCACGCGCCTTTGCCAACATCCATAAGACTGCGATAACGGCAAACAGTATGACAAGCCACCAAATTCCATCTATCATAAGAAAAAATATCCATCATTAGCAAGGGTTGGCTCATGTTAGCAGAATTATCACCAGCGTTAATAGCAGAAGTAGAACTTGCCACCAAGTTACTGAAATCGAAACAGCGTATTTGCATTTTGACAGGGGCTGGTATTTCTGCAGAAAGCGGTATCCCAACGTTTCGAGACAAACAAACAGGGTTGTGGGAGAACTATGGCGTAGAAGATTTGGCCACGCCAGATGCGTTCATTCGCGATCCAAAGCTAGTGTGGTCATGGTATCAATGGCGCCGGCAAGTGGTCGCCGATAAAAGACCTAACCCTGCACATGATGCCTTAGCACAGTGGCAGTATTATGCCCAGTCCTCCAATCAGCAAGTGACACTCATCACCCAAAATGTCGATGACTTGCACGAGCAAGCTGGTAGTACCGTGACCCATTTACATGGCAATCTGTGGTGCAATCGTTGTAGTCAGTGCGAGAGGCCCTACCCAAACCAAGCAAGGAACTCATATAGCGGCGAAAATGTGCCTAGCTTTGACGAAACGCTGATGACCTGTGAACATTGCGATGGATATATCAGACCAGACATCGTGTGGTTTGGTGAAGCGTTGCCTGTAGATGAGTGGCAAACAGCTGAAAATGCTGCGACTAACTGCGAGGTGTTTATTAGTATTGGCACATCAAGCCTCGTCTACCCTGCTGCGGGACTATCTCAGCTAGCCAAACAAAATGGCGCCCAAATTATCGAGATAAACCCAGACCCGACACCGAATACACTCGTTGATATAACGTTAGCAGAAAAAGCTGGCATCATTCTGCCACTATTAATACAAGAGATTACTGCGCTATAGCCGTAACGGAATGACAGATACTGATATCCGATATGAAATAGGGCTAAGTATTATGTCGTATGATGATTCCATTGAATAAAAGTGTCCTAGCAGCACAATAAAAAAGGCTTAACGATTTATATAAACCGTTAAGCCTTGGATACTAAAACCTAATCATATTGAATTTACTGTAGTGCTAGATCCACTTTCGCTAGATATTCTGCTTTTAATTCATCATCTATAAACGACGATCTAAATGAATTCTTTACTAAGGTAACGATATCGTCTTCTGTTAAAGGTAAGTTTTCACAGATATTTATAAAGTTTTGATTGATATAGCCTTTGAAATACGCTGGATCATCAGAATTGACACTGATATTCAGACCATAATCTAGCAGCTCTTTTATATTGTGTTCTTTATAATTCCCGAAGACCCTGAGTTCAATATTAGAGTTCGGGCAAACGGTCAGCGGCATTTGCTCATCTTTAAGCCTTTGCATCAGCTCTGGGCTCTTTATAGACTGCACGCCATGATCTATTCTATTAATGTTCAATAAATCCAATGCTTCGTAAATGTAGGAAAAATCTGCCTCTTCGCCAGCATGTGCGACCAATTTAAAGCCCGCTTCTTCTGCCGTTTTAAAGACATCTTTGAACTTTGAAGGAGGGTTGCCCAATTCTGAAGAATCAAGACCGACACCGATAATGTCATCTTTGAACGCCATTGCTTCTTCTAGCGTTTTAAAAGCTTCTTCTTGTGATAAATGTCTTAAAAAACACATGATAATGCAAGAAGTGATGCCGTATTTTTCCTTGGCATCCGCGAGTGCTTCTTTGATACCCGTAATTACCGCTTCAAAAGGCACGCCTCTTTCGGTATGGGTTTGTGGATCAAAGAATATCTCTGTGTGAATGACATTGTCTTCAACACACTTCAGAATGTATTCCCATGTTAAATCATAGAAATCATCTTTGGTGATAAGGACGTTTGCACCTGCATAGTAGATATCTAAAAATGTTTGCAGATTGGTGAAGTTATAGGCGTTACGCACATCTTCTATGTCTTTATACGGAATTTCTATCTGGTTTTTTTTTGCCAATCTAAACATCAGCTCAGGCTCTAATGAGCCTTCGATATGTAAGTGCAGTTCAGCTTTCGGTAGTTTCTGTATTAAATCAATCATAGTGTTCCAGTAGTGACTTTTTATATTAGGGTGTTATCAAGAAAGGCTTTTATAAATGCGGTATTTGTATATATGCTTAAGTTATATCTCAATCGCTCTCTTTCTAGAAACGCTATTATATTTCAATTGAAGCTGAAACCATAGAGAAGCGATAAAATCTAAAACAACGGCTATCAGATACGATGATAAACATCACTTTAAAAACACCACCGTATCAGACAACTCATTACCCGCTGGATCATGCTCAAGATGATAGTACTGGCGCATTACTTGTCCTACTTCATCCAATAATTCAGCGAGACTTTCTTCTGTTTTTTGATTGGCAATGCCTGACACTGCTTTGTCGCACATCGCGCGCCAGACAGTTGGACTGACGTGAGCACTGATACCACGATCCGCCACGATCTCTAGCTGATGCTCGCAAACATTGACATAGATTAAAACACCTGTATTTTCTTCAGTATCCCAAACGCGATATTCACTAAACAAATCAATCGCACGTGCGCGGCAGCCAACATGATAAGCATCTTGGATAGGCAGATGGTTTTCTACAATTAAAAACACCTCACCGCGATGCCCACGCTCTGCCTGTGTTACTTTTTCTGTGAGACGAGCTTTGGCATCCTCTGTTAGCCACTTACTATGCAAAAGAGGGACAAACAAAACTTGACGCCACCAGCGGGCAAAACTGGGATTTGAAGTGTTGTTTTCTGCCATTGTATTATTTCCTCAAGTACGTCATTGCTAATGGGGATTTAGTATCTGTTCTTATCAAGAGTTCTAGTTTTATCAAGAGTTCTAGTTTTATCAAGAGTTCTAGTTTTATCAAGAGTTCTAGCCAGCGTCTACCATGATCCGCCAGCACCACCACCGCCAAATCCACCACCGCCGCCGCCAAATCCGCCGCCGCCAAAACCACCACCGCTAAAGCCGCCGCTACTACCACCGCCCATGCCAGGCAGGAATATCATGCCACCGCGTTTACGACCACCGCCAGAGCCACCTTTACCGCCACCGCCACCACGTGAAATCAAAAATAGCCACAAAAATATCGCCATAATCACAGTCATGAAAAAGCCACCACCCAATGCGAGTGAGCCAGCAAAGAAGCCGCCCGTCGTCAGGATAGAGCCAAACACACGACCAAAGATATTAGTAATAAAACTACCGAATATCATCGCCATGATAAATAAGAAAATAGGCGACGGCACTTCTTCAGAGTCCTGCTGTGTACTACGCTCGGCTGCTTGCACATCAGCACGAGCCAATACCTCAGGATCAGCAGTCAGACGCGCCTTTAATGCCCCGACACCTGCCAGTATCCCAGCACCATAATCGTTTTGCTTAAACAACGGCGTGATATCTTCACGAATAATTCGGCTGACCGCAGCATCTGGTAACACACCTTCTAATCCGTAGCCTGTCAAAATATACATGTCACGGTCATTAACAGCGACCACCATCAGTAAGCCATCATCGATATCTTCATTACCTAGCTGCCACTTTTCAGCCACTTCTAGTGCGTAGTCAAATATGGGCACACCATTCGTGGTAGGCACGATCACCACTGCGGCTTGGGCAAAGCCTTGCTGATAAATACTTCTAAGCTGTGCTTCTAACCGCTGTTTTTCTTGCGGGTTTAAGATATTGGCCTGATCAATCACGGGCGAATTCAATATCAGCTTATCAGCATCGACACTCTCTGCATTTGACTGTATTGGTGCTTGAGCGGTTGGCTGCGAGCTTGATGTCGCTTCATCATTAGCCACATTAGGATTAATCGCCTCGTTGCCAAGGACGGCATCATTGATAGCGTCATTACCCAACACGGCATCGTTGATGGCTTCATTGGACTCACCTGCTTTGGCAAGCGCCACCAAATCTTCGACACTACGATCTTGCAAGCTCGACGTGCCATTGGTCGCAGCAGCTGTATCGTTAGGCGCAGCGTGTAGCATAGGCGCACCACTGACGCTAAGTGTGAGCAGTAATACTGATAAGATTGCTTTTGAATGATTCATCTAATCTATACCACCTCAAATGACATCTATACTATAGTCAGTTCCATATAAATTGGATATGGCGTCAGGCGTGCTCAGTCTACCATCTGTAGTACTGTTACTCGCCTGCTCTATATCCAAATTACCTTTAACTAACTATAAATTGATAGGTATTCATACTTATCAATACCTTTAAAATAAATCTGGCCGACTACTCTACACGAATAGAGCCACTAACACGTTTCTATCGATAGCTTTATTCAATGCGCTTTATTGAGCACTCGCTACATCGTCATCACCAAAATCAACAGTCGGCGCCGTTGAGATAGCGTCTTCATTCGCCACGCTAAAGTTTGACTTGGTATCCATACCAAATACTTTGGCAGTGATGTTGGTTGGGAACTGGCGTACCGTCGTATTATACGATTGTACTTCTTGAATATAACGGTTACGCGCGACCGTAATACGGTTTTCAGTGCCTTCTAGCTGAGCTTGCAAATCTTGGAACAGCGCATCTGATTTGAGCTCAGGATATCGCTCAGACACGGCCATTAGACGTGATAGCGCACCAGTCATCTGTTCTTGCGCAGCAGCATAACGCTCCATCGCTTCTGGGTCATTGAGCACTTCTGCCGTTACCGTGATACCACCAGCACGTGAGCGAGCTTCTGCCACCTGAGTGAATACTTCTTGCTCTTGCTCAGCATACTGCTGTACCACTTTGACTAGGTTTGGCACCAAATCAGCACGGCGCTGGTATTGGTTGACCACTTCTGACCACGATGCTGTCACTTGCTCATCTTGCGCCTGCAGGTTGTTATAGCCACAGCCGCTTAGACCAACGGTAGAAGTCGCTAATACGGCTGCCAACATAATGGGTTTTACAATTGATTGACGCTTCATCGTTGTTTCTCCTAATAATGGTAAATAATAAAATACTTAGTAACACGTTTTTTTAATAATTTTTGAATACTTATTCATAATTTTTGGATACTGACTTTGAATGCTTACACAGTTCTATATTACTTATATAACTTTGCAGAGACTGATAAAGGCATTGCTAGCGTAGTCGTTATCATACCCCTACTTATACACCTCTATCTATAAAGCGTCATATCGTCATTTGCAAAGTATGCTAACAATGATGATGCCATCACGGCACTTTTGCAATTTATGATTACCAAAGTACAACCGCCATATGTTTTCGCTCGTTTGCTTCTCTTACTGATTATCGAACGATAGCTCTCCGTAAACACCACCAAAATCCTAACATTTCTACGAGTTTATACTTTGCTTTCCTGTGGATTTTATAGCCCATCACAGAGGCTATTTATTTACAATTCATCAGTATATCGGTGTACCGAAATTTGAGATTTACAGAATGATGAAACATATGATGTTTTATGCTTATTTATGACTGTACTCAACTTATCAAATATACATATATATAGTTATATAAAAAGAAAATTCTAGTAATTGGTACAAAAATATGGCAAATTGCAGTTACGTAGCCGTACGGTTTGAATACATTTGGTAGTGGACTTATAGTATGATTAGTATTAGCGAATTTCTGATTTCTATTTAAATATCAGTTAACTACTAGCTAAGTAGTTATAGTAAGTGGTTATAGATAGTTACTCGCTAAACTTAATCAGCCATGCCAATAGTGTAGTCAATCGGAACGGCTCATAGCAAATTGAATACTGTCACTACGATAAGTATTTAATTATATAACTGCCTGTTTTATCCGTTGATACTAATATTGTCAATAGCAAGCACTATATAAACGGTCAATATTGCTATTAATATATGCGGATAAACACAGAAAACTACAGTCCATTCTTAGTGGCCAAGCACGTATGAGACTCAAGTAATATACATGAGTCGATGTAGCTAATTTAACTGCTTAACTTAAATAAGTAAGTTAACCAGTTAGCTTACTCCTAGCATACAGAGCCACTTTGAGACAGTACTAGGAATATAAATATGGAAGGTTTAGTTAACTTAGTAAACGGAATTATCTGGAGCCCTGCGCTGATCTATCTGTGCTTAGGTGCGGGTCTGTTTTATTCCATCTTAACGCGTTTTGTACAAGTCCGCCTATTCGGTGAAATGATTAGATTGCTGTTTAAGGGCAAACCTGATAATGATGGTATCTCATCATTTCAGGCATTAGCTGTTTCTCTAGCTGGTCGTGTAGGTATGGGTAACATCGCTGGTGTTGCTGCTGCCATTGGTTTTGGTGGTCCAGGTGCCGTATTCTGGATGTGGGTTGTGGCCTTCTTAGGCGCTTCAACCGCTTATGTTGAATCTACCTTGGGTCAGATTTATAAAGAGCGCGATGTTGTCACGGGTGAATACCGCGGTGGCCCTGCTTACTACTTCGAGCGTGCGCTTGGGCAAAAGTGGTATGGTATTTTATTCGCCATTGCTTCTATCGTTTCTTGTGGTATCTTCTTACCTGGTGTACAGGCGAACGGTGTTATCAATGCTGTGGCTCAGGTCGCCGGTGAAGGTTCAGTCATGAACTTCATGGGTATCGAAACTGGCACAACTCGTATTATCGCCCTTGGTATTATCTTAGTGGTATTAGGATTTATCATTTTTGGTGGTATCAAACGTATTGCGACCTTTACTGAATACGCTGTACCATTTATGGCAGTAGGTTATATTATCTTAGCCCTACTTATCATGTTCTCTAACTTCAGCATGATCCCTCACGTATTTGGTTCAATCATTGGTGATGCATTTACTGCTCAAGCAGGCTTTGGTGCTGCTATCGGTTGGGGTGTGAAGCGCGGTATTTACTCAAACGAAGCTGGCCAGGGTACAGGTCCTCACGCTGCCGCAGCTGCTGCGGTTGATCATCCTGCACAGCAGGGTTTGGTACAAGCATTCTCAGTTTATGTTGATACCTTACTTGTTTGTTCTGCGACTGCCTTCATGATTTTGTCTACAGGCATGTACAATATCCAAGGTACACTACCTGAAGGTCAGTTCATCGTTCAAAACGTCGCTGCAGATGTTGAGATTAACGCGCCTGCATTTACCCAAATGGCGATGGAATCAGTCTACGGTACTTTTGGTAATACTTTCATTGCCATCGCTGTATTCTTCTTTGCCTTTACGACTATCTTGGCGTACTACTACATCGCTGAAGTCAACATCTCGTACCTTACCCGCTCTATGGGCAAAGGCGCTAGTAAAGCAGGTCAGTTCGTTGTTAAGCTTATCATCATGTTTATGGTTGCTTATGGCGCACTAAACAGCTCTGGATATATCTGGGGACTTGGCGACGTTGGTGTTGGCCTGATGGCTTGGTTGAACATCGTTGGTATCATCGTGATCTTCTTTGTCGCACGCCCTGCTATCGATATCCTACGAGATTACGAAGCACAGCTTAAAGCTGGTGGCGGTACGACTGCCAAAAGATTCGTTTTTGATCCTAAGAAATTTGGTATCAAGAATGCGACTTATTGGGAAGAACGTCATGCAGAAGAGCAACAAAGATTGGCTGCAAATCCACTCAACAAAGAAGCTAAGTAATACGTTTACTGAAACTCTTTAAAGTAGTGGTTTTTTAAGCCTCTAAAAAAAGCCCAAGACAAGTGTCTTGGGCTTTTTTATTTGTGTAGTCTCAATGAATAAATATAAAACAAGCACTGCTAAAATATAGTTAGATGCAATATAGCTATACACAATAGAGCTAGTTATAGGATACGTACCTACTCTCTTATGTACTTATACAGATATGGAATGCCTCTATCTTTACCTCTGCGCACTCATAAGACATCCACTCTACTACTCTAACCGCAAGTCTTAATGCGTAAAGACTATTGTCAAAATAGCGATATCAAAAAGTACTAACGTTGATCTCGCTGAAAAGTTCGATATCTATGCCCTTGTAATCAGCTATCTATACTCACAGTTACACTAAATCAGCTGTTAGTTTCACACGGTAGACTTATAGCAGTGCTACGATGAACTGACGATAGATAACCTTTAGGCACAAAAAAGCCCAGCTAAAAGCTAGGCCTTTTCGATATCATTGATAAAGTATAAACAGATAGATTAAAAACTTACTCAGGCATTAATACTGCATCGATAGTGTGTACTACACCATTCGTTGCCATGATATCTGTACCAGTGATATTAGCAGTGTTACCAGTAGCATCAGTGATTACATTGTCTTCGCTGATAGAAATAGTTGCACCGTTTGCTGTTTTGATATCAGTACCATAAGGGATATCAGCAGCCAATACTTCTGACGCTAGCACATGGTAAGGAAGTACTTTTTTGAGCAAATCAGTGTTGGCCAATAGCTCTTCTTTAGTTACGCCTAGCTTCTCTAATACAGGAGCAAACGCATCATCAGTTGGTGCAAATACTGTATGCTTGGTTTCTTCCATTAGCATGGTATCAAGACCAGCCGCTTGTAGTGCCGCGGTTAGAATCGTTAGGTTTTCGTTGCCTGCTGCGATTTCAGCGATGGTTTGTGTAGCCATCGTGTCTTCCATGCCATCAGTTTCAGCCATAGGATCGGTTTCACCCATTGCATCAGTTTCAGCCATTGGCTCTGCTACAACTTCTTCAGTAGTCGCTTCTGGTTCTACTGGATCAGTAGTGGCTTCTTTGTCAGCACAAGCAGCGAGTGACATGGCAGCGGTAACAACAGCGATAGATAGTAGGTTCTTCTTCAACATAGGTATTTCCTTATCAATGAATGTTCAATTAAGTTATTTGATGAACAAATAAGTTCTCTCAGTTAATGAATATAACAGTTAACAACTTATTTATTGCAAGCGATACCAATTGGTTGGAGTCGATCACATCAAATCTGCTATACCAATAACTACGATTCTAACTGATTAATTTTGAATTAATGCTTACTTAGGTAGCAACACTGTATCAATCACGTGTACGACACCATTATTAACTTGTATATCGGTCACCGTGATATTAGAGATACAGATACTTTTAATAAAACGAATGCTTTTAATAAAATGGACGCTTGTAATAAAACAGCCATCTTATGACAGATAAAAGCTGGTATTCATACCAGCTTCATCATATACAGGTATACGGTTATCACATCTTAACTAAAGCTAGTTTATAGTCGTACTTTATTTAGGTAATAGTACTTTGTCTATTACGTGTACAACACCATTGGTAGCAGCAATATCCGTTTTTAGGATGTTAGCTGTACGGCCATTTTCGTCTTGCAGCTGACCTTTCGCTGTCACCATTAGCGTGTCTTTGCTAAGCATGGCAATGTTGCCTGGTTTCACATCTGCTGCATATACTGGCGCAGCACCATTAATTACATGGTAGCCCAAGATTTTGGTTAGCAATGGCTTGTTGGCAAACAGTTGCGCTTTAGTCATGCCTGTTTCTTGCAACACTTGTGCAAACGCTTCATTGGTTGGTGCAAATATCGTAAAGTTGGCGTTAGGATTAGATAGTGGCTCTGCAATACCAGCCGCTTGTACGGCTTCAACTAGCAATGAGAAGTCAGCATTGCTCTGTGCGACTTGTACCACGTTCATGTCTGACATTGCTTGGCTGCTAGTAGGCGTTTGCGTTGCTGCATCTGTGCTATCACTTGGTGTCATGTTGTTACATGCGCTCAAGCCCGCAACTGAAAGGGCTAATGTACCGATTGCAGCAATTTTAGTAAGTTTCATAATTCTATCCTTGACGATTAAATAGTAGTAATTGAATGTTTTTAGACGATGGTAGTCTTATCTCATTAACTAACTTGTATTTCGTAGGCTATCATTACATCGATATAAATATTCATATCTGATAAAAGCGATGAACACTCATTAGTAAGTATTGCTTACGAAATACCAGTTCTTCTGAAATCAAATTAACATCTCAAAAAAGTTTATCAAGATACCTTTGCGCTGTTTTTGTAGCGGCGCTGTAAACTCTGTCTTACTTTTAAGAGTAATGTCTGACTTTTGAGAGTAATGTCTAACTTTAATTTACAAAAGCAAAGCTTTATGTAATCGATAAGCGAATAGATATTCATTTGTGCCTACCTGTTTTATGCAATAGACTCTAATATTCGTATCGAATAAACAGACAATATAGTCCATCCTCTATAAAAGATTTACAACGTTAACCTCTCTTGAAGTATCACCTATACCTCTACACTCGGTTGCCTCGTATCTCTTTTAAACTGAATCAACTATATGTGGATGATATTGCCAAAGAGGAATAAGTACTATCCCTCGTGCTGTGTAATTTTCATGCTAAAATAATGCGACTTTTTCGACGCCTTTTATATATATTTACACCCTATTTGTTATCCCCTCCTTTTATAATATTGACGATATAAGCAGCGCTCCTATGACCCAAACAATGACTTCAAACACTGATGCCACTTCTATCTCATCACAATCTGCTGATGACTTTATACTGACGCCACCTGCCGTGTTTCCGTACAAAGAACAACAGCTAACAGCACGTGCCCGTATCACTGAGCAAATGGCCTCAAGAATTTTGATGTTAGACGGGGCGATGGGTACGCAGATTCAAACCTATAAATTAGAAGAAGCAGATTATCGCGGTGAGCGTTTTGCGGATATAGACCAAGATGTGCGCGGTAACAATGATTTGCTCGTACTCTCGCAACCACAAATGATTATAGACATTCATAACGATCATTTGACTGCTGGTGCGGATATCATCGAGACCAATAGCTTCAACGGTACGCGTCTATCCATGGCCGACTACGATATGGAGTATTTGGTACCTGAGTTAAATAAGACAGCCGCTCAACTTGCCCGCAGTGCAGCTGATGCGTTCACTGCCAAAACCCCAGATAAGCCTCGTTTCGTCGCTGGTGTCGTAGGCCCTACTTCGCGTACTTGCTCGCTATCACCTGATGTCAATGATCCAGCCTTTCGTAATATTACCTTTGATGAGTTGGTATTAAACTACCGTGAAGCGACCTTGTGCTTGATTGAGGGTGGTGTCGACCTTATCCTAATCGAAACTATTTTTGATACACTGAATGCGAAAGCGGCGATATTTGCCATTACTGGCGTGTTTGAAGATATCGGCTTTGAATTACCGATTATGATTTCGGGTACGATTACTGATGCGTCAGGTCGTACGTTATCAGGACAAACGGCTGAGGCGTTTTATAACTCAATCCGCCATGCCAAACCATTATCGGTTGGCTTCAACTGCGCACTTGGTGCGGATGCGCTACGTCCACACATTCAAACGCTATCTAATATCGCCAATACTTATGTGTCAGCGCATCCAAACGCAGGTCTACCCAATGAGTTTGGTGAATATGACGAAACGGCTGATGAAACCACTGCACTGCTAGAAGGCTTTGCGAAAGCGGGCATCTTAAATATCGTGGGCGGCTGTTGTGGTACGACACCAGAACATATCCGCCAAATCGCGAATATGGTAAAAAACTATGCGCCGCGCGTGATTCCTGAAATCGCCCCTGCCTGCCGCTTGTCTGGACTTGAGCCATTTACCATCACAGCAGACAGCTTGTTCGTCAACGTGGGTGAACGTACCAATGTGACAGGCTCCAAAAAGTTTTTACGCTTGATCAAAACCGAAGCCTATACCGAAGCGCTCGATGTCGCTCGCGATCAGGTAGAAGGCGGCGCGCAAATCGTCGATATCAACATGGATGAGGGCATGCTCGACTCCAAGCAGGCGATGATTCACTTCATCAACTTGGTGTCTGGTGAGCCTGATATCAGCCGCGTACCGCTCATGATTGACTCCTCTAAATGGGACATCATCGAAGAAGGTCTAAAACGCACGCAGGGTAAATCTGTCGTCAACTCTATCTCCTTAAAAGAAGGTCATGCTGAGTTTGTCGAGCGCGCCAAACTGTGTATGCGTTATGGTGCCGCCGTTATCGTCATGGCATTTGATGAAGATGGTCAAGCTGATACTTACGAGCGTAAAATCCAAATCTGTCAGCGCAGCTATGATGTGTTGGTTAACGAAGTCGGTTTCCCTTCTGAAGATATTATCTTTGATCCGAACATTTTTGCGGTTGCCACTGGTATCACTGAGCACAACAACTACGGTGCTGATTTCATCAACGCCACTAAGTGGATTACGGATAACTTGCCAAACGCCATGGTATCGGGTGGTGTGTCTAACGTGTCGTTTAGTTTCCGTGGTAACCCGATTCGTGAAGCCATCAACTCTGTTTTCTTATTTCATGCGATTACAAATGGCCTGACAATGGGTATCGTCAACCCAGCCATGCTTGAGTTATACGACGATATTCCAAAGGAAGCTCGTGACGCTATCGAAGATGTCATGCTCAACCGCAATCAAGGCGAAACAGGTCAAGATGCAACTGAACGCCTGATGACAGCTGCTGAAAACTATCAAGACGGTGGTAAGAAAAAAGAAAGTACGGTCGATATGAGCTGGCGTGAAGGCACAGTCGAAGCCCGTATTGCCCATGCGCTGGTCAAAGGTATTACCACCTTTATCGAAGCCGATACCAAAGAAGCGTGGGAGAAATATCCCAAACCGCTAGAAGTCATCGAAGGCCCACTCATGGACGGTATGAATATCGTCGGTGATTTATTCGGTGCCGGTAAAATGTTCCTACCGCAAGTCGTGAAATCTGCCCGCGTGATGAAGCAGTCTGTTGCGTGGCTAAACCCGTACATCGAAGCGGAAAAAGTCGAGGGCGAAGTCAAAGGTAAAATCCTGATGGCAACTGTCAAAGGCGACGTGCATGATATCGGCAAAAACATCGTCGGCGTGGTACTTGGCTGTAATGGCTACGACATTGTCGATTTGGGCGTGATGGTACCTTGTGAGAAAATCCTCGATACTGCTATTGCTGAAAAAGTCGATATCATCGGTCTGTCTGGCTTGATTACCCCAAGCCTTGATGAGATGGTCTATGTCGCCAAGCAAATGCAAGAGCGCGGCATGACGCTACCATTGATGATTGGCGGTGCCACCACCTCTAAAGCGCATACCGCCGTCAAGGTTGAGCCACAATATCAAAACGATGGCGTCATCTACGTCACTGATGCCTCACGCTCCGTCGGTGTGGTCACCAAGCTATTATCAAAAGAGCATCGTCAAGCGCTGATCGATGAGACACGTGAAGAGTACGTCAAAGTACGTGAGCGTCTAGCCAAGCGTCAGCCAAAAGCGGCTAAGATCTCTTATGCGAACTCGGTCAAGATTGGCTTTCAGTACGATTGGGAAAGCTATGTGCCACCAGTGCCTAATAAGTTAGGACAAGTGATATTGGATAATTACCCTATCACCAACCTACTGCCATATATCGATTGGACGCCGTTCTTTATCTCTTGGGGACTGGTCGGTAAGTATCCGAAAATCTTACAAGACGATGTGGTCGGCGAAGCGGCACGTGATTTATTTGATAATGCCAATGAGCTGATGCAAAAAATGATCGATGATAAGTCACTCGTGGCCAAAGGCGTCTTTAAACTAATGCCAGCGCGCCGTACTGGTGCAGATACGGTCACGGTTTATGACAATGCGCCTGCTGATGGCGGCAAACCGACCTATCAGTTTGAACACTTACGTCAGCAAAGCGATAAAGCCAGTGGCAAGCCGAACTTTAGCTTGGCAGACTTCATCTCGCCATCGGACACCCATACCGATCACTTGGGCGGCTTTACCGTCTCAATCGTCGGTACAGAAGCACTCGCTGAACAATATAAAGCGGCAGGCGATGACTATAATGCCATCATGGTACAGGCACTGTCTGACCGTTTGGCAGAAGCCTTTGCCGAGCATCTACATGAACTCATCCGTAAAGAGTATTGGGGCTATCAACCGACTGAGTCACTCACCAATGATGAGATGATCAAAGAGAAATACGTCGGTATCCGCCCTGCGCCTGGCTACCCTGCCTGTCCTGAGCATACCGAAAAAGGCAAATTGTTTGATTGGCTCGGTACGGTAGATGCTATCGGTACAACGCTAACCGAAAGCTATGCGATGTGGCCTGCTTCATCGGTCAGCGGATTCTATTACTCGCATCCTGATAGTGAGTACTTCAACGTTGGTAAGATAAGCCGTGATCAGCTAGAGAGCTATGCTGAGCGTAAAGGTTGGGATATGAAAACGGCTGAGAAGTGGTTAAATCCGAATTTATAGTCGATTGGCTAATTAAATTATAGCAATCTAATAGTGACTCTTTGGCTTACTCATTTAATATGGGTAAGCCATTTTTTATAGAGTTATAGTTTACTTTATATAATTGATTTATGGTTACGATGTAATTTTGGAGTAAATTTAAATTATGAGTATAAATATTATGATAAATCAATTTAATAATACTAAGAACTATTTATCTTTATTGACATAGACAATGTTTGTGTTTAATATTTTTTCAGATTTTAGTACAAAAAGCATTAAACGGGGCGTAGTCACAATGGGTAATAATACAAATGCCATACCAACCTCTATCTTAGAACAGATTACAAGAGCTATAAGAAATAACACCGTGAGTACAGTTAATATATTTGCATAATGGGTTGTCTTTTTAGTATGTAACCATGCACCTCTATTAAGTTTTGCGAAACTGTCTGGTAAAGCAGCGACAATCACATGACCCATATCAAATAAAGGAGCTACATCTGCATCAAGATTGGTAGATTGATAAAGATAAAATTCAGAATTGTCTTTCATTTTTATAATAATTTTAACAGCCTTAGCAAAAGGCCTATTACCAACGCATTGGTGAAAATGATATCTTTTTACATCCGCTAAAGATATGCTATACAACTTATTACCTAGCGTAAAATCTAATTGACCCTCTTGTATTTGGACATTACCTTGCTTTATCCAATTGATATTTTTCAAAATAGTCTGAGGCTTCTCAATTAGCTGTGCTAAAAATATAACAGTGATTATTAATATAATTAATATAGGTATAAGGGTTTCAAAAGTAAACATTAAGTAGAGCGCAGACGGAAAACTAATAACTGTTAAAACAGAGGCAGCTATAGTGACAATACGTTTTAAACTCGAGCGAGCGTACGAAAAATTTATTTCATAAACCCAGCCCTTTTGAACAATTTCCTGGTGATTATCAAACTGTATAGTCTGATACTCTCTTTTTTTAGGATGATTTTTTGACTTTGCTTTGGAATTATTTGCGACCTGTCTTCGATTCTTCTTATTATGCTTCCGATGTTTTCTTTGTTTATACCTTTTCATTATTCTCGGTCTTTTCTAGTAGGTAGATTTAGTCAGCCGTCTCTTCTATTTCAACTGTTACGCTTGAACTACCCCATAACTCATTGATGATGTTACCTTGTTTATCGACGTGCATCGTATGACTGTTAACCTCATCAGACTGACATGAAATAGGATTTTCATTATCGTCAAAACAGTTATCAACTTGAATAGTACCTTCTTTAAAAGGCGGAAATATTTGGTCAAACTGATAAGGGAATACCAGCTCCCCTTGTTGATTGGCGAAACCCCATTTATTGTTATTCTTAATACCTATCATACCTTCAGAGACTCTAGTCACGTTTTCATAATCTGTAGCTAGTACGATACCACCCTGCCTATTGATTAGGCCAAATTTCATTTTAGAGACATCTCTATCTGATAGGTTATTGATATAAAATTCGTCATTGTCCCAATCACTTGATATTGAATACTCGGTCCCTTCATATATCTTTTTATCAAGTTTGGTACTGCTCTCGACTATTTTTGGATGCGCTCTAGCTACTATTGCATAACCATCTTCAAAGCTACTAATAGCGTCATACTCAAAAGGCACAATTTGGTTTTCTTGAAAGTCAATAACTCCCCATTTGCCGTTCAACCTAACAGGAGCAAGCCCTTCTTCGAAAGGTCTAGCGTCTTCATAATGCAAAGATATAACTTCCTCTCCTATAGTATTAATATAGCCCCATGATTTTGATTCATCTTTTTGAGAGAACTGCTGCTTTTGATTATTACCAACCATCGCCAGCCCTTCCGAAAAATCATAAGCCTCATCGTAATCAACCATCATCAATGAATCAGACCTATCTAAATAGCCCCATTTACCATCAAGTTTTACACGGGTAGGTCCTTCCAAAGAGTTTGCGATATAATCAAATTTTAGCGGCGTTATTAGGTTATTTATGCCATGTATGCCATATTTACCATTTTTAGAAACTTTAAAAGTATTTTCACTGATAATTTCTACATCATCGAACTCAGTAGGGACTATAATATTACCTCTTTTATCTATTGCGCCTACTTTTCCATTTTTGGTAATGGATAGCCAGTTCTCGTTAGTCCAGCGATTATCTGAATAAAAGCCATTAACCATTGTAAATTCGAACTCAACGGGTTGTATCATATTGCCCTGATAGTCATAAATACCTACTTTGTCGTTATTAGACACGAATAAAATATCATTTGCTCGACGAATATCATCAAATTGCGCTGGTATGATAATCTTACCTGCCTGATTTATAGCACCTTGTTTACCATCTAACTCAAAGATGGCGATAACATTTTCATTGAGTAGTGGATAACCAAAGCCATGCACTATGCTATCGAACTGAGGTTGGATAACGACCTCACCACTGGTGTTTATATATCCCCATTTATCATCTTGCTGAAATTGTGCTAACCCTACTGGGGTAAAATTCCATACTTCTTGAAAATAAAATTCGGCTATTTTATGATTTTCCGTATTGATTAGCACCCACTTATCCGCTTTTTTTACCAGCGCTCTACTTTGGATGAACTCTACTGGTGAATCATATTCAAACGGAATTGCCGCAACGCCCTGTCGGTTGACAGCGCCGTATTTCTCTGTTGAGATCTGCTGCGCAGGGGCAAGCTCATTACTAAACGAGCATAGCCAGTTAAAGCCAATATCTGCGGGTAGCTCATATCCCTGGTTTAACTCACAATCAAATTTTGCATGAGCTTGGGACAGGCTTATTAATAGCGTGATAGCAAGACAGCTTTTGATAACTTGATTAAAAAAAGAAAAGTGCGTAAAAGAGAGCGACATAGTTTTTATGTTCCGTTACAATTTTTAGTAGCGTTCATTCATTGATTAAAATTGAGATAGTCGAGGTTATACAATGTATTGACAATACACTGTTAACTCAATCTGATTTATCTTTCTCCCGCCGACAACGCTCAGAATAATAAATCACCTGCTCCCAATCCTTTTCCCACTTCTTACGCCACGTAAACGGGCGCTGGCAGACGGGGCAGGTTTTTTGCGGTAGCTTTACCTTTTTATGTGCCATGACTTACTTTTACATTCTTCACTTACAAACCTTTAACCCTTGCTCAAAGCACTTGCTATATTTTTCTGCCATTTTAATCCGCAACTGGGTATTAGGATGGCTCGACAAGAAATCGGACAACTTCTCGTCTTCAACCTCTCCAACTTTTTCATTATCGATTTCATCTTCATCTTCATGCTGATGCGTAGTGTCATCGACGTCTTTTGTATCAGTTACTGTCGTCGAATAATCTTCCATGCGGCTCAGGATATCTACAAAAGCTTGCGGATTAACATCAATCTCAAGCATCTTGTTAAAAGCAAACTCATCTGCTTCAGTTTCGTACTGACGTGAATAATGGCTTGATACCAATGCAGTTCCTAGCCCTGTAGCAACTTCACTGATGCCATCTGGGTTGCCTAATACCAGTATGACAATCATAGTCGTTAATGAGTTTTGAGTGAGCATCTCTAAGCCATGACGCTCTACAACATGGCCCATCTCGTGCAATAGCACAGCATCTATCTCATCATCATTTTTACTTAACTCTATAAATTTATCTGTCAGAACAATATCACCTGATGGCAATGCAAAAGCATTTGGCAAACTCAATCCATTGATATTCATATCCCTAAAATGGATCTGATAATGAATTCTATCGTCACCACTAAAGCGTTTAAGGCGTGTTTCAAATCGTGATTGAATATCCTGCTGTTCAGTGTCACTTATTTTAGTGGGCTGTAAAAAATAACCATCTGCAAACTTTAATGACTGTTTACCAATAAAGTCGCCTGTTGCTTGTGGCAAGGCATGTGCGACCGTTTGACTCGTCCAAGGAATGCCCCATTTAATAAAACTAAATACAAAAACAATCGTTAAGACCAGCATCGTTAATACGCTAGTCATTTTTGTTTCATGGCGATGTAAGCGTAAACTCCATTTTGAACCTGTACTACTACCTTGACTGCTATTTATGAAGTTATCAATAGCATCATTATCGTGAGTCGTAAATAGTGATCCATCAGCGAGTGTAAGTTTACGCTCAGTACTTCCTAGTCGATCACTGATCGCAACTTGCGACCACTGACCATCAATATTCTGGCTACTATCCAAGCTATCACTGGTCTCATCAGATACAATATTTACCTCATATCTCGTCTCAGTGAGCGTGAGTTGCGCGGTATATTGAACCGAGCTGTCTTTGGGATACCATTTGCCTGATATTAAATTTACCATTAAGTTTCTCACTGTATCCACTAGAGTCTGGCTTAGATTGCAATATCTATATCGATATCTAAAACATCGCCAATCTCTTCACCGATAGCAGACTGCTCTTTCTCTTTTTGGGTCAAATAACTATTGATATCTATATCTGAGGCTTCTATCCAAGAGTTATCAGCGATATAACGAGCCACACGGACTTTTGCCCAAGGTAATGCTAAGCCAGCAGTAAATAGAACCAAGAGCATATTTGTCACTAAGATATAAAAATAGCGTTTAGCACCAACGGTTGACCTAAAAGTAATGGCTTTATCTAACGTGGTATTTTCGAATATATACTGGCGTTGACGGCTAAATGAATAGGCGGTAGCAAATAAGAATGTAGCAATAAAACCAAAATATACAACCAAAAAACCGACAACAAATAACGGATTTGCCTCTGCGCTTTCAATGTCATTGGAAATACTGCCAAGATTAAATCCACCTGACATAGTAGCTGCGAATACTAAGCCTGAGAGTATTGAGAGGATAATCAAACAGCCAATAATGATAAGTATTTTCTTAAGTTGAATTTTTATAAATTTTGAAGTATTGATGTTGATGAAAAAATCACCTTGACCAAATTTTGTCTGACCAATCTGATATTCAGCTGCTTTTTTAGTAAAGAGTCCTATGACAAAAATACCTATCGCTATCGCTGCGATTATACCTACTAAAAATAGCATGAAGGCAAAGATTACGTTAAAACCTTCATCTAGTTTTGACATTGGAAATAGGCTAACAAAGACAGGCAATGCAATTGCTAAATAACCCAATATGGGTATAAGCATATAAATAATATAAGCGGGTTTTAGATTACCTTTGAAACTGAAACGCACGTTGCTAAAGCTGGTCATACGCATGTTAAACTTTAGGCTGCGCATGATAATCCAAGGGATAAAAGCAAATAAAACAACGGGTAAAATGAGGCCAATAGTAGGCAGAATAGAGCCTACAATCTGTAAAGCAAATAATATAAACACACCGATTAAATAGCCCAGAAATAATTGCTTTCCTGTGGCATGGTAATCGAAGTATCGATTTGCATATTCAGTGTTCGCATAAAAATATCGACGCGTACGTACTTTTGCCCATGGGTAATAAATCCCTATGGTGACAATGCACAATAAAACGTTAACAATCCATATTTTGAAATACTCTGTTCCGTCACCTTTAAATTGTATTTGTTTCATCCTATCCTTAGAGCCTTATAAAATTTCGGTTAATGTTTATTTTAAATGAGTTAAATTAAATGCATTTTTGCAATTTTAATAAAAAACGGAAAATTTAAAAAAATCATTATAGATTATAAGCTTGGTGACTTCGAGGATTTTATAAAACTTTGTTGATTAAAACATTCAATGCGAGGCTGCTTTTAAAGGAAGGATAATGAAATAAATTTAATTCACTATGTCAAATTTATAAAATAAGATTGATTATGCTAGGCTGTGTCTTCAACTCACTCGATAATCACCTGAATAGACTAAGACATTTTGATCAAAAACTGGCAGTTAGTTCTTGTCTTTTGTCTGGCTTTAGGATGTTGAATCAATTGACTTTGTCTTTATCTTTCCCCCGCCGACACCGCTCAGAACAATAAATCACCTGCTCCCAGTCTTTCTCCCACTTTTTACGCCACGTAAATGGGCGCTGGCAGACGGGGCAGATTTTTTGCGGTAGGTTTACCTTTTTATGTGCCATTATCTGCCCCCTTGTGCCGTGTATCTAATATCTATAGTTAATTGTTACTGCCTATTTATCTTCTTTTGGATGATCTAGCCCTTCATACTTTTTCACCCGTCGACATTGGTCTGAGCAATAGACCATGCTCTCCCAATTTTTATCCAACTTTTTAGTCCAGCTAAACTCACGCTCGCAGACAGGGCAGAGTTTTTTGCGGACGTTCTTTTTTTTGTGCGCCATAATTTTCTCATTGGTTTGATATAGTCGATTCACTACCATTGGATACGGTGTCAGTCTTGCTTCGCCTACTGTTTGTAGCACGCTTACTCGCCGTCATCGTATCCAAAGTAGCTGTTACCGACTATATTACCACTGTCTCTTAATCATAAGCCCTATTTATAGGTGCTATTCATAAGTGATGTTCATAAGTGCAAGTCATCAACATTGCTCATAAGCGTTAATAATCAATCATTAGTTGTTAATCGTCAGCTATTAATCAGTAGTGATTAATCATAATCGTCAAATATTTTATTTAGGCGATTGAGACTATTGACGATTAACTTACCAGATTGATCGGTGCTGGTATCAATCGCCAGCTTCTCATCCATCCGCATCGTTAGTGGCTCTAACGCTTGCTTGAGGGCAGTTGCCATCAGTGCCGTTTGCTGATGAATATTAGGGATATCGCTATCGGCTGTTTGATTATCATTATTGCTAACCAAGCTATCCGCCATTTTTTGCGCCAGTTGTTCCACGGCATTGACCAGCTGCACCATGAGCTGTTTTTGTGCATATTGGTTTTGCTTGAGATACTCGCCTTCTGACTTATGATCGTGCTTATATATTTGCAGCAATTGGCTCACGCTTTTTTCAAAGCCATTATCAATACTGTCGCTGACGACTTTGGCATTATTAACGACGCTATCGGCGAGGATTTTCTGTGCTTCTAATTGGGCGTTTAGCTGGGCATCGAGTTGCGCTTGTTGTCCTGCTTCTCGTAAGCGAGCGATTTGCTCTGGGTCATTTTTCGTTAAGTATGTCTCAAACTGGCTACTGATGGCATTGAAGCCACTGGCCAAATCGACCAACTGGGCAACGATACGTGCGCCAGTATCACCATCTTCACCGCCCATGGCTTTGTTACGTAAGAAGTCAGTTTTGATTTGCGCCCAACGCTCTGTTTCTGCTTCGGTCAAGACACCACGCATCTCGCCAAGCTTGAGCAAGTTGCTCTCTGCGCCTTGGGTCAATAGTTGCGACTCGCCCAGATAATGATCATCTATCAGCTGGTTCAATTCGCTTTCATTCATGACCGCCGACAGTTTTTCGGTCATCTTGTTCATATTACGATAACTGCCTTGCAGCTTGAATATCGGTTCAACGCGGTATTTATCATCTTGCGAAGCGGAGGCAATATAGGCTTGGTTGACGTCCAAAATGACTTCTTGCACCCTAAACATATGACGCAAAATAGCGATAATCTCGTTAACTTCTGAAGTGCTATACGGATAGGTCAGATCGCTGCTTTGTGCTTGAGCAAGATTCGCATTATCCGTTTTCGCCATTTTAATCAAACGATGGACATCGCTTAAGTCACGGTTGGCCATTGGTGCGAGGACGGTATTAGAGGTCAGCGAGTTTTCGATATAACTGAGTGCAAACACCTCTTCCATGCCGCTCATGATATCGCCTAAGTTGTAGATATCGGCACGGTTGGCAAGCATGTCAGGCACTTTGAATGCCTCGCCGCTCTCGGTATATGGGTTACCTGCCATGACCACGCAGAACTTTTTGCCACGCATGTCATAGGTCTTAGTCTTGCCTTGCCAGACACCATCGATACGGCGTGTACCATCACCCAATGAGATAAACTTCTGCAAAAACTCTGCATGGGTATGCTGAATATCATCAAGATACAGCATGACGTTATTGCCCATCTCAAAGGCCAAATTGATTTTATTCAACTCTTCTCGGGCGGTAGCATTGGGTGCTTTTTCGGGGTCTAATGAGGTGACGTCATGACCGAGTGACGGACAGTTAATCTTCATAAAGATAAGGCCGAGACGGTTTGCCACGTATTCCATCAAAGTGGTTTTACCATATCCTGGTGGCGATATCATCATGAGAATACCCATCAAATCGGTACGCTTATCCTCGCCAACCGTGCCCATCTGTTTGGCAAGATTGTCACCGATGAGCGGCAGGTAGCTCTCATTAATCAGACGGTTACGCACGAATGAGGACAGTGGACGCGGCATAAACTCGTCCAGTCGCAACGTCTCTTTTGAGTCATGCAATATCTCTGAGCGCATGGCCAAATAACGTCTGTAGGCAGGGATGACTTGCGTATCATGATGATGCAAACGATTTAAGAAATCATCAACGGCAAAGGTTAAGGTCTGCTGATAAATACGTATATGCTCACCCAGCAGGTTATTGACTTGTATCTCAAGCGATACCTTACCCGTGCTACGTTCAAAGCTTTGCACTTGATTGAGCGGATTATTAATACTGGTCAATGATGTAGTCGATGAAACTGGCGACGAGGTGATTGAGGAAAATGACAAGGCCGATGGTGTGCCACTTGCGCCTGTACTGTTTAAACCTTGATTGCCCAATCCTTTAGCACTTAGCCCTTTATTAAAAGCCCCTTTATTAAAAGTAGCACCTGAATCAATCAATCGTTGCACCAAAGCTTCACGCTGGGCATCATTCAATTGGGTAAGCAAGACGGCAATGGCTTCAGGCACATAATGACGGCCACTCTCTAATTGCTGCTTGCGTAGCGCGTTTTGTGTTTCAATCTCGGCAAGCTGCTCTTCACTGAGTGCTTCGCCTGCCTCATCCGTGCCATCAGCCGATTCAGTACCACCATAAGTCTTATCAAGTAGTGCATGAAACCATGTGGCTAATAGCTCATAGGCTGATTTGGGTTGGAAGCCAAGCTTACTGATAGAAGATTGTAGTTGGTCAAAACTGGCCGTATTTTGTGTGCTGCCTGAGGTACTATTTAGCGTTTGACTTAACTGCTCACACAACTGCTGTGCTTGTTGGCTGGTTTGCCAGTTTATTGTGTTATATGCACCTGCATTCGATTCAGCCGACTGCCCCATGACACTCACGAGATACTCACAGGCAAGCTGAACGTAGCTTGGTTTGAAGATGTTGGCGCCTTTATCAACGCTACCCTCTTTATCAACGCTAGCACTGTCATCATTATGAGCCATAACAAAATGACGCATCACTTGGCTCATGTCCTCGACCAATAGAGACTTCGCAGTATCGCTGCCCAAGGCACGGCGCAGTTGCTCGGCGGTGGCGGCTCTATCCGTCCAGTTATTTGCGCGTGTCAGCACTGATTCATTTAACCAAGCGTCATAACCAAATTGACGCAAGCTGTCTAGACCAAGTGCTTGTACAATGTTTAGTTGCCAATAGAATAATTGCGCCAACGCACGTACTTGCGGGGTATAAATCAGTAGCCCTGCTTCACGCAGTGTCGGCAATATTTGCATCAATAATAGCGTGGCATCATGGTCATGAATGCCTTTGTCATAACCAAGCTGATAGCGAGGGGTGGCATAAGCTTTGACCAGTTTAGACAATGAGCTGTCATTATCAATGTCGCCATTAACATCTAGGGTAATGATGGTCGCATCGTATGCTTGATATAGACGTTCTTCGGTTAGGCCATCTTGACTGCTCTTGGCACTTTCGATAATGCTATAGGCTAAGTACTCGGCGCGGTACACCTTGTCAGACTCGGAGGCGATATTCATGTCCCAATACGGGCGCAAGGCGTTTAGCTCAGCATTATTGAGCACTTCATAGTAATCTGTACCCGTTAGATGCAAGTTCAGCACGCGCTTGCCATCTGACTGTTGACGACTCAACAAGGTCAAATCCAATGGCTGAGTATTGACCGAAAAACGATGCTTACCCAGTTTGATGATTTGACCACCATCTTCAAACAAGTCCGACTTGTCTTTTAAGCTCTTATAGCTCTCGATTTGGATGGCTTTTAGACGGGCGTCTATGTCATCGGCTTTTACGCTAAAGCCCATCGCTTGTAGCTCTTTTGCGATGTTGCGGACTTTTTGCACCAGACCATCAGCCGCAAAATACGTATTTAACGCTTCCTCTTCTGTAAAGCCAGTGACGCCAGTGCTTTGCGTGCGTTTTTTAATACTCTCAAGCATCCGCAGCGCACCATCACCTAAGTTTTGCGCTTTACGGTTGCGAGCATCAAGCAATTGCTGCTTATGATTTTCAAAGGTTTCATAAATCTCTTCACGCTTGCTGATGATGTCTGCTAAAAACTGATCGCCACTGTTGGTTTCTGGATCAGCGAACTGACTCTCTAACTCTTCTAGCTGTACCAGCAATTTTGCCATTTGCTCGTCTGATTTCTCAGGCGTATTGGCAATGGATAAGGCATTGGCAATGGACTGACCGAACAGCTTAAACTGCGCACCAAATTGCGCCACAGCCTCCGCTGAGCCTAGATTTTTGCGTTTGTGGTTGAGCTTGGCTTTGCTCTGGTTCAGGCTGGCATAAATGGTCGATATGTCATCGATGATTTGCGTACGCACGGTGGCATCGGCCACATCTAATGTACCTAACAGCTCGGTTAATAAATCTAACCCTTGCGCGGTCTCATCAATTTTTTCCAGTACAGGTTTTAGCTCAGCATTGGTTTCTGCGGTGTTTAAGCGCTCACTGACATCGACCAATATGCCTTCGTAGCTTGATAGTGCCTCTTCACCACTTAAAAACAGCACCGTTTTTTCGGCAAGCTCGCTTTCGGCCTCTTCTAATTGCTTTTGCAATGCTTGTAACTTATCGGCATCTAGATAACGCAAATCCTCCAAGCTGACCAAACGGCCTTTTTGGCGTCTTAACGCTGACAACTGATCGACATAATCACTGGCCGACTCAAAGCTAGTGACCCGTATCTGCCGCAAAATCTCACTTTGCTGCGTATCAGCATCAGCTAGCGCAGTTTGGGTTTGCTTTTGGATACTTTGTACTTTGGCGAACTCATCAATCACCAGCTCAGCCGTTGCCGTCACTTCTTTAATGCTACTGGCGACTTCGCTCAGCTCAGGCTCAGACAACCAGTAATAGCTGTCAAAAAGTCGGCTGGTATTATTGGTAAGCTCTTCATAGAGCTTCTGTGACACGCTTTGATTATCAATCAGGCGGGTAATGCTATATAGGTCGGAGATACCGCGTACTAGCTCTTTATTGCCGATTTTTCCATAAAAACTCGTGCTCTCGGGCAACTCACTGACATACTCATGTGAGGCATAAGGCGTGTGCCATATTTGCATCGGGTGAATGCGCGACGGCTCACTTTGATCACTAAACAGCACCAAACGGCCATTCTCAGCCAAAGCCATGCCGTTGCAATAGATAGGATTTGCCAATTGCTTTTTAATCAAGTTGTAAGGGAACAGCCCCGTGACGCCCAAGTCTCGGTCATAAAATAAGAATAAAACATCTTCCCCATTCGGCGATACAATTTTACGCTTAAACCGTAAGTCAGTAGCACCAACATTATTGGCCTCAAACAGCTTATACTCACCCGTCTGTAAATAATAACCACCCGGAAACATGATGCCATGGTCTTCTGGTAGCTGGACACACGACTGTCCAATTGCATCCAATCGCAGCACTGCTTCGGTCAAGGTGTTATAAACAAAATAACGGTAGTCTTCTTCACGATAGGGCAATATTTTGAGCAGTATTAAACTGCCAACTTTGGCATACGCAATCTCAGCATCCGTCAGCGACTGGGTACGGTCATTGACTGGTTCGCTATAAATACCCTGACCGGATTGCGTATTGTCCTCAATCTTGATGGTCAAATCACCACCGACCGTTTCCACAAATATCGTGTCTAAGATATTCATATGGGGATACTTGCCATTCACCATTTGATCGCGTGTGGTCTCAATCCAGTCAAAATCATAAGCAGGCGGCAGTTCAATGTCACGCTCGCCTCGATTGTCCACATAAGCGACTTGCGCCGACTCTGGTGTACCTTGGCTAAAATCTAGCGCAAAACGAAACACTCGAATATCGGTGATGCGTTCGCCAATCTGAAACGCCAACAGCAACTTGCTGTCTTTCACCGTTATTTGAATCAGGCGTGTTTGCTTGTAATATCGATATAGCTCATTAAAGTCTTGGACAAAAGCGTCTTGAGCCAAAAACGTGCCTTTTAGGTCGACCTCTTCGAGCTGATACTCTTCTTCATTACCAGCTGGCTCGTTCAGACGATATAACGACAATACGTCTTTAATATTGCTCGCGCGTTTGAGCCCCATAAAGACGTTGTAGCCAAACAGCAAATAATCGCCGACCTGCACCATGTCTTGTGCCACACAGTTGTACTCGGTACGAATACGAGTACGAGCGATGACTTGCATTTGAGTGCTGCCGAACTCTTCGAGACGCGCATTATTGAGCGTCTGCGTCTGCTGCTCTAAACGGCCGCCTTGTTCCGTCAGACGTTTTTTGATGAGCTCATAAGCATTGCCTGAAGCAACTGCCTGATCGGTTTGGTTGGCTTGATTAGCGTTATCGTTGCTGTCTGAATTTGTTGAGTTTTGCGTGTCCGCCATCGTTGCTCGTCCGTTTCTGTTTTTACGTATATAGTCAATCCTTTATAAAAGAGCTACAGCGTTAACCTCGCTTGAAGTATCACATATACATCTGCACTCGGTTGCCTTGTATCTCTTTTAAACTGAATCCACTATAAGAGAATTTTGGGCAATAAAGAATCATTGAAAGTAAAGAAGCACTTGGCTAATCTAAAAAAACGAGTGGTCACTGCTATTTTTTTAGATTAGCCAACTCATTATTAATATTAAGTTGGCTATCGCTCTATTAAGATATGTAGAGCAAATTGACTAAAACTATCTGCCGCCTAAGCGACAGATAATTCATTGATATTAATGTTGCTTACTAATGCTGGATATATAAATATCAGTCAATTCGACCTGATATAGCATTAAACCGCTTTATCATCATTTTGCTGGTTTGATTTCATGGCTTGACTGGCCATCACACCGTTGATAATACCGCTCAATGTATCTGACTTACCCGCTAGGCCATCGATGGCTTTACCGATAGACAGTGACTTCGCAAAGTTATCAAAGAAATGCGCTTCGCCGCCAACAATATCGATTTTGGCTTTCTGTAACGCAACTGCCAATACTTCAGCATTTTCTTTCGCAATCTCTTTACCAGCGTCAATAGAAGCAAGTGCTTCTTGCAAGGCTGTCTCAAGGCTCATGCGGAACTCTTCGTGCTCTCGTGCCTCTTTGCTCATGCTACCCATGGCATTGAATTTCTCGACCAGACCATCTGCTTCGGCTTGGAAATGTGCTCGAGTAACTTCGGCTTTTGCCAATCCAACTTCGCGTTCTGCTTTGGCATTTGACTCACCACGAGCCGCGATGACTTGAGCATCTGCCATACCTTTTTCACGCTCAGCTCTGGCGGTAGATTCACCGCGAGCGGCGATGATTTCTGCATCGACCATACCAATATCACGCTCAGCTTTTGCCTTAGATTCGCCACGAGCTGCGATAACCTCAGCATCTGCCATACCTTTTTCACGATCTGATTGCGCTTCAGCTTGTCCAGTTGCTTTGATAACATTGGCTTTCGCAATGCCTTCTTTTTCCAAAGAAGCCGCTTTGACTTCTTGGATAGCCGCTTCAGCGAAGCCATGTGCTGACTCTTCTGCTTTGGTACCTTCGGCCATTTTAATTTTGGCTTCTGAATCTTTGGCGGATGCTTCAAGATTGGCAGCAGCAAGCGTGGTAATTTCGACGGCTTTATGCTTGGCAGACAGCTCCTCGGCTTCGGCTTTTTTCACCTGACGTACTTTGATTTCTTCTGCATCGGCTTCCGCTGCTAGTACGCGTGTTTGCTTAGAACGCTCAGCTTCGCTAACTTCGCGGACTTCTTTGATACGCTCTTCTTCTTGCGCAACGGTTTTGTCCACTGCGATACGTTCACGAATGACGTTGGCTATTTCTTTTTTCTCAAGCTCAATCGCACGTTCAGCTTCGATACGTTGCAGATCAACTTCACGCTCACGAGAGACAATTTCTAAATCACGAGCACGCGTCACTTTTTCTTCTTCGATGACGACCGCACGCAGACGATTTTGACCTGCCACTTCGATTTCACGCTGCTGATTCTCACGCTGAATGGCCAAATCCTGCTCAACCGAGATAACGGCAGTTTCTGACTTTTTACGCTCTTCTTCTTCAATCTTGCGAGTTTCAGCAGTTTCGCGTGCAATCACTGACGAGATTTCACGTTGTTGTTTGGCTTCGGCATCGGCTTGCTGACGCTCTAGCTCTAGCATCGCCTCTCTGGTTTCGACATTCTTTTTCTTAACGGCCAGCTCTTCATCACGCTCAAGCTCGTTGGTGATGACGTTCTGAAAGGCCGTTAATTGAGTAATCTTTTTGATACCTTCAGCATCTAAGATATTACTTGAATCTAATGACGCTTTTGGCGTTTGCTCTAAATAATCAATCGCCACATCTTCTAAGACATAGCCATTCAGATCGTTACCAATTTCTTGGACGATACTGTCACGAAACTCACTGCGGTTTTCAAACAGTTTGACGAAATCAATCTGCTTACCAACTGTTTTTAAGGCTTCTGAGAACTTAGCATTAAACAGCTCGTTGACAGCGACTTTATCTGACGCGCGCTCTACCCCAACCGATTTGGCGACTTTTAGCACATCCTCTTCGGTTTCATTAACGCGTAAATAAAATGCCACGGTGATATCAGCACGCATGTTGTCTGCGCAAATCAAACCTTCTTTACCGCGTCTGTCTACTTCTAAGGTGATGAGCGAGATTCTCATCAACTCTTTTTTGTTGATAACCGGCCAAACAAAACCACCATCAAAACGTACGGCAATTTTACTCACACCGTTGATAATGAGTGCTTTGCCCTGCTCGACCTTAAAATAAAAGGCCTTGAGCATCAGTAGTGCGACCATCATAAAAACAAACGCCAGCACTACAACCACGCCGACGATAATGAGTGTGTCCATATCCATTCCTTTAATTAAAACATTCCATAATCAATTCTATATAAATCAGATACGCTATCAGGCCTGCTAACTCTACAATTTATAGCACTGTTTATAGCACGTGTGCCTTAATAGCCCTATCACGCACCATTCTTATATCTGCATTATTCTGAACCGACTATAACCAAATTTAAAACCGTTTAAATCATTGCTAAAAATATTATTCATAAACCAGAGATTCTTCTAAAACCTCTGGCTAAATCCCTGTTCATTCTATGAGTTTTTTCTGTGCTAAAAGCGATAATGATGTGCTGAAAATAATGATGGCGAATCATCGTGACTAAATTACTTACTAGTGGCTAAATTATTTATATAGTCGATTCAATTTAAAAGTAGTACAAGGCAACCGAGTGTAGATGTATATCAAATACTTCAAGCGAGGTTAACGCAGTAACACTTTTATAGTGGAGTGACTATAGTGGTTATTTATCTTTTACAGGGGCGACGCGATAAGTATTGGCAGCCTCTAAATACTCCACCAACATCACTCGATCGCCTTGTTTCAGCGAGCCATCATTGATGTCTGAGCGAATTTTGAGTATCAATCCTGCACCGCCATCATTCAATTCCACTTCGCCGTGTTTGTCCGTGACACTAAGGGTACGCACAACCGCGATTTTGCCGATATTGCTAGCGGCATTGCGTCTAGGTATTTTGGCTATTTTGTTGCGGATGGGAGAAATGATGATGCCTGTCAGCCACATGGAGATGACCAATACAAAGATTAGCGCTCCGGTGCCGAATAGATAATATAAAATACCTGAGTCAAAATTTTGATGTAAAAAACTGGTATAGAAGTAACTTAATAACCAACCAATTAAGCTGATTAGGCTAAGGATAACGATAAGTGGCACGCCATACAGACCGAATTTGAGCAGCAGACCCGACACAAATCCTGATGAGGTCAAATTGCTACCTTCGCCACTTGCATCACCAATATCTACCGTATCCATATCTGCCATACCAAGTAGAGACACCATCCAATACAAGGTCACAAACATCACCAATCCTGTAAAGACTATCGTCGGGTACAAGCTGATTTTGGTAATGAATATCAAAAACGACTCTTGCATTACGTACTTTCTCCTTTTGCTCACCCAATCCAGTATCTCTATATAAAGCATGTTTATATAGTATTTTGATACGCAGAATCTTGATGAGCCGTTTATAAAATTTATGTGATGTTCATGAAAACTTAAGTCATAGAATCAACTTATGTTTCTTTATTAATTATATAGACATCTCACCCTATAATACATAGATTTCGCCATTAGCGTCCCCAAATCGGTGAACGCACCATCCCGCCAGCGTCACTATTAATACTGTAGCTTGTGTTGCCAGATAACGAGCGGATAACGAGGCTGCCTATATTTCTAGTGCCTTGGCTGCTCACTTGCGAGCTGCGCATTGGATAAACTGCATACTGTCCAGACGGTGATAACCGTGC
The DNA here is from genome assembly GCF_040309505.1 of Psychrobacter sp. TB55-MNA-CIBAN-0194. Classification (NCBI taxonomy): domain Bacteria; kingdom Pseudomonadati; phylum Pseudomonadota; class Gammaproteobacteria; order Moraxellales; family Moraxellaceae; genus Psychrobacter; species Psychrobacter sp. TB55-MNA-CIBAN-0194. Next base: position 25,795 of record NZ_JBEOOW010000010.1, on the reverse strand, counting down.
AGGCTCATCAAGTCCTGTTTCTGCAAGATCGATGGTTTGACGGGTAGCCAATGTCATAACCGCAGCCTTGCGACCGTTGAGATACGCTAACTGCTGACCATCTGCACTGAGTTGAGGACTCGCGACATAGCCACTAGTCGGCATAGACGTCGCATTGCCAGTGGCAAAGTCATAGCGATAGATGCTTGGGCGTCCAGCACGGACTTTATCACTGGTATAGACAAAGCTTTTGCCATCAGACGCATAGCTTGGCTGTACCTCAGTGCTTGATAGTGTAGTCAACTGTTTGGTATTACCATCGTTCAGACGCATCTCATAAATATCTGCGTTGCCGCCGACGGTTGAGCTATAGAGGAGTTTTTGACCATCAGGTGAGAATGACGCTGACATGTTACTGCCTTCAGCATTAACGATCAGACTTTGGGTTTTACTTTTTCGGTCATAGATATAAATTTTGGGGTTTTGACGTGGTGCTTGTTTACTATAAGCAAGCCGTTGACCATCCGCAGACCATGCAGGCGAATAGATATAACCATTTATCTGATCAATCAACTGACGGTCGCTACCATCAGGACGTATGCTATACAATGTCGATATTTTTGCGGCACCTGTACCCTGCTCATCCACATAGGCTATGCGCCCTTGACGGTCCATCACAGGCATACGCGCAGTTAGTGGATTACTATCGACGGTACTGGTAGCCGTATTGGCTGGTTTGCTAGGCAGCGTCTGACAGCCAGCTAAAGCGCTGAGAGCTGCTATAGCGACCGTGCTGCTTATTATATGCATGCTGATCGTTGGTTTTAACACGGAGGTTTTTAGCATAAGGTAAAGTCCAATAGGTACGCTATGAAAGGTACGTCGCAAAGTGTTGGTTAAACGCAGTGTGGGCTAGATGCAATGTTTATAAAATACAACTTGTTACACTATTGTAACGTAAATTGGACTTTAGTTTTGAACAAAAAAAGCCCCACTATAAAGTGAGGCTTGATCAAAATACTACTTTGCTTTGAAAGCTTATACTGCAACACAGCTTGCATAGAGACTCAATTGCTTAAACATTGGATTAAGTAGAATAAGCTTTATTTAGCAATGGCTTTGAAATGTGCGATTTGACTATCATTCTTGATGGTCAAAATAGGAACATTATTGGCATTTTTATTGAGGTTATACTTACCTTCTACCGTTACCAAAGCCGCTGTATCGAAGCTTGCTTGCGGTTCTGGACAGGCCATCATGGTACTAATGCCATTTTTGATTTGTACATCGCCATTAACAACGCTATAGCCCGCACTCATACTGTTGCAGGTGTTCATAAATGCTACGTAATCGCCGCCGTTATTATTCATAAAATTTAGCGTTAACGGTTTGGTAGGATCAAAGAACAGTTGGCTAATTTTATCACCGCTAGTGAGCTTAGCATCGACCAACTGCCAGTTATAGGCTTGTAAAGCAGCAGAAGTTACTGGTTGAGTGACAGGTGCCGTAATATTTGTGGTTTGGCAACCAGCAGCAAGCGTAGCTATAGCCAGCGTTGCGGCCATCATCATTTTAGTTGTGTTCTTCATATAAGCTCCTATATCGATTAAATTCAAAATTTTAATTACGAGTAAACGTGATGTCTCGCATTTTCCATCAATGCTTTTTATTATTAATAATTATCAAACTTATCAATCTGCATAGCGCATTCTATTGTGCATAGTTAATGCCTGATTGTCATCATAGCTTCAGTATTTGATTGCAACAATACTTGTGAGGGTTAATAGTTTTTCTACTTTAGCTTGCTGTGCTTAGCATTGGTTGCTAATGCTTTCTAGATACCTACTACGAGCTATTGCTTCCTTATCAAAACCATTATTCTACTGACCTATGCTGATAGCACCTGATATGTATGTAACTGTTAGCTAATCCGAACACGATACTCATCAGTATAGAAATCTTGAAATTTCTAAGAACAGGACTATTAATAGCAGTGTACGGATAATATAGCGCCAGACTTGCTCGCCACTCTCTCAAAACAGTCGTGCCTGCATTTATGCTATAATCCCCCCTATTAATTCCATAACTATAAGTACGATTATGATGACTAAAAAATCCTTGATCCAATCTCCAGAAGCCATAGAAAAAATGCGTGTCGCCGGTAAACTGGCCAGCGATTTGTTGGTTATGTTAGACGAACACGTTAAAGTGGGTGTCAGCACCGAAGCATTGAACCGTCTTGCTCATGACTATATCGTTAATGTACAAGACGCTATCCCTGCGCCACTCAACTATAATGGCTTTCCAAAATCAATCTGCACCTCGGTCAACCATGTGGTTTGTCACGGTATTCCGAGTGAAAACAAACTACTAAAAGATGGCGATATTATTAATATTGATGTGACCGTCATTAAAGATGGCTATTACGGCGATACGTCAAAAATGTGGATTGTCGGCAACGGCTCTATTATGGCCAAGCGCATCTGTAAAGTGGCACAGGATGCACTCTATGCAGGTATGAGTGTTGTCAAAAATGGCGCACGTCTAGGCGATGTGGGTGCCGCAATTCAAGAAGTGGTCGAGCCTGAGCGTTTCAGTATCGTACGTGAGTTCTGTGGACATGGCATCAGTAACGAATTCCATCACGAGCCACAAGTCATGCATTATGGCAAAAAAGGCACAGGCTTTGAGCTAAAAACTGGCATGACGTTCACCATTGAGCCAATGATTAATGAAGGCAAATGGCAGACCAAAATCTTGCCGGATGAATGGACGGCGATTACCAAAGACCGTAAGCTGTCTGCCCAATGGGAGCATACGATGGTCGTGACAGACAATGGTTGTGAGGTGTTTACCACCCGCCCTGAAGAAGATTTAAGCTTTTTGACTCAGTAATACAATAAAAGATCGCCTAGGCGGTCTTTTTTTTGGACTATAATCAGGGTGAATTGAGTATTATGCTTATTGATCTTTTATCTTTATACTTTTCATACCCATACAGTTTTAGCACATCCTGATTTTTATAGTACGCTACATATAGTCGGTTCAATATATTTTGATACAAGGAAGCCGAGTGAAAGTACTACAGTTAGTAGACTAAGCGAGACTGACACCGTATCGAATTTATAGTGGATTGACTATAGCACCATAGTTGTCATAGGCTTTCATCTTAACGAGCTATCTCTAAACTCTTAATTGGATAACACTCATGTTTAATTGTGATATCACCTCTATTGACCTAACGCCATTACCGTTGCTGTCAGCTGACATAGCGACGAATGCACCACTATCAGATAGCGATAACGCCGAAAAACCACTACTGGGTATTCCTAAGTGGTTGACTCAAATCAATGAAGACATCAGTCGCGCACTCGAGCGTGGTGTTAATATTCGTCAGTTGGTGACCGTTCGTGCCTGTGCGATAGATGAGTTACTGATTGCTTTGTTTAAGTGGTTTGAGCTGGATAAGACCGACTTGGCATTCTTCGCCACGGGTGGTTATGGTCGCGGCGAGCTGTCGCTTTATTCAGATATCGATATTTTATTATTATCTCCTGATGAGATTGACGCTGAGACCAGTGGAAAAATTGATCGCTTGGTTGCATTGTTATGGGATATCGGACTGGAGCCTGCGCTTTCGGTACGTACCGTCAATGATGCGCTCGAAGCTGCGCTTGATCATACTATTGCTAGCGCACAGCTAGAAGCTCGGCTACTGATTGGCAATGAAGCACTGCAAGAGATGCCTGTCAAAATTGTCAACGAACAATGGTCACCGCGTAGCTTCTTTGAGGTAAAAATCGAAGAAGCAAAAGCGCGCCATCTACAGCACAATGCTACCGAATACAATCTTGAGCCAAATATCAAGACCGCTCCTGGCGGCTTGCGCGATATTCATATTATCGGCTGGGTGACTAAGCGTTACTTCCGAGTGGGCAAGCTATATGACTTGGTACAACAGAATTTTTTGACTGAAAAAGAATTTGATGAGCTGAGTTTTGCAGAAGGTTATTTATGGCAAATACGTCATTACCTACATGTATTGACAGGTCGGAACGAAAACAAGCTACTGTTTGATTATCAGCGTGAGATTGCCCAGTTAATGGGCTATGAGACTCAGCCAGACGATGAGCCTAATGCCGCTGTTGAACGATTTATGCGGGATTATTATCGCTGTGCCATGCAGATATCGACTCTGTCTGAAATGCTCACCAATCATTATTACGAAACGATTATAGAGCCAAAACTATCAGATGACGAGCGCCCTAAAAAGCATCCGATCAATGCGCGCTTTAATCAAGTTGGCGATCAAATCTCTATGGCGCATCATCGGGTATTTGCCCAGCATCCAGAAGCCATTCTGGAGATGTTTTTATTGATGGGTCAACACAATATTAAAAACGTTCGTACGCATACCCTGCGCGCATTAAAAATCGCCGCACGTGGTATCGATCAGGTCTATCGTGATAATCCTGTTCACCAAGCCCTATTCTTAGCCAATTTAAAAGAACAGAACTATCTGTTTCACCGTCTACGTACCATGAACCGCTATGGCGTATTAGGGAATTATATCCCTGCTTTTGCCCAAGTGACTGGGCTCATGCAATACGATTTATTCCATCGTTATACGGTTGATGCGCATACGTTGTTTTTGATTCGGATTTTGCACCGCTTTACTGATTCGCGTTTTTATGAAGACTTTCCACTGGTTAGCTCTATCTTTCAGCGTATCGAACGCAAAGAGATATTAGTACTGGCAGCGATGTTCCATGATATTGCTAAAGGTCGCGGTGGCAATCATAGTGAACTTGGTCAGACCGAATCTATTGAGTTTTGCTTAGCGCATGGCATGAGTTTGGCGGATGCCAACTTGGTCGGCTGGCTGACCCGTTATCATCTATTAATGTCGATGACCGCTCAGAAAAAAGATATTTCAGACCCTGAGGTTGTCACGTTATTCTCAGATCTCGTTGGTAATGTCACCCATCTCAACCATCTATATGTGCTCACCGTGGCAGATATGAACGCCACCAATCCACAGTTATGGAATAGCTGGCGCGCCACGCTCATGAAACAGCTGTACTCACAAACTCGTCGTATTTTGCGCGCTGATATTGATGCTCCAACCAATCGCCAAGATATGATTAGTGCGACACGCACGCAGGCCTTAAATATGCTGGCCAATGTGAATAATCAGCACATGAATCGCGAAGAAGTACTGAGACTATGGGATGACTTGGGCGACGAGTACTTCTTACGAGAAATCGCTGAGGATATTTTGTGGCATACCGAAGCTATCTTGAATCATCCACCGATTGGTCTTGCGTCTAACGCTGATAGCCCGCCATTGGTCGTACTGCGTGAGCATAGAGAGCTGGCTCTAGATGCCGTGCAAGTCTTTGTTTATACCCAAGATCAGATGAACCTATTTGCCGTCACTATGGCAGTATTCGATCAAATGAATCTAGATGTTTTAGATGCACGCATTATTACTGCCACGCGTGACTTTGCTTTGGATTCTTATGTGCTGCTTGACCCTACTGGTACGTTATTAATCGATGAAGAGAGTCAGCAAGAGCTCAAGCAGCGGTTGATCAGTGCCTTTAAAGATCCAACAGTGCTAAAGATTACGAACAAGCGTATTCCGCGTCAGCTCAGAAACTTTGAAGTGACCACGGTCATCAAATTTGAGTTTAATGAGGCCTCAGATCAGCACATAATGAGCTTAGAAACGCTCGATCAACCAGGGTTACTCGCACGAGTTGGACAAGTATTCTTGCAAGAGAAGATTGAGGTTCATGCGGCTCGTATTACCACTTTGGGTGAGCGTGCAGAAGATATGTTTTATATCAGCGATCAGAACGATGAGCCACTCTCTGCTGACAGACTTGAAACTTTGAAGTCAGCGTTGATTGCGAGCCTCAGTGTACAGAAAGACTGCCCTCTTTATTAAATCAAATGCAATGAAGTAAGCACGTCAAAAAAGCCCTGTTTAAAAAGTACAAAGCATGCCATTGATAACGCTATCGATGGCATGCTTTTTTATATCTACTTGCCTTGATACCCCACTACATTAATACCTAATAGCAAAGCTGTTTTTTATAAAGTGCTTTTGTATATCATCTCGCTAGCGTGCTCATTAAGCTCATCATCAGCAAGATCTGGCGGCAAAATCTCTGCTTCGATATGCTTTTGCGTCAGTATTAAACGCCCAGCATCGACCTCTCTTTTTAGCAAACAATGCAAACTTGCTAAATGGAAGCTTTTATCAAAATATTCATACATCTCTCTTAGCGAAAGAGGGGCATGGGCATGCACATCTGGATAGAGACTGTCCTCTGCTAGAATAATCATTTCATTCATAGCTTCTTCACGTAGCAACTCATCTTTGTCAATTTTGCGTTGCAAAGTATTCGCCATTTGACCTTTGGCTGCCAACATGACCAAAAATATGATTGTCTGTAAGGTAAACATAGCAACATATTGCCATAAAGGCAGCATGATACCCAGCAACTTGCTAAGTAACATCAGCAGCATTGCCACGATGACATAGCTGACCAATTGCCATAAGAACCACATCATCAGGCTGTTTTCACCGTACCAAAACATTTTTCTTTCTTTACGGTTAATCAGTTGCTGACGCGATTGCCACCAGCTGTGCTCACGTTGCTTGAGTCGCTCGTACAATTTAGTACGCGGCAGGCTACTATTAGAGTTTTCATCATTGATATCTTTAGCGTCAAGACTATCGGGTTTTGCAACACTAGGCATATCAAATTATCCTTACCATGATCTATCATTAAGACTGATAGAGATTTTTGTATTGTTATAAGTTATCAATTGATAAGATTTTCTGAGCATTTTTCAGTACATTACTTCTGTGTCTGTTTCATCATTTACGGTCAAATAGCTTGGCAGTCTGAGCATGAAAAGAAGAAAAAGACAAAAAACAAGAGAAGTGCTACACTGCTTAAATGTAAATTTTCTTTATAACTTTATTATTAATTGTCTATTATAGTTACCCTACCTATGAATCACAACTTAACGTATCTGCATCTTTACCCTTTTGCAAAAATGGCTACACTACTGGCCGATAGCACCCCAGCCCATAACTACAGTGAAATCAAACTGGGTATTGGTGAACCAAAGCATGAGCCACCCGCTTTTGTACTGGACGTACTACGCGAAAATTTGGACAAAATAAGCCGTTATCCAACGACCAATGGCCTGTTTGAACTACGCCAAACCATTGCACACTGGTTAGAGAAGCGGTTTTTCTTAAATCATGTCGATGCTAATACACAAGTATTGCCAGTGATGGGAACACGCGAGGCTATTTTTAGTTTGGTACAAGCGGTCGTCGATCACAAAGTCATCGATACTGGCAATCATTCGCTGTCTGTATCTGGTCAACCTCCTACCGTGGTCATGCCCAACCCGTTTTATCAAATATACGAGGGTGCGGCCATATTGGCACAGGCAACGCCTTACTTTGTACCTTGCACACTAGATAATGACTTTAAAGGGGATTATCGCGCAGTACCAAAAGAAGTTTGGGCACGCACGCAGCTTTTGTTTGTCTGTAGTCCGAACAATCCGACAGGTTCCGTCATGACGATAGATGATTGGGAATACCTCATTCGCCTATCTGATCAGTACGATTTTATCATTGCTAGTGACGAATGCTATAGCGAGCTGTATTTTGATACAGCGCCGATTGGACTGTTGCAAGCTTGCGCGACACTCGGTCGTCATAAATTTAAAAACTGTATCGTCTTTCACTCTTTGTCCAAACGCTCAAACCTGCCTGGTTTACGCTCAGGATTTGTGGCGGGTGATGCCAATATTTTGCAGGCGTATCTGCAATATCGCACCTATCAAGGCTGTGCCATGCCCATACCGCACCAGCTCGCCTCTATCGCTGCTTGGCAAGATGAAAAGCATGTAGCGCATAATCGCGCACTCTATCAAGAAAAATTTTCCTTATGGATGTCGGAGCTTGGCGATCTATTAGAGTTGCGGATGCCTGAGGCTGGATTTTACTTTTGGATAAAAGCGCCTAAGCAGTTCAATGGTAATGACGAGCTGTTTGTCAAAGCGCTGTATGAGCAAGCCAATATTCATGCTTTAGCAGGTCGCTATCTATCACGTGAGGTGAATGGTAAAAACCCTGGGCAAGGTTATGTGCGTATTGCTCTGGTCGCTAGTGTCGATGAAAGCCGTGAAGCGATAAGCCGTATTCGAAAATTACTTGGTGCGTAAGGTGCACAATTCATAGAATGTATAAGCAGTCGCTTTACATGCATTAATCTTCAAGAAAAATACCAACCTCTAATAGCCACAATATAAATGTGGTTATTAGAGGTTTTTTGCTGCAATAGTGCTATAGTAAAGTATCTTTTACCTAGGGCGTGTCCTCACTCTGAACAATAAACTTTAAATGGACTAAAAATGGTTAAATCTTTGCCAAACTGCGTCAAGTAGCTTACTAATATCTCAATATTATCTGCACTACTTTCCTCGTTTAGCTGCAATTTATCTCATTTTTATCACCATTTTCAAAATGAAGACACGCCCAATATGCCATCAAGGATGATGCCATGGCCCATCTTGATTTTACCCAGCCGCCCTTTGATGTATTAAGTATGGCTGAACGTCAAAGTATTAGAAAAAACACCCAAATCCGCTATCTTGCCAAAAGCGAAAGCCTGCTAGCAGAAGAGCTGCAATGTCTGTATGTGGTCATCAAAGGACAAATTGAGCAGTCACTTGACGGTGAGTTCGTTGGCTCCTATCTAGGTAGCAATCATTCTGACCATCTCAATAATAACGACTGGTTCGATAGTCGTCGTCTGCCCGAGTCATCGGCAAACGGCGTTCCTAATACCGAAGCCGTACAAACCTATCAATTTACAGCTGCCGAAGACACTTTGCTACTACAGGTCGCTGGTAGCGCAGTCGATAAAATCAGCGCACAAAATCATCTAGTACGCCAAATGCTATCTGACAAACTCCCTGAACGATTAAAAGCCTTACAGCAGCGACGCAATCACAAAGTAACCAATCCTAACGCCTATAACGATCAGCAAGAAGTTCAGCAAATCATGCTGCAACCAGTGATAGATGTCAGTTTATTGCCCGTACATATTGTGGATGCCAGTAACAGCTTATATGACGCCGCTTGCATCATGACCCAAGTAGGGCTAAAACACGTACTGGTGCGACCATCAAATCCTTTAGACAATACTGAAAATGAACATCATGGCACAGGGCATCTATTGGGGATTTTAACCGATACCGATATTTGCCGCGCGGTGAGTGAGCAGCAGAATCCTGCCACGACTGCCTGCCAGCGTTATGCTAACTTTAACCTGCGTACCATCAACGCGACTGATGAAATTGGCGATGCTCTATTGACCATGACTCGCTATCGTATCCATAGATTGCCAGTGATTGATCATAATGGTGACGTGGCAGGAGTACTTGGACAGAGCGATATGCTCGCTCATATTGGTCATCATTCACAACTCATTAGTATTCAAATCGAGCAGGCAAAAGATCTATCAAGCCTAAATACTGCTGTCGAGCTTATCGGTCGTTATATTCGTGTGCAACATCAAAATGGTGTCAAAATCGGCAACATCAGTCGCATGGTACAGACGCTCAACGCACAGGTATTTACCAAACTGTGGCAACTCATCGTGCCTGATGAAGTCATGAAAAACACCTGCCTTATCGTCATGGGGTCAGAGGGTCGCGGTGAGCAAATCATGCGTACTGACCAAGATAATGCACTCATCATGCGTGATGGTTACACCCATGATGATTTAGCACAGTTTGCTGATACTTTTAATAGCCATTTGGCTACCCTAGGTTATCCTTTGTGCGACGGCAATATCATGATGACCAACCCCATGTGGCGACAGCCACTAAAAGCGTTTAATGCGCAAATCAGTTTATGGTTTAAAAACACCGATCCGATGCATGGTATTTATTTGTCCGCTATCCTCGATGGTGAATATGTTTGCGGTGACGAGTCGTTATTGACTCAAGTACGTCAACATCTAAAAGTAGCCCACCGACAGTCAGACCCTATGTTTGTACGCCTGTTCGCACGCGCCGCGCTACAGTTCGGTGATGTGAATCAGTGGTGGCAAAAATTCGTTCCATTACTAGGTGGTAAATCAGACTCTCAAGATATCGACCTAAAAAAAGCTGGTATCTTTCCACTGGTTCATGGTATTCGCACTTTAGCATTAGAGAATGACATCTTAGAAGTCCCTAGTACCAAGAATCGCCTAAAGGCTTTGGTAAAAAACCAAGCATTAACCCAAGAGCGTGCAGACAACTTGTTAGAGGCTTTGGAATTCTTTATGGCACAACGTCTATCAGTTGCTCTGTCTACCGATGACAGACACGCACGCCAAGTGAATCCAACGACGCTGACGGCGCTTGAGCGTGACTTGCTAAAAGAGTGTCTGTCCGTGGTCAAAAGCTTTAAAACACAGCTACGTCAGCACTATCAATTAGAAATAGCATAAACAAATGAGCACGCATATGAGTTGGCTAAAACAGTTGTCTTGCACTTGGCAAAAGACGCAATTACAGCGTCTAGAGTTGGCCTCGATGTTTACCCAACCGATGGCTGAGCAGTGGGTGGCGATTGACTGTGAGATGACAGGACTCAATCCCAAAAAGCATCATGTACTGTCTGTCGCAGCGATTCATATCAATGGCAATACCATCGATACGGGCAATGGCATGCACTTGGTCTGTAGACCACCGGTGATGCCTGACCGCGATACCATTGTCATTCACGGCTTGCGTACCGCTGATGTCGAGCATGGTATGAGCTATGATGAAATGCTGGCGCTACTGCTACCGTTCATAGATAACCGACCTATTATTGGGTTTTGTACGCAGCTAGATACTGGGTTTTTGAATCCTTTGGTCAAGTGCTATATGGGCACCACGCTACCCAATGAAATCATCGATGTGCGCCATTTATACAGTCGTCGTATGAGTGGTCACACCCAAGGCCTCTCTGGCCAATCGCAGCATTTGACCAATATATTAGCGCACTATAATATCCCTGATCTGGGCGCTCACGATGCTTATAACGATGCCATTATGACGGCGATGGCCTTTTTGCACGTGCGTTAATATCATTTATAGATAACAAAATCGAGCTTTTAACAAGCCTCTCAACCTACGCGAAAACAGCAACTCATGTTAGTATAGTCGGCTTTTACCACCGACTAAAAGATGCTCATGCGACCTACTTCCAAACGCTCTCGTACTCCTGCCCTTGTTGCCAAACTTTCACCGATTTTTCACCATCTACGACCGTTTAATCAGGTTAGTAAACGCTTGGCTGTATTAGCATTAATCGCAACGCCATTATATGCACAGGCAGCATTGCCAGCAGCCATTCAAGCAGCATTATCACGAGCTGATTTAACGGAAGCTAATATCAGCATCGTCATCACGCCAGTCGGTGATAAAAATGCCAGTCACCTGCCTGCTCCTATTCAAGTCATTGACAGCCAATCGGATAGCTCTTCTAACAACAATTCGCAAACAGCATTAACAACTAAAGCAACTTCTGACACCAATAACAGTGGCCAGAAAACAACGCAGAATGACACTCGCGATGAAAAAAACTATTTAGTGCAACCAAGCACATTGATTACGATTGAACAGCGCACGATTAAAAAGCGTGAGCAAGCACTGCATGCTTATACGGATGACCCTTATACTTACCAAAGTTTAGAAAGTATCCCAACAGTACTGGGTAACTCATCAAAAACAACGGTCATTGATGACCATAATAGCTATGAAAATGATAATGCTGATAGCAACACGGGTACACCTGCTATCAAGATGTCATTTTCACCATTACTGAGTCATCAACCCGATGTCGCTCGTACGCCTGCCAGCACCATGAAACTCGTTCCCAGCTTTATCGCTTTAGATACCTTGGGGACTGGCTTTGTCTGGCATACACGTGTCTACCATACTGGCCTTATCATCGGTGATCGTCTACACGGCGACTTGGTTATCCAAGGCAGTGGCGATCCAAAAATGACCCATGAGCGTTTGGCGCAATTGCTCTATAAAGTACAATCAGCTGGTATCCATCACATCGACGGAGATATTGTTATCGACAGCGCTGTCTTTAAAAATATCACTAAAGATCCTGCCGCCTTCGATAACTCGCCGCTACGTCCTTATAACGCCAGTCCCGATGGGTTTTTGGTTAACTTCAGCACTATTGGTATCAAAAGCTACCCATTAGATAATGGTCAAGCTAGCCTGATTTATACGCCGCAATTAGCAAATTATCAATTACCCACTACCATCAATACACGCTCAGCGAACTGTGGACAAGCAAGCTATAGCCTCTCGCCGCAGTGGAAAGCCAAACAACTGATGTTAAATGCCAACTTGCCAAGCAGCTGTGGTGAGCATGTTTTTTATGTTGCGTATCCTGATGCCAAAGACTTTGCTGCACGTATCATCGCCGAAAAATGGCAGGCGCTAGGCAATACACTCAGTGGTGATGTCATCACACAAGAAGTGCCTTATGCTGGGACAAAGTCTCTAAAGTCGACACATGGTCTCACAGCATTGTCTATGTCACCGCTCCCCATTGTCAGCTACCCATCACTGAATCTCACTCAGCAAATTTATGATATTAATCACTTCTCCAATAATGTAATGGCGGAACAAGTGGCTCTATCGATAGGAGCATATAGCAATGCCGATGGCGTTAAAACTCATGACGAAAAATATGTAAAGAACCATAGAAATGAAAGCAGCTTATACCAATTTGGCAAACCCATTACTACTGACTATCCAGCGGCACTACAGAGCATCAACCAATGGTGGCAAACCAATCTCAGCACGCCACCGCCTCATCTAACCAACGGCTCAGGACTCTGCCGCGAATGCACCATCAGCGCGGCCAATCTAAGCGAACTTTTAACATACGCCTATAATAGTCCAAGCTTCGATGCTTACGTCAATTCACTAGGTGTGGCAGGTGTCAGTGGCACTATCACCGCGCATGGCGAACGTTTGCCCGAATCAGCAGCCATTGGCCGTGCATGGATAAAAACGGGTACTCTAAATAACGTGACCTCGATGGCAGGTTATGTCAAAGGCTTGTCAGGGCAGGATTATGTCGTCGTGGGACTTATCAATAGTGAGCAATCTCTAAACACTTATACTGCCAGACCAGTATTGGATGCGATGCTCGATTGGACCGCTGAGCATTGATTACTTTTATCAAAAATACTTTTTAATGAATAATTGATAATATATCAATTACATTACGCTTTTACCCTTATAAAGGTCAGATTATGCCACGCAAGATAACCAATCTTAGCAAGCCTAGCCCTCAGTCGAGTCGCGATGGGCTAACGAAAAATCATGGATTGGCTCAACCCAAACTGGCGCAGTATGTTGGTTTTTTTGCAGTTGGTTATACACTTGCCAGCGCAGTGTTTATGATGATTCAAACCCAGCTTACCTTGAGCTCACAACTGGTCACGGTGCTGTCTATCATTATTGGGGCTTACATCGCCGTCAGTAAATTCGTCAAGCATCAACAGCGAGCATTGGATAGAAGTGAAATTAATCGCATTATGCTGAGCGGAGTTGCTGTTATCTGGCTGGTGACTGCGCTTTACTTTGTAGCCATATGGTTTTGGTTATTTGACACAGTGAGCCGTGAAGTCTTAGTCGATATGGCAATGCAAAAACCTTTACCACTGCTCTCAGCACTCGTCATGATCTTGGTGCTCACATTGGTCAGTGCTCGAATCAGTCTTTGGGTGCTCAACAGCCTACTTGACCCCAAACGCAAGACTAGATAGGAAATTGGCAAGCACAGAAAAACTATAAGCAGCGAAAAACTGACTCAGTTATTGAGCTGTATCGCCTATAAACTCTATTGCGTTAACGTTAATGGGTAAAGTTTTGGACAATGACTTACTTTGAATAGGAGCGAGCATCATGGAAATGTTATTTTTTGACAACATAGACAAACTTGGACGTATCGTCTTAACGACCGTTATGATTTACGTATTCATCGTGCTGATTACCAAAATCTCTGGCAAGCGCTCGACGTCACAGCTCAACAACTTTGATTGGGTCGTCACCGTGATGATCGGCTCATTAGGTGCTAGTACTATCTTGCTCAAAGACATTCCTTTTGTCGAAGGGGCTTCATCGATTTTAGTACTTTATATGTTGCAGTTTTTAGTCACCAAATATGCGTCTATTTCAACGCCCTTTAGCAGTTTTATTTTGTCTGAACCACGTATCGTCTTTTATCAAGGACAGTTTTTGCCAGATGCAATGCGAGATGAAAGGCTGACCCGTCAAGAAATCGAATGTGCGATGCGCTCTGAAGGCATAAACAGTTTCGATGATATTGAAGCCATTGTCTTTGAGTCTGATGCCCAGCTTACTATTATTCCAAAGCCAAGCACGACTGATGCGAGCAAGGATAACCCAAAGACAGAAGCAACTGTCTCAGATACTATTGCACCGCTAATGTAAAATATATAGTCGGTGAACTACTAAACTGCTACGGCGTTACCCTCCTTAGATGTACTACTTGTACAATCTGCAGTCGGCTGCCTTGTACCCATTTTAGAGTTCTTTGACTATAGAGCATCACACTTTTCGTTTTATCAATTATTGAAATGGTAACTACTATGAAGGTAAGAATTTTAACCGTCGGTAATAAAATGCCCAAATGGGTACAGACGGGTTTTGATGAATATTTTAAACGTATCCAACCCATGCTCAGCACAGAAATTGTTGAGCTGGCTGCGGCAAAACGCGCAAAAAGCCCTTCAGATGCCAATTTGGCACAGTACCGTGAGCAAGAAGGTCAGGCGATATTGTCCGCTCATAACGCATCAGGCCGTGAGCAATTATGGGTACTGGATGTCAAAGGTAAGATGATCTCAACAGAAGGATTGGCTGATAAATTGGCTGATGGCATGCAGCAAGGCGATGATATCGCTCTAGTCATCGGCGGTGCAGATGGTGTTTCGCCAGAAGTATTGGCCAAAGCCGATGTAAAACTGTCACTATCAGCGCTGACATTGCCGCATCCGTTGGTACGTGTTGTGCTAATGGAACAGTTATATCGAGCGATGAGTATCAATAATAATCATCCTTACCACCGTGGAAATTAATAGCCGTACAATTATTTTAAGTGAACCACCAATACGGCCAATTTGAATAAAAAATATCAGGTCATATATGAATTCGCATGGAGCTTTTCAGACAAAACGAACGAACGTTTTTTATATTAATCATGATATGGCTAAAGAAGTTCAAAAGTATCTCACTAGAAATAAAACTAGACTGTCGCTTTTTGAGCCATTAAGGGCCTCTGAATACTATACATTAGCCAATATAAAAGAACGTATTGACGCTTCAGTATCTGATCAAAAAGACGCTAAAGGAGTTGATTTTGTCGTGACATTGAAAGGCTCTCAAGAAATTATTGCCGTTATAAATTTCACAAACTTTATCTTTGGGGTATTTCAAGCTTGTTATTTGGGCTTTTCTATTGATGAAAAATACGAAGGAAAAGGCATTATGTATGAAGTATTATCAACTGCCTTAATTTATATAAGAGATACATACGCTCTGCATAGAGTGATGGCTAATCATTTACCTGATAACAAAAAGAGTGCATTTTTATTGAAAAAACTTGGGTTTGTACAAGAAGGATATGCAAAATCATATTTGATGATTAATGGTATTTGGCAAGACCATGTTTTAAATGCTTTGATATTTGAAAACTCCTAAAATATTTCTAGACAGCAAATGCTTTATAAAAAAGATATCTGCTAAAACAGATTGAAAAATGCGTACTTACCCTAATAAATGCAGCATGAAATATCCAAAAACTTCGACACCTGACGCCTCTCATCCAAGCCATCAACACGATGAGTCCCATCCTAATGCGCCAATGCCTATCACTGCGGCGGGCGTTTGGGCAGATGCACCTGAGGTAGCACCCAATGCTACTAAGTTTGCAAAGCTGCCAGCACTGTTTATCTCGCATGGAGCCCCTACGCTTGCTATTGAACAATCATCTACGACCAGCGCGCTAGCACGTATCGGGCAAAACCTACCAAAGCCACGTGCCATCCTTATTATGTCTGCGCATTGGCAGTCATCCAAGCTTGAAATCAGCAGCAATCCACAACCGAAGACGTGGCATGACTTTTCAGGGTTTTCGCCTGAGTTGTATGAGCTACAATATCCAGCAGCTGGTCATCCTGTGCTAGCAGAATCACTTGCACAGCAGCTCACCGCACGCGGTATTACTTGTAGCGTCAATCCTGTACGTGCGTCTGACCATGGTGTGTGGGCACCTCTCAGACATCTGTACCCAGAGGCAGACATACCTATCGTACAACTATCTTTACCGCGGCATTATGATAGTGTCGCCTGTTATCAATTGGGCGCGCAACTAGCACAACTACGCAATGAGCAAATACTTATTATTGGCTCAGGCAACATTACACATAACCTGAGCGCCATGCGTTGGCAATCTGACAGTATCGATCAGGCCGCCAAAGACTTTAAGCTATGGCTACTACAGCAGCTTAAGACAGACATACCCACTGCTCTAGACTGGCAGCAATACCCTAACTATAAAAACATTCATCCGAGTGACGAGCATTTGCTACCGCTGTTCTTTGCACTAGGTACTGGTCAGCGCGTCTCAGTCGTCCATCAAAGCATGGCACATCATAGTTTGGGTATGGATATTTATCGCTTTGATTAACATATACTAGGGCATGTACTCAATTTGAACGGTAAATGGTGAATGAGCTAGAAATAGCGCCTACTGTTCAAAAGCAGCTTTAGTAAATAATCCAGCACGCTCAAACTCACCTGCCACATTAAATAGCGTGGCTTCATCGTTCATACGTCCAATCAACTGCATACCAATCGGCAAGCCTTTTTTGCTCATGCCGAGTGGCAACGACATTGCTGGTAGGCCTGTGACATTGCCTAATAATGTAAAGGCCATTTTGCCTAGTATCGGTTGGCTCAGTTTTTCAATCATGCCAGAGCGAAAAGCATACTTACCCATATCAAAGCCTTTATTGAGAAACTCTGCACTACGCATCAGCATTTCATCCGTGCGGCTAGGTGGCAATATCCCATGCTTGACCGCAGGGGTGGGTACGGTCGGGCACAAAATCATATCGTAGGTTTCAAGCAACAAGCCAGTCTGATATTGGCTATGATGCCAGCCATGTTTGGCATGAGCCAAATCAACTGCTGATAGTGAGCAACCTAGTAGTGCCATATTATACGTTTGCGGCTCTAGATTCTGGATATGCTCGACACCAAAGTCACGCTCGAGATTATCAATGGTAAATGCGGTATGAGCACAAACCACCACCATAAAATCATGCCAAAATTGTTCAATATCAATATTAGGTTCGGCAGGTACTACTCGGTGACCCATGGCTTCTAGCTGTTTGGCGGTCTGCTCAAGGACCATCAGTACCTCTTTGTCCACCACAGTATTGGCAATCAACGGCTTCTGATGTAAAGCAATGGTTAATTGTCTTGGCGCTCGCATGGCGGCTTGTAAAAAAGTACCCTGTGGTGGCGCGATGACATACGGAGCACCGATTTCTACACCGCTTGTCGCATCGAGCATAGCAGCGCTATCACGCACGCTACGTGTAATCACATGGTCAGCGACTGCTCCCTCCCAACCCTCTCCAAATGACGGGCCCATTGGGTTACGGCCACGGCTAGGTTTGAGTCCAAACGCGCCGCACCACGCAGCGGGGAAACGTATCGAGCCACCGCCATCACCTGCGCCTGCCATCGGTACGATACCACTCGCTACTGCTGCTGCACTGCCGCCAGATGATCCACCAGAGCTGTAGTACTTCTTAAATGGATTATGAGTCGCGCCATGAGCTTTGGGTTCAGTCGTGATAATCAAACCAAACTCAGGAGTGTTTGTTTTACCAAAGGTATTGACGCCCGTGGCTTTCATCCGTTTGACGATTTCGCTGTCTTTTTCTGAGATGATATGGACACTACGACTGCCCATCGTGATGGGTTCATCCGCGAAGCTAAACGATAAATCTTTTAATAGATACGGCACGCCATTGAATACGCCAGAGGGCAATCCTGCCTGCGCCGCATTATAAGCACGCTCATCAAAGCGATGGATGATGGCATTTAATTTGGGATTGAGTGTGTTTGCTTGGTGAACTGCTGCATCGAGCACCTCTTTGGCGCTGACCTCGCCGGCATTGACCAATGCCGCTAATGCGAGACCATCGTACTGGGTATACTCTTTGAACATAACTGACCTTCCTTGGAGAGTAATTGAATGGAAAATTCTTAAAATTAACAAATATTTATCGATAAATAACTGTCAGTTTAGTATAAAAAACCACTACTTATGATTGATAAATGGACTCATTAGTCACTTAGGTACTGAATTGCCTGTTATCCATGCATGAATTTAATCTTAGATAATTACAGTGTGTTTAATGACAATATTTTAGTATTATATTCCTAAGCACTTAATATCTCACTAAAAACATACTTAGGCTTACCCAATAAAAAAGGCGAGCCACTTTCGTGACTCGCCTTCTTATATCATCAAATCTAAACGCTACATCAACAGCTCACGCTTGCCGCTTTTACCCATCGAGCTGACCAGTCCGGCTTCCTCCATCGAGTCGACAATACGTGCTGCACGGTTATAGCCAATACTAAATTTACGTTGGATACTAGAAGCCGAGACTTTACGCGTTTCCATAATAAAGGCAACCGCGTCATTGTATAAGTCATCATCTTCACCAGAGGCGTTGCTTGAACTACCACCACTGCCTAGACTAGATAATTCAAAATTCCCTGCCATGTTATCAATATAGTCGGGCGCACCGCGCTCACGCCAAGCATCACACACACGGTTGACCTCTTCATCGCTGACATACGCACCATGCACACGATCAGGCTCAATTTGCCCAGGCCCTAAGAACAACATATCACCATTGCCTAGCATATCCTCAGCACCACCACTATCCAAAATAGTCCGCGAATCGACTTTTGAGTTAACACGCAATGCCGCACGTACTGGGATGTTGGCTTTAATCAGACCCGTAATGACATCCACCGATGGGCGCTGTGTTGCTAACATCAAATGAATACCGGCTGCCCGCGATTTTTGTGCCAAACGCGTGATGAGTTCTTCGGCTTGTTTTCCGACCTGCATAATCATATCGGCAAATTCATCCGCGACGATGACAATCATTGGTAAAGTTTTGAGTTTGGGTGCTTGGCTGATACTCACGCTATCATTAGGTCGCCATAATGGATCAAGCATAGGATTGCCTGACTGTTCGGCAGCCCGAACTTTTTTATTGAATTCATCAAGCTTGCGAACTTTCAGTAAGCTCATTAGTTGATAGCGGCGTTCCATCTCTGCCACACACCATGACAAAGCACTGGCAGCTTCCGTCATATCAGTCACAACAGGCGTTAACAGATGCGGAATATCATTATAGTTGGCAAGCTCAAGCTGCTTGGGATCAATAAGAATCAGACGCAGCTCATTGGGCGTGTATTTGAGTAGCATCGACAGTAGCATTGAGTTAACTAGAACCGATTTACCAGAACCTGTCGTACCAGCGACCAGCATATGCGGCGCACGCGCAAGGTCAGTAATGATAGGTTTACCGCCAATATCTTTGCCCATTGCCATGCTGATTTGCGCTTTTGGGTCTTTGAATTTTTCAGTATTTAGCAGCTCTATCAAACGTACCATTTCACGTTTTGGGTTGGGTACTTCAATACCAATATAAGGCTTACCCGGTATCACCTCAACCACACGCAGAGATGCCATGGACAGCGAGCGTGCTAAATCACGCGAAATACCGGTGACCTTGCTAGCCTTTACCCCTGCCGCCAGCTCGACCTCAAAACGTGTTACGACTGGCCCCGGAATCGCATTGACGACTGATGCTTTTACATTGAATTCTTGTAGTTTGATTTCTAGTAATTCTGATAGCTCAACCAGTTTTTCTTCGGTATAACTCGGTTGGCGATTTGGATCTGGATTGTCTAAAATCGACATCTCAGGAATAGGCGACAAACTACTACGATAAGCCGCCGTTTGCATTGAGCGTGACTTGGTACTGAACGCTGCATCATCGCTAATATGTGGCATAACAGGAGCAGCGTCATCAGCGCTCGTATCATCTGGCACCATATCAGCAATATGGTTGCTAGAATCTCCTTCAGGTATATCAAAACTCACATTGGATTTAGGAGCAACAACCGGCTCAGCGACAGCAGTTGGTGGTAATGTTGGATTGGCAGGCGGTGTATTAGTAGGCGTCATATCAGCCATTTCTGACATTGGCTCAATAGCTTCTGCTGCCAGTTGAGTAGCTGACTTTGCCATCGCAGCCGACGACGCAGCATTGTTCAATATTTCAGTTTGATTACTAGTTGGTCTATCGACAGATGGACTCGTATCACTAACAGCTGAAGCAACAGGTATATTCGAAGGCTTATTATCAGAAAGCTTGCTATTAGGGGACTGTCTATTAATAGCATCGCTACTGGTTAAATCTGACACAGGCTCTACGACTGCTTCTCGTACTGGCTGCTCCGCGACACTGCTAGACTTAAGTGCTTCTATAGACGCTTCAGTAGTAGGTACTGAAATGTCTGCATGCTCTGCTAGCCAAGCATCTGCCAATGTATCAATGCTCTCCGCTGGCACATCAAGCCCAGAATCTGCCGTATTTTGAAGAACCGTCTCACCGTATACGACATCCTCAATTGGCGATTGAACGTCAGCTATTTTTGCGCTTGATATAGTCGGAGCTGATGGCACAGCTGATTCTAGCGACTCAGTATTGGTATGACTAAATTCAGTATTATTAGGTACTGGCGCAGCAGAATCTGAACCATGACCGTTCATAGTATTGGTGTTATAAGCTAATTGCTCACTGGCCAATAAATCATCAACGGTATTTGCATCATTCCAAGCAAAGCTCGGTTCTACTTTGCGGACAGGTGTCATTACAGAGCTTGACGTCGGCAATGTATTAGCATGATTGACTGTATTATCAATTGTACCGCTAGGTGTCGCTGTTGCCGCCTGTAGCTGTTGGCTATTTTCATTATTAGACATGGCACTTGAATTAGATATAGCACTTGAATTAGACATAGCCGCTTGCGTTGCTGCTGCCATCGACGCTTTTACGCTATCAGCAAGCCCTGACGTTGATAAAAAGTCTGATAAGACATTGCTGAAACGACCACTATTCTCTACTGCTTTTACACTATCTTCAGAGTGTAGCTCAAGCGGTAACTGCTGCTGTTCTGAGATTTCTTTAGCTGTTTTATTCGTTGCTATACTTTCATCGTTTTGCTCTGAGATAATACCTTCTTGAGCAGAGATATCATCATGCGCCATGCCTTTGTGTTTGACCCCTGAACCTAACCATGACAACGCTGTCACTTTCTGATAAATCGCAAGCCAATGAATATTAAAGGCAAAAGTCGCCGTGATAATAACGAAAACCGTTAAGAAGAGTACACTCCCCCACTGCGATAAAAGCTGAGCCAATCGAGACTGTAGCTCCAACCCTATAATACCGCCAGCAACCCCTTCTAGCCTTGTCGCTGTTGGATCCGTTACGTGCTGAACCAACGCAACCAATTGTGCAAATAAAGCACTGGCACTCAATAATAAAAACACATAAGCAATCAAACGCATCAGCCAAAATGTTGGCTTGTTGTCCCACCAGATAAGGATAGACTCATAAACCAAAAATGCTAGCAGCCACCATGCACCAAAACCAAAGAAGCTATAGAGCAAGTCCGATAACCAAGCACCCGATGCACCACCCACATTATTAATCGTGGTCATGTCACTACTGATATGCGACCAGCTAGGGTCGTTACCTGTATACGTCATCAAGATGACAAAGAGATAAACGGCCAGTATTAACCCAAGGAGGGTAAATATTCCCTTTTTTAAATACTCAATAAGCGGTGCTGATATCACGTAAGATCTGCCTTTTTATTAATACTAAATGGTCGTCAACGCATGACTAAGCTTAATCATGCTGACATAAAGTGCTGACATAGAGATACTGATATAGAAGTGCGAATATAAATATCTCTGGCAAAGTATTTAGAACGCATTGTCTGTCATAAAGATGAGTCATGACAGCCTTCTTTCTGCGCCCCAATACACTTGGCATAACTTCTTATAATAACAAATACATAGGCATAGTGGCGACAGTCTTCTAAAGAAAGAGTGCAAGAAAGTTAGCTAATATGCGATTTAGATAAAAAACCCTACTTTTAGCAATATAGCTCACAGAATAAGGCTAACAATCTTATATAGACCTTATAAAATAGTCGTCATTTATGGCAACAATACTTCAAGGTTTATATGCTTTAATTCTAATGATATCCATGTTGATTTTAGCAAACTTGCACTTTGCCCGCCGTGCCCTTATGTTATTATCACACAGCAATGAAAAAACCATATTAGTCGTTATTTTGAAAAATTTACTATATTAGATTTCTTGCATAAGTCATCGCTAGCCCTCGTGACTCCGTCAGTGAAAATCAATGAACTGGTACTTTTGCAAGAGATCTATTAATCACTCCTATTTTTAACTTTTTATATTTAGCAAGGAATTACCCATGGCAACTGAAAATACAGCGCCACGTCACGAAAAACTCATCATCCTAGGCTCAGGTCCTGCTGGTTATTCTGCTGCCGTTTATGCAGCACGCGCCAACCTAAAACCTGTCATGGTCACTGGTATGGAAGTAGGCGGACAGCTCACCACCACCACCGAAGTCGATAACTGGCCGGGCGATGCTCATGACTTAACAGGCCCTGCATTGATGGAACGCATGAAAGCCCATGCAGAACGCTTCGGTACCGAATTGGTCTATGACCATATCAACGAAGTAAATTTGAATGTACGCCCTTTTCAATTAACGGGTAATAACGGTAGCTACACTTGTGATGCCCTAATCATCTCAACAGGTGCATCTGCTCAGTACCTAGGGCTAGAGTCAGAAACCAAATTCAGAGGCCTTGGCGTTTCAGCTTGTGCTACTTGTGATGGTTTCTTCTACAAAAACCAAAAAGTCGCCGTCATCGGTGGTGGTAATACGGCTGTCGAAGAAGCTCTATATCTATCAAACATTGCTTCTGAAGTAACCTTAGTGCATCGCCGTGATAGCTTACGCTCTGAGAAAATCCTACAAGACAAATTGTTCGAAAAAGCCAAAAATGGTAACGTCAAAATCGAGTGGAATCACAGTGTTGAAGAAGTGGTTGGTGATGACATGGGCGTCAATGGCGTTGTTATCAAATCAACCATCGATGGCAGTACTAAGCAACTAGATGTATTTGGCATGTTTGTGGCAATCGGTCATAAGCCTAATACGGACTTGTTCAAAGGTCAGCTAGATATGAAAGATGGCTATCTTACTGTTCAAAGCGGCTTAGTAGGTAATGCCACGCAAACCAGTATCGAAGGGGTGTTTGCAGCAGGCGATGTCGCCGATCATGTCTATCGTCAAGCCATCACATCTGCTGGCACTGGCTGTATGGCAGCACTTGATGCTGAAAAATACTTGGATGCATTGGGAGAGACCGTTGCTCGTGATCATACTTACGACTCAACACTAACTGCAGATAAAGAAGCTTAAATGGGCAACTTTACTCAACAGAACGATCAACACATCACGCCTGAGACCTTAAAAAGTCTTGGGCGTTATGACTTTCCTGATCCTATTTCTATTGACCCTGATGGCATTGGCATCGTCGCTATGGGTGGCGATTTGGCATCAGAAACCCTCATCTCTGCTTATGCACAAGGACTGTTCCCTTGGTTTAATGAAGATGAGCCGATCGCTTGGTGGTGCCCTGAACCACGATGTGTAATAGTGCCAACAGACTATCAGCCAAGCAAGTCACTACGCAAACAAGCGAATCGCGCCCGTTGGCAACTGACCCTTAATCAAGCGTTTGATGACGTAATTCATGCCTGTAGCTTGCCACGCAGCGACGGCCTCAATGACAATCAGCCTGAAGGAGAACATACTTGGATTCATGATGAAATGATTGAAGCCTACACCAAGCTGCATGCGCAAGGGTTTGCACATAGTGTGGAAGTTTGGGATGATAAAGGGCAATTGGTTGGTGGGCTTTATGGATTAAAAATAGGCAATATCTATTTTGGCGAGTCGATGTTTCACTGCGCTTCCAATGCCTCAAAGTTAGCTTTTTGGGGTCTTATGCGCTTATGTGAACAAAGCCATGTAGCGTTGGTCGACTGTCAATTACCAAATGATCATCTAATGAGCCTAGGCGCAACTACCTTGCCACGTGTAGAGTTTCTCACTCAGTTAAATACATTGATAGCTGGTGATGCCATCACATGGCAAAATGACTCCCACAAACCGTTGCCAGTATCGCAACTCGATAACGAAGAACCTTGGCAGCTCAATTTATAACGAGCATTGTGATGGCTATTAACAAGCATCTACTTACAGACCTATGAGACCACTATGGCATTTGATGAATCGTTTTTGTTAATTGGGGCGCTAGCAAAAAAAGCCAATACTACTAAGGATACTGTGCGTCACTATGACCAATTGGGTTTGCTAAAATCACGTAAGCGTCAAGCAGGATCGCGACTGTATACTGAGTTTCATCCAGAATGTGTCGAACGTATCGAGCTAATCAAGAGTGCACAAACGGTAGGCTTCACTCTCAACGAAATGAAAGATAGCTTCAATGATTTCTATGCTGGGAAAATTAGCCTCGATGAACAATTAAGTTTTAATCAAAAAAAGCTGGATCAAGTTCAAAAACAGCAAGCCAATACCAGTATCATGATTGAGCTCTTGAGCGAACGAATTAAAGAGCTTAAATCTATGCAGGCAAACAGCGACTAAATTTATCGTATAAAAGCTGATGAACAAACATCTTAAAACAATAAAGCCAATTCAACTCATATGTCACTACCGATAAACATGCTGCATAATTAAAGCATCGACTGCTGGCTGATGCGGCTGTTGATAATAGCCTTTGCGTTTATGAATAACGACAAACGCTTGTCTTTCGTATAACGCTATCGCAGGAGCGTTATCTGCACGCACTTCTAATAATAAACTTTCCACCTGAATCTCTTTCAGATGTGTGTTTAATTCTGCAAAAAGTAGCGACGCAATACCTTGGCGTTGATAATCAGGGCGTGTGCCAATACGCAGGATTTCTGCTTGCTCAAACACCACTTGATATAAGCAGTAACCAACCACTTCGTCAGTCTCCGTACTCATAACGACCATTAAATCTATACTATCTTGTTCAAGTAAATCGCTTAGGGCTTTTTCAGTCCATGACTCTTGCAACTGGACAACACTCTCGATAGTTGCAACTGCTTGGATAATCGCTGCACGTTCTTCTGCTTCATCCTTTAGTGTCTTTATATTAAATATCTGCACTCTTCTGTCTCTTTTCTTGAAATACACGTTATATTATCGTCAATTATAGGTATATCACCACAGTTTTCTTTACTTACAAACCCCCATAAAAAAAGCCGTTCTCAATAAAGAGAACGGCTTTTGACTAACGCGTTAAATACTAGGGTCAGTATTAAACGTTTACGTTAGCAACAACACCAGCACCTACAGTACGGCCGCCTTCACGAATAGCGAAGCGAAGACCTTTGTCCATAGCGAT
>NZ_JBEOOW010000009.1:0-170462 GCF_040309505.1 Psychrobacter sp. TB55-MNA-CIBAN-0194 | reverse complement strand
ATCGCTATGGACAAAGGTCTTCGCTTCGCTATTCGTGAAGGCGGCCGTACTGTAGGTGCTGGTGTTGTTGCTAACGTTAACGTTTAATACTTATCCTAGTATTTAACTCGTTAGTCAAAAGCCGTTCTCTTTATTGAGAACGGCTTTTTTTATGGATGTTTATAAGTAAAGAAAACTACTGTGGTAGTCATATATGAACATAGCTATCATAGGATTGAAATTCTAGATAGAATCGATTGCATGCAGAATTAATTTATTTCTATTCTAGACTATTGTAATCTGCAGTATAGCTTGATATATTAACGCAGCTTCTTATCAGGTACTCACATTATCAGCCTAATTAAACGGCTAGTTAATAGAGTAGGTATGCTAGATAAGAGAAAACTAGGTAAAAGTAACAATTTTACCGCTAAAGGCTTGCATTTTATGCTCAATATTGTATAATGCTGTCCTTTACACCCATAGGCGATTGGCTCAATTGGTAGAGCATCGGTCTCCAAAACCGAGGGTTGTAGGTTCGAGTCCTACATCGCCTGCCATCTTCTTATCACATCTTTGTTGTACCCCACCATCTCCGAAGCGAGTTCTTTATGAGCAATAATCAAGATAACCTCGAGACTAAGTTATCTGATGCCAAGGCGGTTGCTGGTGGAATGCTGTCTAAAGATAAGCACATCTCAGCGGTCAATACTTCTGCTGTTGAAGTTGCTAAGACTGGCTCAATCAAAGATTTGATTTTGTGGCTACTTGCTGCAGCAGTTTTAATTAGCGGGACTCTGGTCAACCAGTATTTACCTGGCTATTGGCAACCTGCCAATGATGTTTGGGTACGTATTAGTATCATTGTCGCTCTTATTGTATTTGCATTAGTATGCTTGGCATTAACGCATCAAGGCCGCGCTTTTAAAATATTATTAAAAGATGCCGCTGTTGAGCTACGCCGAGTAACATGGCCAGGTAAAGACGAAACCTTTCAATACACATGGCAAGTTATTGTCGTGATTGGTATTGCTGGGCTTTTTGTTTGGCTGTTAGATAATTTTTTCAATTGGTTCGTTGGCATATTTATCGGTTAAATGTTTGAAGTTAAGCACACTATCGTGTATTACGATTTGCTCTAACTTAAACATTGTAACTCAACATTTTACTTATAACGATTAGGAGCGTGACATGCGTTGGTATATTGTCCAAGCGTTTTCAGGATATGAAAAGCAAGTACAGCGTTCATTAACTGATCGTATCAATCGTAGTGACTTCGCTGAATCATTCGGTGACGTATTAGTTCCTACTGAAGAAGTCGTCGAAATGAAAGACGGCAAAAAGCGTAAGAGTGAGCGTAAATTCTTTCCAGGATATGTTTTGATCCAAATGGAAATGAATGACAATACTTGGCACATCGTTAAAGAGTGTCCACGCATTATGGGTTTCATCGGCGGTACGCCTGAAACACCAGCGCCGATTACGCAAGTAGAAGCAGATCGTATCTTGAATCGTTTGAATCAGACTGAAACCGATCCACGTCCTAAAACGCTATTTGAGCCGGGCGAAGAATTATTGGTTATCGACGGTCCATTCACTGACTTTAAAGGTATGGTGGAAAAAGTCGATTACGAAAAGTCTAAACTACATTTGACAGTAAACGTATTTAATCGACCGACTCAGGTTGAGCTTGAGTTTAGTAAAGTTGAGAAGCTAGACTAAACCCACAAAAATTCATCAACCGGGGAGCTTTTAGTCAATAAGCTTATATAGCATGTTGATTTAGCGTTATTACCCATTTAGGAGAGTATCATGGCTAAGAAGATTGATGGTTACATCAAACTGCAAGTGCCTGCAGGCAAAGCAAATCCTTCACCACCGATTGGTCCAGCATTGGGTCAAAAAGGCGTGAACATCATGGCGTTCTGTAAAGAATTTAACGCTGCGACCTCAAACCAAGAGCCGGGTCTACCGATTCCTACTGAGATCACTGTATACAGCGATAAGTCTTTTACCTTCATCATGAAGTCACCACCAGCTTCATACTTACTACGTAAGGCTGCTGGTGTTGCTAAAGGTTCAGGTACACCTAACACTGCTAAAGTCGGTAAAGTTGACCGTGCACAGTTAGAAGAAATCGTTAAGACCAAAGATAAAGATCTAACTGCAGCTGACCTTGACGCTGCTGTTCGTACCATCGCTGGTACTGCACGTTCAATGGGTATTACCGTGGAGGGTGTGTAAATGAGCAAGCTAACTAAACGTCAAAAAGAAATTCAAAGCCGTGTTGATAACGAAAAGCAATACACTATGGAAGAAGCCGTTCAAATCTTAAATGATTTGCCTGCGCTAAAATTCAAAGAGTCTATTGATATCGCAGTAAACTTGGGCGTTGACCCACGTAAATCTGATCAAGTGGTTCGTGGCGCTACCAACCTACCTGCTGGTACTGGTAAAACCAAACGCGTTGCTGTATTCGCTCAAGGCGCTGCTGCTGAAGCCGCTAAAGAAGCTGGTGCTGACATCGTTGGTTTTGAAGACCTAGCAGAATCAATCAAAGCCGGTAATATGGACTTTGATATCGTTATTGCTGCTCCTGATGCAATGCGTGTTGTTGGTCAATTAGGTACTATCCTAGGTCCACGTGGCCTAATGCCTAACCCGAAAGTTGGTACAGTAACGCCAAACGTTGCTGAAGCTGTGAAAAATGCTAAAGCTGGTCAAGCACAGTATCGTGTAGACAAAGCAGGTATTATTCATACTACTATTGGTCAAGTTGGTTTCACTGCTGAGCAAGTTATTCAAAATGCTGAAGCATTAATCACAGATCTAAAACGTGCTAAGCCTGCTACTTCTAAAGGTACTTTCATTAAGAAAATCACCTTGTCTAGCACTATGGGTCCAGGTATCACTATTGATGCTGTTCCTTATCGCACTGCTAAATAATTAAGTATTCACTCTTCAAATATTTTGAATAATGAGTACAAATAAATTCTAAAAAATTAGGTCAGCGTAGCATATGCTACGCTGTCTAAGACCGTAGGTAGAGAGTGGTTTAGCGTCATAGATAGCAATTTTCGAATGGTTAAATATGATAACAAGCTGCTTTTTTTAATCGACTACAGATGAAAATCTCAGTTGTCCTACGCAGACGGTGATCCACCCAGTTGTTGATAAGAGCCGATAGTTCAATCTATCACTTGATGTCATTCTGATAACGGTGCCGTAATCAGTCGTTACTAATAAAATCTATTGCTATAGAGTTTAGAAGTAACGTGTCGTATCAAGTCAGTCTAATTTAGTCGTTTAATAATTGAAAACTTCGGTTTTTAAGAATTAAAATACTGAGCAGATTGATAAGATTAAAGGAGTCAACTTATGGCATTAACGCTAGAGCAAAAACAACAAGTTGTGGCTGAAGTGTCTGAAGTTGCTGCTAATGCTTACTCAGCAGTAGCTGCCGAATATCATGGTATTGGTGTTGCAAAGCTTACTAAGCTACGCGAACAAGCCCGTGAAAAAGGCGTTGTTTTGAAAGTGGTAAAAAATACACTAGCAAGACGCGCTTTTGAAGGCACTAAGTTTGAGAGCATGTCAGACCGTATGACTGGTCCACTACTTTTGGCTTTCTCTATGGAAGACTTGGGTTCTGCTGCTAGAGTCGTTTTCGACTTCAGCAAAGAAAACAAAGCTTTAGAGACCAAATTGGTATCAGTTGGTGGTGTTGTTTATGGTCCAGAAGAGCTAGAGCGCGTATCGAAGCTACCAACTCGCGACGAAGCACTCTCTATCTTGATGGCTACTATGAATGCACCAGTGACCAAGCTTGTCCAGACTATGAACGCAGTTCCTGGCAAGTTCGTTCGCACTGTCGCAGCAATCAAAGACGCAAAAGAAGCTGCTTAATTGCTTGTTTTAACGTAACTTTGAAATCGTTGATTGCATTATATTGCCAACACTATTTGAAAATTTGGCAAGCAATCCAAGCGATATTAAAATCAATTAATTTTTATCAGATAACGGAGAGTTCTCATGGCACTATCTAAAGATGATGTGTTAAACGCAATCGCTGAAATGTCAGTAATGGATATCGTTGAATTAATCAGCGCTATGGAAGAAAAATTCGGCGTAACAGCTGCTGTTGCTGCTGCACCTGCTGCTGCTGGCCCTGCTGCTGCTGCTGCTGAAGAAAAAGACGAGTTTGACGTAGTTCTTGCCAGCTTTGGCGAGAAGAAAGTTGGCGTAATTAAAGCCGTACGTGAAGCTACTGGTCTTGGCCTGAAAGAAGCGAAAGATTTGGTTGAAAGCGCTCCAGCTCCAATCAAAGAAGGCGTTAACAAAGCTGAAGCTGAAGAGTTGAAAAAGAAACTTGAAGAAGCTGGCGCAACTGTTGAACTAAAATAAGTTTAGCAGCTGTACGAAAAAAAGCTGGTAATGCCTTGCATTGCCAGCTTTTTTTTACTATAATTCGTAGCTTGACCTTTTGTGTCTGCCAACATACGTATGCAACAACACGGTGGATACCCATCAAAAGGACAGACGATATACATGCAAGCACACATGCCAGTTATTAAAATCAGTTAATATGAGCTAAACGTCCGTAGATGTTTGGCATTTTTTTGTGTCTGCATGCTTTCCTATTAACACTATAGTTTATACTGATTCTGAAAGTTATAGTTACCCCGATTATTGTTATTTCTGAAAAGCTATTGATCTTAGGTTATCCATATAGAATGATTTTACTGTCAGTATGTAGGCTCGTAGACGGTATATATCAGCGACGATAACAGTTTTGATGATGAATTTTAAACCGCAGTACAAGATATTTTAAATGTATTTGTAAATTGAGCCATAAGGGCAATGTATTGTAGATTATATGATATTGAAATTGTCAGTTTGAGTAGGCATATAGACTGACCTAGACACCAATTCCAAGATTGAATGAAGTGTGCTAAATAAGTATTGATTAGTAAAGTAGTAGTTGACCAAAAGACATGAACTGAACATGAACACCCGTTTTATATTATCGTTTACGTCGCCAAGATACATAATATCTATGCATCATGGCCTCGATTTTAATTTGTTTCCACGTTTACTGTAAGGACTCTCGATGGCATATTCTTATACTGAAAAAAAGCGTATTCGCAAAAGTTTTGCTGAATTGCCCACTGTGATGGACATTCCCTACTTATTGTCTATTCAAGTAGATTCTTACGAGCAATTTTTGCAAGAGCACAAAAAGCCAAAAGCTCGTGAGAATACTGGTTTGCAAGCTGCGTATTCCTCTATTTTCCCAATTGAGAGTCACTCTGGTAATGCTGAGTTACAATTTGTTGAGTACTATTTAGGCACGCCTGAATTTGATGAGCGTGAGTGTATCTTACGTGGTTCAACATTTGCTGCGCCTATGCGTGTCAAAATCCGCTTGATCATCAAAGACAAAGATAGCAAAGATAAAGACAGCAAAGCTGCGATCAAAGATATCCGTGAGCAAAGCGTCTATATGGGCGAAATGCCATTAATGACTGCTAACGGTACCTTTATTATCAATGGTACAGAGCGTGTTATCGTATCACAGCTACATCGTTCACCTGGTGTATTCTTTGACCATGATAAAGGTAAGTCGCATTCAAGTGGTAAAGTGCTTTATAACGCACGTATTATTCCTTACCGTGGTTCATGGTTAGATTTTGAATTTGATGCAAAAGATTTAGTATTTGCTCGTATTGACCGTCGTCGTAAGCTACTTGCGTCAATCATTCTACGTGCACTAGGTCTGACCACTTCTGAAATCTTAGATCTTTTCTTTGATAAAGTAGCTGTGTATAAAGGCGAAGAGACGTTTGAGATTGATCTGGTTGCTGATCGCTTGCGCGGTGAGATGGCTCAGTTTGATATCGTGTCGCCTGAAGGTGACGTCATCGTAGAGCAGGGCAAACGTATCAATGCACGTCGTATCCGTCAGCTAGAAGAAGCTGGTATGACGAAGATTGCTGTACCTGATGAATACTTATATGAGCGTATCTTAGCTGAAGATATCGTGGTTAATGATGAAGTTATTGCTCGTGCTAACACCTTAATTGACCATGAATTATTGGTTAAGTTGAGCGCGTTTGAAGCCAGTGAATCTATCAAAGAATTCAGCATTCTATTCACTAACGATATCGATCAGGGTAGTTATATTGCTGACACGCTACGTGCTGATAGCACATCAAGCCGTGAAGAAGCATTGATCGAAATCTATAAAGTAATGCGTCCAGGTGAGCCACCAACGGTCGAAACTGCTGAAAAACTGTTCGAAAGCATGTTCTTCAATGCAGATCGTTATGACTTGTCAAACGTTGGCCGCATGAAGTTCAACCGTCGTCTAGGGTTAGAATTTGATAATACAGATGATCCAGATATTCAGCGCGCACGTAGTGTTTTGACCAATGCTGACATCGTGAATGTATTAAAAGAATTGATTGAGATTCGTAACGGTCGCGGTGAAGTAGATGATATCGATCACTTAGGTAACCGTCGTATTCGTTCAGTCGGCGAAATGGCAGAAAACCAGTTCCGTGTTGGTCTAGTACGTGTAGAGCGTGCGGTCAAAGAGCGTTTGAGCTCAGCGGAATCTGATAACTTGTCACCACAAGATTTGATTAACTCAAAGCCAGTAGCGGCTGCGGTTAAAGAGTTCTTTGGTTCAAGCCAGTTGTCACAGTTTATGGATCAGAACAACCCGTTGTCTGAAGTTACCCATAAACGCCGTGTATCAGCACTAGGACCCGGTGGTCTGACTCGTGAACGTGCAGGCTTTGAAGTACGTGACGTACATGATACCCATTATGGCCGTGTATGCCCGATTGAGACTCCTGAAGGTCCAAACATTGGTCTTATCAACTCATTGGCAACATTTGCTAAAACCAACAGCTTTGGCTTCTTAGAAACGCCATATCGCCGTGTGGTTGACGGTAAAGTAACGGATATCATTGAATATCTATCAGCCATTGAAGAAGTCGGTACTGTCATTGCACAGGCTGATTCACCATTGACTGAAGATGGCGCACTAAGTGACGAGATGGTCAGTGTGCGTAGCTATGGTGAATTCGTCCGTATGCCGCCAGAAAAAGTGACGCATATGGATGTGTCGCCAAGTCAGGTAGTATCGGTAGCAGCAGGTTTGATTCCGTTCCTAGAGCATGATGATGCTAACCGTGCCTTGATGGGTTCGAACATGCAGCGTCAGGCTGTTCCTACGCTACGTGCTGATAAGCCGTTAGTAGGTACTGGCATGGAGCGCTATGTTGCTCGTGATTCTGGTGTTTGTGTGATCGCTAAGCGTGGCGGTGTGATTGAAGATGTTGATGCATCACGTATCGTTGTTCGTGTAAACGAAGACGAGATGACTGCTGGTGAAGCGGGTATCGATATTTATAACTTAGTCAAATACACGCGCTCTAA
Source organism: Psychrobacter sp. TB55-MNA-CIBAN-0194 (assembly GCF_040309505.1). Taxonomy (NCBI): domain Bacteria; kingdom Pseudomonadati; phylum Pseudomonadota; class Gammaproteobacteria; order Moraxellales; family Moraxellaceae; genus Psychrobacter; species Psychrobacter sp. TB55-MNA-CIBAN-0194. Next base: position 163,037 of record NZ_JBEOOW010000009.1, on the reverse strand, counting down.
CCAAAATACTTGTATCAACCAACGTATCATCGTTAACCAAGGTGATGAGATTGCTTTGGGTGATATCTTGGCTGATGGTCCGTCAACGGATCTTGGTGAGCTAGCACTAGGTCAGAACATCCGCATCGCATTTATGCCGTGGAATGGTTACAACTTCGAAGATTCAATCTTGCTATCTGAGAAAGTGGTTAAAGAAGATCGTTTCACCACTATCCATATTCAAGAATTGACGTGTGTGGCGCGTGATACCAAATTGGGTACAGAAGAGATTACTGCTGATATTCCAAACGTTGGTGAAGCGGCATTATCAAGTCTTGACGAAGCAGGTATCGTCTATATCGGTGCTGAAGTTGACGCTGGTGATATCCTAGTTGGTAAAGTGACGCCAAAAGGTGAAACACAACTAACGCCAGAAGAGAAATTGCTCCGGGCTATCTTTGGTGAAAAAGCAGCTGATGTAAAAGACACGTCTTTACGTGTTCCAACATCAAGCAAAGGTACGGTTATCGACGTACAAGTCTTTACTCGTGATGGTGTCGAGAAAGATGCACGTGCAAAAGCGATTGAAAAATCACAGCTTGATAGCTATCGTAAAGATTTAAAAGAAGAGCTACGTATCTTCGAAGAAGCAGCACGTGGTCGTATTGGTAATCTATTAGATGGCCAAAAAGTCAGTGGTGGTTCTGGTCTGAAAGCTGGTACGGTTATGGCCTTGGCTGATATGAAAGATATGAGCCTTGAGACCTTGCTTGATATTCAGCCAGTTGAAGAAGAAATTTCTGAGCGTCTAACGCAAATCGCTGAGTACTTAGTTGATAAGCAAAAAGACATCGATGTTAAATTTGCTGAGAAAAAACGTAAATTGACCGCCGGCGATGACTTACAACATGGTGTCCAAAAAATCGTTAAAGTTTATCTAGCGGTTAAGCGTCGTATTCAGCCTGGTGATAAAATGGCTGGTCGTCATGGTAATAAAGGTGTCGTATCACGCATCATGCCAGTCGAAGACATGCCTTATGATGAACATGGTAATACCGTTGACATCGTATTGAACCCGCTTGGTGTACCATCTCGTATGAACATCGGTCAGGTTCTAGAGACGCATTTGGGTATGGCAGCCAAAGGGTTGGGCGAGAAAATCGATGGTATGCTCAAATCTCAAGCAGCGATCAAAGAGCTACGTGGTTTCTTGGACAAAATTTATAACCAAGTAGGCGGCGAGCAAGTTGATCTTGACAGCTTGAGTGATGATGACATCATGGCGCTATCAGACAACTTACGCGGCGGTGTACCAATGGGTACTGCAGTGTTTGATGGTGCAAGAGAGAGTCAAGTCAAAGACTTGCTAGAGCTTGCTGGTATGGACCGTGATGGTCAGCAGACATTGTATGATGGTCGTACTGGTCAGAAGTTTGACCGTAAAGTGACCGTTGGTTATATGTACATGCTCAAACTTAACCATTTGGTTGATGACAAAATGCATGCACGTTCTACCGGTTCTTACTCACTAGTTACGCAGCAGCCATTGGGCGGTAAAGCTCAGTTTGGTGGTCAGCGCTTCGGTGAGATGGAAGTCTGGGCACTAGAAGCTTATGGCGCGACTTACACGTTGCAGGAAATGCTGACTGTGAAGTCGGATGACGTTGAAGGCCGTACACGTATGTATAAAAACATCGTTGATGGTGAGCAGTATATGGATCCAGGTATGCCTGAATCGTTTAACGTACTGACCAAAGAAATCAAATCATTGGGTATTAATATTGAGTTAAAGCAAACCCATTAAGCACGGCTGGCTGAGGCTACCTTTAACATAGCTTCAGTTAATTATTATCCTTAGTGGTCAATCTAAAAGCAGTACGCGCATAGCTGCTGCTTTTAGTGATTTGTCTCAACCCTATTCATTGCCTTCATTCATCTTATTTGCGTCAACTATACGCTATCAGATGATTATAAAGATAACGGAGAAGCAACTTGAAAGATTTACTCGATATCATGCAAAGCCCTACCGGCAACGGTAACCAAGAGTTTGATAGCATTCAAATTACTTTAGCCTCACCTGACGTCATCAAGTCATGGTCACATGGCGAAGTGAAAAAGCCTGAAACTATTAACTATCGCACGTTCAAGCCTGAACGTGACGGTCTTTTTTGTGCCAAAATCTTTGGCCCAGTAAAAGATTTTGAGTGCTTATGTGGTAAATATAAGCGCCGTAAGTTCCAAGGCGTTATCTGTGAAAAATGTGGCGTAGAAGTTACGACTGCTAAAGTTCGTCGTGACCGTATGGGTCACATCGACTTGGCTAGCCCAGTTGCGCATATTTGGTTCTTAAAATCATTACCAAGCCGCATTGGTCTATTGTTAGACATGACGCTACGTGATATCGAACGCGTTCTATATTTTGAAAGCTATATCGTCACTGAGCCTGGTCTAACTAGCTTAGAAAGATATCAGTTGCTTGATGATGAAGATTACTTCAAAGCCCTTGAAGAGTTTGGTGATGAATTCACTGCTAAAATGGGTGCTGAAGCCGTTCAAGACCTATTAAAAGATATCGATTTAGATATCGAGATTGATGAGTTGCGTGAAGCAATTCCGCAAACAGGTTCTGAGACTAAGCTTAAAAAGATGTCTAAGCGCCTTAAGCTATTAGAAGCATTCCGTGATTCTAATAACAAGCCTGAGTGGATGGTAATGAACATCTTACCAGTACTACCACCAGATTTGCGCCCACTAGTACCACTAGAAGGTGGCCGTTTTGCGACTTCGGATCTAAACGATTTGTATCGCCGTGTCATCAACCGTAACAACCGTCTAAAGCGTCTGCTTGAGCTTAGTGCACCTGATATCATCGTACGTAACGAAAAACGTATGTTGCAAGAATCAGTTGATGCATTGTTAGATAACGGTCGTCGCGGTCGTGCAATCACTGGTAGTAACAAGCGTCCATTGAAATCTTTGGCAGATATGATCAAAGGTAAGCAAGGTCGTTTCCGTCAAAACTTACTTGGTAAGCGTGTCGATTATTCTGGTCGTTCGGTTATCGTTGTAGGTCCAACACTACGTCTACATCAGTGTGGTCTACCGAAGAAAATGGCACTTGAACTATTCAAGCCATTTACTTATAACAAGTTATTGTCTCATGGTTTGGCAACAACGATTAAAGCTGCCAAAAAGATGGTAGAGCGTGAAGAGCCACAAGTGTGGGATATGCTGGCCATGGTTATCCGTGAGCATCCAGTACTTCTTAACCGTGCACCAACACTTCACCGTTTGGGTCTACAGGCATTTGAGCCAGTACTAATCGAAGGTAAAGCAATTCAATTGCATCCGCTCGTTTGTACCGCATTCAATGCTGATTTTGATGGTGACCAAATGGCCGTTCACGTGCCATTGACGCTAGAAGCACAGTTAGAATCACGTGCGCTAATGATGTCTACCAACAACATCTTGTCACCTGCGAACGGTGATCCAATCATCGTACCATCACAGGATGTTGTATTGGGCTTGTATTACATCAGTCGCTCGTCTATCAATGCTAAAGGCGAGAGCATGGTTTTTGCTACCGTCAATGAAGCATTGCGTGCGATTGGTTCAAACGATCTACATGTAAACGCTAAAATCAAAGTACGTGTCACTGAGACACATATTGATGAAGAGGGTAACCAAACCAAAGAAATCAGTATCAAAGATACGGTTGCTGGTCGTTTACTTATCTGGAACATCATGCCTAAAGGTATGACGTTTGATGAATGTAACCAAGAAATGACGAAGAAAAACATCTCTCGTCTGATTAACTCTTGCTACCGTAAAGTAGGCGTTAAAGAAAGTGTCATGTTTGCTGACCAATTGATGTATCTTGGTTTTGCTCAAGCGACATTGTCTGGCGTATCTATTGGTATCGATGACATGGTCATCCCACCACTGAAGAAGCAAATCATCGAAGTAGCAGAAGGCGAAGTTCGCGAAATTGAAGATCAATTCGAGCAAGGCTTTGTAACTGCTGGTGAGCCTTATAACAAAGTAGTTGATATCTGGTCACGTACCAATGATAAAGTCGCTAAGGCGATGATGGATAACTTGGCAACTGATAAAATCTTGAATGCCAAAGGTGAAGAAGAAGAGCAGAAATCGTTCAACTCTATCTTTATCATGTCAGACTCTGGTGCTCGTGGTAGTGCGGCACAGATTCGTCAGTTGGCTGGTATGCGTGGTTTGATGGCTAAGCCGGATGGCTCAATTATTGAGACACCGATTAAAGCTAACTTCCGTGAAGGTTTGACCGTACTACAGTATTTCATCTCAACTCACGGTGCACGTAAAGGTCTAGCGGATACGGCATTGAAAACGGCTAACTCAGGTTACCTGACTCGTCGTTTGGTTGATGTGGCACAAGATTTGGTTATCACCACTGATGACTGTGGTACTGAGCAAGGCTTGCTCATGAAACCACATATTCAAGGTGGCGAAATCATTGAGAAGTTGGGTGAGCTAGTACTTGGTCGTGTCACTGCACGTGATGTCAATTATAACGATGATGCTGATAAAGTATTGATTCCAGCAGGTACGTTGATCGATGAGCATTGGGTTAATGTGCTTGACGAAAACGCTATCGATGATATTTGGGTACGCTCAGTTATTACCTGTAATGTTGAGCACGGCGTTTGTTCACAGTGCTATGGCCGTGATTTGGCTCGTGGTCATAAAGTGAATATCGGCGAGTCAGTTGGTGTTATGGCTGCACAGTCTATCGGTGAGCCTGGTACTCAGTTAACCATGCGTACTTTCCACGTAGGTGGGGCAGCAAGCTCTGCATCTGTGGACAACAGCATCTCTGTACGTAATGCTGGTCAAGCGCATTTCGAAAACATGAAAACGGTTCAACATACAGATGGCCATTTGGTTATCGTATCGCGTTCAGCTGAAATTGCATTGACTGATGATCTTGGCCGTGAGCGTGAACGTTATAAAGTACCTTACGGTTCTAGCGTTCTTGTGAAACACGAAGATCAGGTTGAAGGCGGTCAGACCATCGCTAAATGGGATCCGCACACGCATCCAATTATCACAGAATTTGCTGGTACAGCACGCTTCAGTGACATTACTGATGGTATGACTGCAACAGTGAAAGTTGATGATGCGACTGGTATGAGCTCATTTGAGATTCTAGCTACTCGTGACCGTTCAAGCTCAGCAAAAGACTTACGTCCTGCTATTATCTTGAATACTGATGAAGGTAAAGAAGTAGTTTACTTCCTACCTGCTGAAACTATCATTCGCGTTAGCGATGGTGAAAAAGTAGCAGCTGGTTCGATCCTAGGTCGTGTGCCACAAGCATCATCAGGAACTAAAGATATTACCGGTGGTCTACCACGTGTTGCGGATCTATTCGAAGCACGTCGTCCAAAAGACCATGCGATCATGGCAGAAATGACAGGTGTCGTAAGCTTTGGTAAAGAGACTAAAGGTAAGAATCGCTTCATCATCACCAATGAAGATGGTGAGATTCATGAAGAGCTAATCCCGAAATGGCGTCAAATCAACGTCTTTGAAAACGAGACAGTAGCACGTGGTGAAGTTATCGCTGATGGTCCACAAAACCCGCACGATATCTTGCGTCTGAAAGGACAAACGGCACTTGCTGATTATATCGTTAACGAAGTACAGGACGTTTATCGTCTGCAGGGTGTAAAAATCAACGATAAACACATCGAAGTTATCATTCGCCAGATGTTGCGTAAAGTTGAAATCACTGACGGTGGCGATTCAAACCACTTCAAAGGTGATCAAGCAGAGTATGCTGATATCAAAGCATTGAATGAAAAACTGGAAGCGGAAGATAAATTCCCAGTACAGTTTGAGCGTCAGTTGCTAGGTATCACTAAAGCAAGTCTGGCAACAGAAAGCTTTATCTCAGCTGCGTCATTCCAGGAAACGACACGTGTACTAACTGCAGCAGCCGTTACTGGTAAAGTGGATGAGTTGCGTGGCCTGAAAGAAAACGTGGTTGTTGGTCGCTTGATTCCTGCAGGTACTGGTCTTGCTTATCATAAAGCACGTAAAGAGAAAGCAGATCAAAAGCTACAAGATAAAGATCTTAATGCAGCGTTTGACATGACTGCTAGCACTGATAGTAAAGACTTTGCTAGCTTTGATGAAGCCTTTGCACAAGAGCTGAACCAAGATAACTAATAGTATTAGACATTTTTGATTCACTCTTAGCTTAATAAAAAAGCCAGCCTAAGTTGCTGGCTTTTTTACGTTTATAGATAAGCAAAGCAATGAGAATAATTGGCCTAATGCTATATCTAGTAAGCTAATAAGTCTTAATATAGCGCCGCTATTTTTTAGCTGATATACTTTCTAGCAAGATTGCTCCAGTTATAGTCGGTGAACTACTAAATCGCTACGGCGTTACCCTCCATAGATGTACTACTTGTACAATCTGCAGTCGGCTGCCTTGTACCCATTTTAGAGTTCTTTGACTATAGTAGTACACTCAAGAAGTCATATCATAAGTGGTGTCTCTTTTCACTGGTCATATTTATGATTAATATAAGGATAAGTAGAAAATGGCAGGTAAAACCCGCGTTGCCAAGTATCAAGCTGATCGAACCAACCAAAAACTTTATTTTTGCCGTCTATCTTGCCAGTCAGCAGGAAGTACCAACGATAAGCAGTTATATCAAGCACATTGTGAGACCGCTATTTTTCATCTATACGGGGCTTTTCTTGCATTTACTCAAGAGCTTGGTTATTTCTATAATTTGAATATGCCAGCACCAACATTATCAGATATCGAACAAGCCTTGAGTGAAAGTACGCAAGTATCTCCTGAAATTCAGCGTCTGCAGCAGTTACAGCAGCAAGGATTTTTGGCCAATATAGAGCGTGCTTATCAGCGCTGTCTTTATGCGGTACCACCAGATACAGTTGTTGATGAACAATTAAGCAACGACACGAAGCAGTCGTCAGATCTTATTGTTAATGTGGTTACTTTATCGAACCAATGGTTACCAGATGAATCGACGATACGCGAATGGCGTCAGCAGTTTTTAGAGCTGATTGAACAGCTTCGTGCTGGAATGGTTGAGTTTTAGAAAATCTACCAATAGGGTGGTGTAAGTTTAGTGTTGATAGAAAAGCTGACTGATAACCCTCGTGAAGCGGAACAACATTTTTATAGCCTCAAGACATAAAAAAGCCTGTTTAGTAAATACTAAACAGGCTTTTTTTATATTCAACATCAGTTAATATTTTAGATAGTTTATTCTGGCATCGGTGGAAGCGTTTCAACTGGCGTTACTGATAGTGGATTTTGCGGTACGACATCATTATTACGGCGACTTTCGGTTCTTGAGGTCTGTGAGTTATTTGATTCTGCAGCAGGTTCAGGTGACAATTGCGTCCGCTGTTGTGTTTGCGTAGAAACTGGTTTCTCAGATGTATTGTCGTCAGCCTTACTGGTTCTTGCCGTTTTTTTCTTTTGTCTGGTAGATGTAAAACCTTTATCATTAGGCACCCACTGACGAGGCGTATCTTTAAGCTGGGCTCTCATAAAGTCCATCCAAACAGGTAATGCTGCTACACCACCGTATTCGTGACGACCCATAGTTGTTGGTTGATCAAAGCCCATCCATACAACCGTTGCATTGGTAGGGTGGAAGCCTGCAAACCAAGCATCTTTAGCATCGTTAGTAGTACCTGTTTTTCCACCAATATCATCGCGTCCTAGTGCTTTTGCACGTACTGCTGTACCACGCTGAACAACGTCACGCAAAATATCTGCCATATCAAAAGCAACTCTTGGTTTCAATATTCGAGGAGCTTGTTTGGCCAATCCATACTGAACCGCAGGTGCTTTTAAACGATCCGCTTGTGGGCTAGCATCATAGACACTTAAGTCGATGGCTTTATCATTTTGTTCAGTATCTTCTACATCTTGTTCTGCAACAATTACTTCGCTGTTGGCCGATTTGCTCTCATCTTCAATCGACTGATTATAATTTTCGATTGACTCTTTATTACGCTTTTCGAGATCTTTATTGAAGCATTTGGCACATGCTTGTTGTGGGTTCGCCTGAAATAATAGGTTATTACTATAATTATAAATTTGTTCGATGAAATAGGGTTGTACGCGATGGCCACCATTGGCAAAAGTTGCATAGGCAGTTGCCATCTGTAGAGGTGTTGCTTGCCCTGCACCCAGTGCTAACGATAAAGTGGTTGGGAGTTTCTCTTTATCAAGGCCGAACTGATCTAATAGACTGCGGGTATCTGCGATACCAATGGCTTGTAATAGACGAATAGATACTAAGTTACGAGACAAATAAAGGCCACGGCGTAGAGTGATATCACCCAAGAAGCGTTGATCAGAGTTTTTAGGTTTCCATTCACCGACTTGAATAGGACTATCTGAAACAATAGTATCAGGACGATAGCCTTTTTCTAGAGCCGCTGTATAGACAAGTGGTTTAATCGTTGAGCCTGGTTGACGCCAACCTTGTAAAGCTCGGTTAAACTTGCTGTGATTAAAATCGAAGCCACCCACTAAGGCATTAACGGCACCAGTCGCTGGATTCAATGAAACGAGACTACTTTGTATTTTAGGTACTTGTGCCAGCTGCCAATTGCCATTACTGGTTGGAATCAGGCGAATAATATCGTTCTTATTGACTATTTGGCTGGCATTGCTAGGAGCATAGCCAATACGATTAGCAGAGATGTATTTACTTGCCCAGCGCATGCCTGACCAATTAATGGTTACATTCTCACCTGAAGGCATGACGGCATCAAAACTACGAGAGTTTACCTTGGTTACTTTGGCGGGGGACATATTGCTATAGCGACGGAAGTTTTCCAAAGGCTCATCATTCGCTTCAGCACCTCGCCACCCATGACGATGATCGTAAGCAACGAGACCTTTGAGTACTGCCGCTTCCGCATCTGTTTGTGCTTTACTATCAACCGTAAGACGCACACGCCAACCACTTTGCATGACTTGTTTGCCGTAGCGTTGAACTAAAGTAGAGCGCGTCATTTCTGCCAAATAGGGCATATTGACGTCCAGCTTCTCTTTATAAAGGTTAATACCAATAGGAGAGGCAATCGCTTCATCACGCTGTACTTTAGTAATATAACCTAACTCATGCATGCGCCCGATAATCCAGTTACGGCGAGTTAATGCACGTTCAGGATTGGCCACAGGGTTGTATTTAGAAGGTGCTTTTGGCAGACCAGCTAACATTGCCGTCTCAGCAATAGTGAGATTTTCTAGTGATTTACTATAATATTTTTTAGCAGCGGCACGGACACCGTAGGCACCTTCACCTAAATAGATTTTGTTGACATAAAGTGTCAGAATGTCATTCTTACTTAGCTCATCTTCAATCTTACGCGCTAAGAATAATTCAGTTAACTTACGATTTAAAGTACGCTCTGAACTTAAAAAGTAGTTTTTGGCGACTTGCATTGTGATGGTAGAGCCACCTGTTTGACTATTATCGTCGGTGACTGCTTCAGTCACAGCACGTCCTAAGCCTTTGATGCTAATACCACTATGTTGAAAAAAAGAGGCATCTTCTGCTGCAAGAAAAGCATGAGTGAGATCTTCAGGAATATCTTCGAAAGTAATCGGCAGCGATAAGCGATTGCCATACTGACCAATTAGTTTGTTATCACTACTATATATTTGTAGTGGCATCTCTAATTTTGCCGTCTTGATTTCTTGAGTACTCGGCAACGTTGGCGATAAATACATTGCCATACCGTAAAAACCGATAGGCACAGCAAGGGCTAAGATAACGGCTAATGCTAAACAGGCGACAAAAAGCCCTACCAAAAAATGAATGAGTCGGGCGGTAGCATTTTTTTTGATCATAAGAAGACTTATCAATTAAAATTTGCAACAGATAATGTATTATACCTTGAACAAAATAGGCAGGTCATAATAAATGTGTAAGTTAGACTGAATAACTTATTTAAATGCTTGAATCTATCTATTAAGTAAAGTATTGTATTCAATTATTACAAATAACTATCAGATTGTACACTTAATATAAGGTATAGAGTTTGTGAGGCTATTTACTTCCAAAAGTCAACATTTGATTGGTGTGGATATCTGTGCCACTTCAGTGAAGTTGGTTGACATACAGCGCCAACAAGGCATGTTTCATCTAAAATCTTATGGCATTGAGAGACTGCCGGAAGGTGTAGTCGTCGATAAACTTCTCTTAGATACGGAAGCGGTTGGTAATACGATTACCAGCTTAGCTAAACGTTGCCATGTTACTGGTGCTGACGCTGCTACTGCGGTCTCAGGATCAGCTGTGATTACCAAAATCATTGACATGGATACCACGTTAAACGATGTTGAGCGTGAAGCTCAAATACGTTTAGATGCTGATCAATACGTGCCTTATCCGTTAGAAGACGTTAACTTGGACTTTGAAGTTTTAGGTCCTTCTTTGGCCAGTGATGAGATGGTGCAAGTACTACTTGCCGCATCTCGCTCGGAAAATGTTGACCAACGAGTTGACGCATTAACCTTTGGTGGCTTGAAAACCAAGGTTATGGATATCGAGTCTCACGCCATTGAACGTGCTTTTGGGCTTATGGTAGATAACTTACCAAGTAACCCAGAACTGGTTGCATTGGTTGACATTGGGCATAATCAAACGACTCTATATGTCGCTAAAAATGGTGAATTCATATACAGTCGTGAGCAGTTGTTTGGTGGTGTTCAGTTGACAGAAGCGATACAAAATCGTTATGGACTATCTGCTGAAGAGGCTGCGATTAGTAAGCGTGAGCGTACATTACCTGACGATTACTACCTCGATGTGCTGACTCCTTTTATGGAAAATACCATTCAGCAAATCACTCGCTCATTACAGTTTTATTTCTCCTCAAGTCAATATAGTAGTATCGATCATGTAGTGTTAGCTGGTGGCAGCAGCTCTATCGCTGGTCTTGCAGGTATGGCACAACAAAAACTGGGTGTGACGGTTAGTATTGCTAATCCTTTTGCCAATATGACTATTGCGCCAAATATTGATAATGAGCAATTAACTATTGATGCACCAAGCTTAATGGCCGCGTGCGGTCTTGCGTTAAGGAGCTTCGACTAATGGCTCGTATTAACCTCTTACCCTGGCGACAAGAAGAACGCGAACGTCGCAACAAAGAATTTATAACGTTGGTAGTTGCGGTGATTTTGCTTAGCCTATTGGCTGCATTTGCTTCATGGAGCTACTTTAACAATGCACTTGCTGAGCAGCGTGATGCGAATGCCTTGATAGAACAAGAAAACGTTCTTTTGGATACGGCATTGGTTGAAATTGATAGCTTAGAACAGCGCCGTGAAGATATCATCTCACGTATGCAGGTTATTCAGGACTTACAAGGACGACGTCCTGTACCTGTACGTCTATGGGACGATCTTGCTAAAGCTATGCCGCCTGCGCTTTATTTAAACAATCTAAAACGTGAAGGTGACACACTTACTTTAACAGGTCGTGCTGATAACCCTTATGTTGTGTCAAGATTGATTCTAAATCTTGATAATAGTAAGTGGATGGGTGATTCTGCAGTGAGCAACATTCAACAGAATATTAGCGCTTATGAATCCGCACCAGTGCTTAACAATACAGTCACTAGTGGTGAGAGCTCTCGTCCTGTTTATCCTGAAGACAGCTATGTTCAGTTTGTGGTAACGACTAAAGTTCAGTCGGAGACCGCCGCACCTGATGATGCCAGTACTGGGCCTGGAGGTGAGTTATGAAACTTAGCCGTAAAAAAAGCCTAATCAAAACCAAAAAAACTGCCTCGAAATCACAGAAACAGTTTGATTTACAGGAGTTTCGTCGCAGTTTCGAATCGTTAGATTCAGACAACTACGGCAGCTGGCCGCTACCCGTAAAAGTCACGGTAATTGGTCTTATCATTACGCTTATAGCAGCATTGTCATGGTCTCTACCGATTAGTAGTAAAATTGATGAAATAACTGCTGCTGAAAGCCAGCAAAATACGCTGCTTGAGAGCTACCGTGAAAAAGAATCACGTGCGCGTCATTTAGAAGCCTATAAAGCACAAGTTGTTCAAATGGAAACAGAGTTCAATACTTTATTGGACCAGTTACCAAAAGATACTCGTGTGTCAGAGTTGGTAGAGGGTATCAATATGACAGGTGTTGGCAGCAATATACGCTTCCAAGATATTTCTGTAGAACCTGAAATTGAGAATGAGTTCTTTATTGAGCAGCCTATTCGTATTGCAGCTTTAGGTGAGTTTCATCAGTTTGGTAGCTTTATCAGTGGTCTTGCAGCACTACCACGAATCATTACGATGCATGATTTCGAAGTCAGCAACCCACAGCCAACCTTAGATGTCTTACCAGAACTTAATTTGGTACTGAACACAAAGACGTATCGCTCGAAAGAAGCTGATCCTGAAGCTGTTGATACGGTCGCTACTACTGATAATGCAGGAGGCAACTAATGACTATTCAAAAACTGCCTATGCTACTGGCTTTAAGCGTTGCTGTTTTATCAATGACAGGATGTGCTGATCGTATTGGTATGGCAGAGCAGGCAATGACGGACATCCGTAATAAGCCTGCAAAGCCCATCGATCCACCGCCCAAAGCTGAGCTTGTAGAAGACTTTGTCTATAGCGCCAGTGCACAGCGTAGCCCATTTTTGCCACCTAGTCTGGTCAATACACAAGGTCCTAGCACTTCTATCGATGGTGTTCGTCCTGACATTACCAGAGTAAAAGAGCCACTTGAGCAATATGAATTGTCACAACTGGTCTTTCGCGGCGTCGTTGTTTCACCTGAAGGTCAGCGATATGCGTTAATACAACGTCCTGATGGTTCAGTCGCGAGCGTTAAAGTAGGTGATTATCTTGGAGTAAATGACGGCCGTATTGTTGAAATCACGCCGACTCAGATTAACTTGATTGAAATTGTGCCAGACAGCCGCGCAGGGTTTGTTGAAAAACCCCAGTCGCTGGTTTCCCCTATAAGCTAAGTCGGCAGATTTTTGAGGAATAAATAATGACAGTACGCAATAACAAGGTAATGATGATGAGCAACCGCGTAACTTCTGCTTTTGCCATTTCAGCATTGGCAATCAGCATGGTAGCAGTGAGTAACAGTGCCAATGCTGCACAGCGCATTAATAACGTCTCTGTGGTACAAACTGCTCCAGCAGTAACGCAAATACGTTTAGGATTTGCAGGCGTGCCAGTACTGCCTGCAGCCTATCAGCTTGATGATCCTAGCCGCTTGGTACTAGATTTTGAACAAGTGCAAAATGGACTTGCAAGCCGCTTTAGCGAATATAATATCGGTATGGTAAATGATGTTACTACCTTAAGTAGTGACAGTACCACGCGCCTTATTGTTGGTTTAAAACAGACAGGCACTTATACGACGACGATTGACGGTAATGATTTAGTATTGACCATTACTGATCCTAGCCGTTCATTGAGGACCAATGACCCTGTTCAAGACGTACTTAATAATACAATCACAACGACACCGATTGTAGAGACGAGTAGCGCATATACCGCTGTTGATACAACCAATAAGACTGTGACTAAAAATCAAGTACCAGCCGATACGATGGTTGTCAGAGTGAATCCACTGCTAAGTCCACAACTTGCTGCGTCGCAAGTAAGAACGCAATATAGCTATGATGGTTTGAGTGCGGTTAATTTTGCAGCAGGAAAAGATGGTGGTGGTAACGTCAGTATCGCCCTGACTAATGAGGCCATTCCAGTTGACGTACAACGCCAAGGCAATAAATTGGTAGTAAACCTAACTGGTAGTACAGTGCCAAGAAATCTATTACGCCGTCTGAATATTAATAGCGGTCTTGTTAATAGTATTGATACCAAAAACCAAGGTCAAAATGGTGTCATTACTATCAATATGACTGAAGATTATGAGTATCAAGCCTATCAGTCGGGCAATCAACTAAATATTAGCATCAATAAGCCGGCGTTATTACGTGAGCCGACGCTTGAAGAGCGAGTATATAGTGGTGAGCCTTTGTCTATGGAGTTCCAAGACGTTGAGATTCGCAGTGTCTTAGATATCCTAGCTCAGTTTACTGAAATGAACATTGTGGCTAATGATTCAGTCTCTGGCAATATCACTTTGCGTCTTATCAACGTACCGTGGGATCAAGCGCTTGATATCATCTTGAAAAGTAAGAATCTAGGTAAGCGTGAAAATGGCAATGTAATTTTGGTAGCACCTGCTACTGAACTGGCTGAGCAAGAAGCGAAAGAGCTTGAAGCACAGCAAGCAGTTGAGTCATATTCGCCACTGCGCACTGAATACATTCGTTTAAGCTATGCCAAAGCGCAAGATGTTTTGACGCTGATATCTCAGGGTAAAGGCTCATCTAGTAGTAATTCTACTAGCAATACGAATGACAATAATACTTTATTGTCCAATCGTGGCACAGTAACAGTTGATGAGCGTACCAATACTTTAATTATTAAAGATGTGGCTGCCAGTATTGAAAATATTCATAAACTGATTGCAAAGATTGATGTTCCAGTTCGTCAAGTCATGATTGAAGCGCGTATTGTCAGTGCTTCGGATAGCTTTAGCAAAGAAATTGGGGTAAGTTGGGGTATCTTGTCTGATGGTGCTGCTAGTAACAGCAGTTTATTGGTTGGTGGTAGCGATCAAACCTTATGGGATCTCAGAGATTTTGACATAGACAGTGATGCTGGTACGGTTTCATACGATATTACTCGTCCTGATAATTTAAACGTTGATCTTGGGGTTTCTAATCCTGCTGGTAGTATTGCGTTTGGTTTGCTTGGTTTGTCAGGTTATACACTAGATCTTGAGTTATCAGCCATGCAAGCGGATAATCGTGGTGAGGTGATCTCTACGCCTAAGATTTTGACCGCAGATAAGCAAACGGCCAAAATCTCTTCTGGTACGCAAATTGCCTATCAAGAAGCATCGGCAAGTGGTGCGACCACAACTAGCTTTATAGAAGCTGCACTTAGTTTAGAAGCGACACCGAACATCACACCTGATGGCAAAATCAGTCTAAACTTAAACATCAAAAATGGCGCGCCAACGGTTTATAATGGCGCCGTGGCCATTTCTGAAGATTCTATCTCTACTAATATCATCGTAGAAGATGGCCAAACAGTTGTACTTGGTGGTGTCTTCAAAAACCGTATCGCTGACGGCGTAGAAAAAGTACCATTCTTAGGTGATCTGCCTTATGTTGGTCGCTTATTCCGCAAAGATACCCGTAGTAATGAAAAAGAAGAGTTATTGATTTTCATCACCACTAAACTGATTAATGATGGTGTTAGTCGTTTAGACTAATGATGATATTAGGTGTGTGAAGCAAAATTAATACTTTGTTATCTCACAAAAGAAAAAAGCAAGCCTAAGCGCTTGCTTTTTTCTTGCCCTATTTTTACTATTAGCCAAGTTTGACTGGTAATAATAAGGCCTCATTACTAGCCAGAATATCGATGACGTTGTATGATAGCTAATTTAACTGAGTAAGTATTATGGTTGAGGAATTGCCATCGGTGTTTTTAGTAGGACCGATGGGAGCAGGTAAGACGACTATCGGTAAATTGCTTGCTAAGCAGTTAGGTCGCACCTTTGTAGATAGTGATTGGTATGTTGAATCGCAAACAGGCGCTGATATTGCTTGGATATTTGCTAAAGAAGGTGAGGCAGGCTTTCGTGAGCGTGAGACACGGGCTATCGATGAGCTGACCCAAAAAAACCAAATCGTATTAGCGACTGGTGGCGGTGCCGTTATGTGTGCTGAAAATAGAGCGTTTTTACAGCAACGCGGTATTGTGGTTTATTTAAATGCGCCCGTTGATGTGCAGATGGCCCGTACTGCTAAAGATAAATCACGCCCATTACTACAGCAGCCTAATCCTAGAAAAATACTGCAAGACTTATATAGCAAACGCGATCCACTATATCGTCAAGTCGCCCATATTATTATGCCAACCGGACATACTTATCCCCGTCATATGGTCAGTCAGCTCTTACAGCAATTAGCGTCGTTTAATAACTCTGCGACGATAACGCCAGAACATAACGAAAATGAATCATAAGTCATAAGAAACCAATAGCACCTCAATTATGATTACTCACATTTAGCGACTTTCATCTCATTCACAATGCTTAAGGAGTGTTGGCAATGCCACTGTTTCATGATGGTTTGACCGTTCATACGCAAAGTCATGACTATCCAATTGTCATTACTGAAAACACTGCGATAGATAATAGCAGTATGGCAAAACAGGTAGCGCCATATATTAGTGGTCGCCAAGTACTGATTGTCACCAATGAGACGGTAGCGCCTTTGTATCTAAGTGCGTTAGAAGAAGCGTTGACAGAGCAGTTTACGGTTAGAGTCTGTGTACTGCCAGATGGTGAGCAATATAAAGATCAAGCCAGTATCAACCAAATTTATGATGCATTGATGGCGGAGCATTTCAATCGAGACGTCACGCTTATTGCGTTGGGTGGCGGCGTCATTGGTGACATGACAGGTTTTGCTGCAGCAAGCTTTATGCGTGGGGTGGATTTCATCCAGATTCCAACGACGCTTTTGTCGCAAGTGGATTCAAGTGTGGGTGGCAAGACGGGTATCAATCATTCTCAGGGTAAGAATATGATTGGCGCTTTTTGGCAGCCCCAAATGGTGCTTGCTGACATGAGTACGCTCAAAACTTTGCCTGCTCGTGAGCTATCAGCAGGGTTGGCTGAGGTCATCAAATATGCGCTCATTATGGATGAGGCATTTTTAACCTGGCTTGAGGAAAACTTACCTGCAATGATGGCATTAGATTTGGCTGTACTTGGCGAGGCGGTCAAGCGTTGTTGTCAGTATAAAGCGGACGTGGTTGCACAAGATGAGAGAGAGTCCGGTGTGCGTGCGTTGTTGAACTTTGGTCATACCTTTGGTCATGTGATTGAAACGCATCAAGGCTATGGTAATTGGTTGCATGGTGAGGCTGTTGCTGCAGGTATGTTACAAGCTGCCGAGCTGTCACAAAAAATTGGCTGGTTAACGGTCGAGGAAGTCGCTCGTATTAAACGTATTTTAACATTGGCAAATTTACCCACTACCGCACCACCTATTGATACACAGACTGCTTTAAATCTGATGGGGCATGATAAAAAAGTGAAACAAGGACAAATTCGCCTTATTTTGTTAAAATCACTGGGTAAGGCTGTATTGACCGATGATTTTGATGCCCAGCTTCTGACAGAAGTGTTATCGCAATCGAGCGTATAATGTATCAAAAAATCAGCTTTCATAAGTGCATACTGAAATTAAGCGCTTATAAGAGCTGATTCACAGTAATGCTAATGACCTGTGCATCTATTTAATGCAGTCAATTTTATTTTTACCAAGGATATTCCCATGGCAGCATTAAGACCGACGCCGCATAGCGCTAGCCAATCTTATCGACGTCAAGCATTGATCTGGCTGGTAGTCACTTTGTTATTAGGCGTGCTAACGGCTCTGATTTGGATGTTTAGTCAAACGCCAGCGATGGGTGCCAAAATTGAAAATGCGCCGATATCTGCACCGGAAACACTGAGTACTGAGCTTGAGCAACCTTTAAAAATTGAATCGTTGCATGAGCTAGATACGGATGTACAGCCACTCAGTTTTGATGCAGCGATTCAAGATTTGCGTAATTATCCCGATGAGTTCAAAGACAAGGGTTATCTGCTGGCCAATAAAGGTAAATGGACTGTACAGGTGATGAATGTCGCTGAAAACGATGTGATTATTAGTTATCTAGAAGGTCGCAAAGACCGTAACAAATTTGCTTATTTCCGTTATCTCGATGATGAAAAGCAAATGCGTTATATGCTGACTTATGGACTGATGAGTAGTCCACAGGAAGCGGTTGGAGCAGCCAAGCTTATCGACTTTAGATTACCTGCTGATGTGCGTGTGTTACCAGAAGAAATTAATCGATATGTTGGTATTATCGATAACTACACGCGTGCTGATCCAATGAAAGATTTGAGCACCAAACGTACTCGCTCTATTGACTTAAAACCGACTAAGCGTGAAGTACCAGTACGTCAGAAAAAACCAGTTGCTGAAACCGCAGAAAGCAATACAAATGGCACTGAAAGCATTCGTCAGTCAGCGGATACCTCTGACACCTTATCTGTTAATGAACAGCGTACTGTGGTGAACGAAGAGCAGTCATCGTCTGTTACGACGACGAAAGATGACGGTGCTACTAGCAAAGCTGAACAGGATAACAAAAAGCCTGCATCAGGTGCTGACACCACTCCTCCAAAACCTCCAGTAGTGCCAACACCGAAACCACCAGCTGCTACGCCAAAGTCACCAGTAATACCAGCAGCTAAGACGCCGAGTACGGCTAATAGTGCAAATTCTAGTAACACAACTGCTAATGCCAACACTCCTAAAAATGGTAATGACAGCATAAAAGCACTGATAGAAGCCAAAAGTAATTAATATTTCATTATCATTATCATTATAATTTAAAAACCCACTAACGAATAATTAGTGGGTTTTTTATGGCGCGTTATATAGCATTCTATTAACATCAAAAATAAGGGCTTTGATGGGATAAGCTCAAATTAATTACTTCAGCCAAACATAGTAATAGCTACTTCACATTAAGTTTTGCACACAGTTTTTAGTTGTCTTATAACCAATAGTAATAAGTTCTCTTACAAAATATGGTTGATGAATCCGTAGAAAAGACTAGATTTTTTGGTCATCATTAACTAATATAACTGTGGGCGACGTTCTGTATAGTTATCGTAAAAACTACTTATTTAACAGTCAATTAGTAAAATCCCACTATTTATAAAATAGGTTACTAATTATTTTGGCTCAAGCGCTGCTACTTGTTATGCATATTCA
The DNA here is from genome assembly GCF_040309505.1 of Psychrobacter sp. TB55-MNA-CIBAN-0194. Lineage (NCBI taxonomy): Bacteria > Pseudomonadati > Pseudomonadota > Gammaproteobacteria > Moraxellales > Moraxellaceae > Psychrobacter > Psychrobacter sp. TB55-MNA-CIBAN-0194. Next base: position 144,099 of record NZ_JBEOOW010000009.1, on the reverse strand, counting down.
AGCGATCACAAGTGTAGCAACCTCTCTTATTGTCACCCTTTATTAGGGTTGATAACGCGCTTGAATACAGAGCGTCAGATATTCAAGATTAATCAAATGCATTGTTATTAACTATTCAGCTAATTGGTTTTAAGTGCTGGACGGGGTTTAATAACAAGCGATACTCAAGATAACGATATGACGTTATTGGTAACTAGGTAATTGGTATACAGGGCAGTACTTTCTCTCGCTGCCAACGGCAATTACTTACTATCTATTAAGACGCTAATTATTTATTGAGACAGATGCTATCCGTTAAAAGAGTCGAAGGTTTGACACTCTTAACGCATTATGTCTATGAGCGTTGCATCATTTATTGAATCCAATATACGAATATTAACTATCAGCCCGTTCTGCTTACGGGGACTAGCTTATGTGCCGCATTGGATATATAGGCAACCCGTTTACTCAAAAGGACCAGCTATGTCAATGATCTCCTCGCAAACTCACCTGGCTACGCCAGATGACTTTTCTGATAACTGTGGTTTTGGTTTGATTGCTCATATTGAAGGGCAAGCCAGTCATGATTTGGTAAAAACAGCTATTCATAGTCTAAGCTGTATGACCCACCGTGGCGGTGTTGCTGCTGATGGTAAAACTGGTGATGGTTGTGGTTTATTACTGGCCACGCCTACTGAGTTTTTTAGAAAGATTGCTGCTGAGCAACAATTAGCAATTACTGAAAACTTTGCCGTTGGTATGGTGTTCGTCAATTTAGATGAGGCTAAAGCCAAGCATAGCCAGCAAGTGCTAAGTGATGAGATTGCAGCACAAGGATTAGAGGTTGCTGGCTGGCGCGACGTACCGCTTGACCTTAGTATCGTTGGTGAGATTGGCCGTGAGACATTACCGGATTTCAAACAGATATTCGTCAATGCCCCTGATGATTTGGCTGCGGATGACTTTAACCGTAAGCTGTTTGTAGCACGTAAAAAAGCAGAGCAGCAACTGATTGATGATGAACTATTCTATGTTTGTTCATTGAGCTGTCAGACTATTATCTATAAAGGTTTGGTGATGCCATCAGACTTGCCAGCGTTCTTTTTAGATTTGCAAGATGCGCGTTTGGCGTCACATATTGTGGTGTTCCATCAACGTTTTTCGACCAATACTTTACCGCGTTGGCCATTAGCACAGCCATTCCGTTATCTCGCTCACAATGGTGAATTGAATACCATTACTGGTAATCGTAACTGGTCTGAAGCCCGTACGCCAAAGTTAAAATCAGACAAACTGCCTAACTTGAATGAATTGACACCGTTGGTAAATAGCAGTGGTTCTGATTCATCAAGTTTAGATAACATGCTTGAAGTGCTTATGTCAGGTGGTATGAACTTATTCCATGCAATGTCGATACTTGTACCGCCAGCATGGCAGAACGTCGATAGCATGGATATGGACTTGCGCGCCTTTTATGAGTTCTATTCGCAGCACATGGAAGCGTGGGATGGCCCTGCTGGTCTGGTCATTCAAGATGGACGCTATGCCGTCTGTATGCTCGATAGAAACGGTCTACGTCCGTCACGTTGGGTAACGACTAAGAATGGCTATATCACTGTCGCCTCTGAAGTTGGCGTTTGGGATTATGACCCTAAAGATGTGCTAGCAAAAGGGCGTGTCGGTCCAGGTCAGATGCTGGTCATTGATACACTAACAGGTCAGATTTTAGATACTAGAGCCATTGCTACCTTGCTCAAAAAAGCGCATCCATATCGTAAATGGTTACGCGAAGAAGCGACCCGTATCCGTGATGACGAGCGCCTAGAAGAAGAGTTAGCAGCGCAATCATGTCGCGGCGATCAGCTAAAAACATTGCAAAAAATGTATCACATCACCAATGAAGAGCGTACTGAAATCATTCGCCCTAACGCCGAAAATGGTCAAGAGCCTGTTGGTTCGATGGGTGATGATACGCCAATGGCAGTGCTGTCACAGCAGATTCGTCATGTCGGCGATTTCTTCCGTCAGCAGTTCGCGCAGGTGACCAATCCACCGATTGATCCATTACGTGAATCCATTGTCATGTCGCTACAGACTTGCTTGGGTGCTGAGACCAATGTGTTTGCGCCGTCAGCGCGAGACGCTCATCGTATTATCTTGTCATCGCCAGTATTGTCAGCCAGCAAGATGCAGCAGCTCGAAACCTTGGACGATCCAGCGTTCAAGATGGCTCGTATTGATTTGAACTATGACCGTACTCTAGAGTTATCAGAAGCCATCACCGCTATTTGTGAGCAAGTGGCAACTACTATTCGTGCTGGTAATACTTTAATCGTGTTGTCTGACAGAGACATCGATGCGGATAAAGTGCCGGCCAATGCCATTATGGTAACGGGTGCCGTGCATCATTATCTTATTGGTCAAGGTATCCGTACCGATGCTAACTTAATCATCGAGACAGGTCTGGCTCGTGACTCACATCAAGTAGCGGTATTGATTGGCTTTGGCGCGACCTGCGTGTATCCATACTTGGCTTATGATGTTATCGATGATTTGGTGGCAACTGGTGAGCTGCTTGGCGATCCGATTCAGGCGCGGGTTAATTTCCGTAAAGGCTTGGATAAAGGATTGCTAAAAATCTTATCAAAAATGGGTATTTCTACCATTGTTTCTTACCGTGCTGCTCAGTTGTTTGAAGCAGTTGGCCTCTCAGAAGAAGTGGTCAGCTTATGTTTCAAAGGCGTGCAAAGCCGGATTAAAGGAGCTACCTTTGCTGACTTGGCCGCAGATCAAGCGCAATTGGCAGCCAATGCCTTTAAGCGTCGTGCACCGCTCGATCAAGGTGGTCTACTCAAGTTTGTCTTTAATAAAGAGTACCATGCCTTTAACCCAGACGTGATCAACAGCTTACATACGGCTGTACGCACTGGTGACTATGAAAACTACCGCCGCTATGCAGATCTGGTCAATAGTCGTCCAGTCGCCACTTTACGTGACTTGTTAAAGTTAAAAACTGAGAACTCTATCGATGTAAACGATGTCGAAGATATCTCTAAAATCCTGACGCGTTTTGACTCCGCTGGCATGTCACTAGGTGCATTGTCACCTGAGGCGCATGAATCAATTGCTATGGCAATGAACACCATCGGTGGTCGCTCAAACTCTGGTGAGGGCGGTGAAGATCCAGTACGTTATGGCACGTTGCGTAACTCGAAGATTAAGCAAATTGCTTCTGGACGTTTTGGGGTAACACCTGCGTATCTACGCTCAGCAGAAGTCATGCAGATCAAAGTTGCTCAGGGTGCTAAGCCGGGCGAGGGTGGTCAGCTGCCTGGTGGCAAGGTCAATGCTCTGATTGCACGTTTGCGTTATTCAGTGCCGGGCGTCACATTGATTTCACCGCCACCGCATCATGACATTTATTCTATCGAAGATTTGGCGCAGCTGATTTTTGATTTGAAACAAGTCAATCCTGATGCCTTGGTATCGGTTAAGCTTGTATCACGTCCGGGCGTTGGTACGATCGCCACAGGCGTGGCAAAAGCCTATGCTGACCTAATTACCATCTCAGGCTATGATGGTGGCACAGCAGCCTCTCCGCTGTCTTCTATCCATCATGCAGGCTCACCATGGGAGCTAGGTCTGGCAGAGACTCACCAGTCGCTACGGGTCAATGGACTACGAGATAAAGTACGTGTGCAAACCGATGGTGGTCTAAAGACAGGACTTGACGTGGTCAAAGCGGCCATTCTTGGTGCAGAAAGCTTTGGGTTTGGTACTACGCCGATGATTGCGGTTGGTTGTAAGTATCTACGTATCTGTCATTTGAATAACTGCCCAACAGGCGTTGCTACTCAAAAAGCTAAGTTACGTGATGAGCATTTCATTGGTGAAGCTGAGATGTTGATTAACTTTTTCAAGTTTGTGGCGACCGAAACTCGTGAGTGGTTAGCGGCACTTGGTGTTAGTAGTATGGAAGAGCTGGTCGGGCGTACTGACTTACTTGAAGTGCTAGAAGGCAACACTGATAAACAGCGTCATCTTGATTTAACGCCGTTATTGTTTAGTCATCCAGCGAGTGCTGGTAAAGCACAAACCTGTCAGGTAGAGCGCAACGAGCCATTTGATAAAGGTTTGCTAGCTGAACAAATGGTTAGTGATATGCTACTCAATATTCGTCAAGGAATAGGCGGTGATTATAGCTATTATGTTGGTAACTGTGATCGCTCTATCGGTGCCCGTATTTCTGGTGAAATCGCGCAAGTATGGGGCAATCTTGGCATGAGTGACATGCCGGTGAGATTGCATCTAACTGGTACTGCAGGGCAGAGTTTGGGTGTTTGGAATGCAGGTGGTCTAAATATTGAGCTCGAAGGCGATGCCAATGACTATGTCGGTAAAGGCATGGCAGGCGGTGAGATTGTCATTTATCCACCAAAAGACTCAGTCTTTACAGCGCAAGATACCGCCATCATTGGTAATACCTGTCTATATGGTGCAACAGGTGGTAAGTTGTATGCAGCGGGTACGGCAGGCGAGCGCTTTGGTGTTCGTAACTCTGGCGCGCATGCTGTCATCGAAGGCACTGGCGATCATTGCTGTGAATATATGACAGGTGGCATTGTCACCATCCTTGGACGTACAGGCCTTAACTTTGGGGCGGGTATGACGGGCGGTTTCGCTTATGTACTAGATATGGATGGCGATTTCTTTGACCGTTGCAACCATGAGCTGATCGATCTTAACCGTATCTCAAGTGAGCAAACTGAGGAACATCGCATCCACTTGCAACAAGTGATTGAAACGCATGTAGCTAAAACAGGCAGTGCATGGGGTCAGACGATATTAGATGACTTTGAACACTACGTTCGTAAGTTTTACTTGGTAAAACCAAAAGCGGCGAACATTGCAAGCCTTCTTAAAACGACAATGGCTGATCCGCAATAGTACGATAGCCGATATATTTTAAGATACGTTTTAACTCACAAGTTTTAAGCAGGTAAGTGACAGCAATGATATTCATATCTTATATGTCAAATGAATCAGTCATCAAAGGCTGTCACCGCCCACTATAGAGAGATAGCATCATGGCAAAACGCTTAGAAAATAGTTTTCAGTTTTTAGATGTACCACGTCTTGAGCCAACCAAAAAAGACATCGCAACCCGTTCGACAGAGTTTGTCGAAATTTATAAACCATTTGAAAATGAAGCGGTGGCACAGCAGTCACATCGTTGTCTTGAGTGCGGAAACCCGTACTGTGAATGGAAATGCCCAGTACATAATTACATTCCTAACTGGCTGAAACTGGCAACTGAAGGCCAGATATTTCAAGCTGCTGAGTTATGTCACCGTACCAACACGTTGCCTGAGGTATGTGGACGCGTCTGTCCACAGGATCGCTTGTGTGAAGGTGCCTGTACATTGAACGATGGCTTTGGGGCTGTGACGATTGGTAATGTCGAAAAATACATCAATGACACGGCGTTTGCCCTTGGCTGGCGTCCAGATATGTCTGATGTGGTTTGGACAGACAAAAAAGTCGCTATCATTGGTGCAGGGCCAGCGGGTCTCGGTTGTGCAGATATCTTAGTAAGAAACGGTGTGAAGCCAGTTGTGTTCGATAAGCGTCCTGAAATTGGCGGCTTGCTTACATTTGGTATTCCAGAATTTAAAATGGAAAAAGATGTCATGCGCAATCGTCGCGTCATCTTTGAAGGCATGGGGATGGAGTTCCGTCTTGAGACAGAAATCGGTACTGATATCAGCATTGATGAGCTATTAAGCGAGTACGATGCCGTGTTTATGGGTATGGGCACTTATACGTATATGCGTGGCGGTTTTGCTGGAGAAGAGTTAGAAGGCGTATATGATGCGCTAGACTACCTAATTGCTAATGTGAATCGTTGTAATGATTGGGAAAAGAACCCTGAAGAGTATATCGATTTTAAAGGCAAAAAAGTGGTTGTGCTAGGCGGCGGAGATACAGCGATGGACTGTAACCGTACCAGTATTCGTCAAGGTGCTGAAAAAGTGGTTTGTGCGTATCGCCGTGATGAAGAAAATATGCCAGGCTCACGCCGCGAAGTGGTCAATGCTCGCGAAGAAGGTGTCGAGTTCTTATTTAACCGTCAGCCAACTGAAATTATTGGCTTGAACGGTAAGGTTAATGGGGTGAAGGTCGTCACTACGCATCTAGGTGCACCAGACAACCGTGGTCGTCAACGTCCTGAGCCGATTCCTAATTCAGAAGAAATCATCCCTTGTGATGCAGTTATTATGGCGTTCGGCTTCCGTCCTAGCCCTGCTGATTGGTTTGAAGCGCAGCAAGTCTCAATGGATAGCTCAGGTCGAGTATTGGCAGCAGAAAAGCAAACCTTTAAGTTCCAAACCAACAATCCTAAAATATTTGCAGGTGGTGATATGGTACGTGGTTCTGACCTAGTCGTGACCGCTATTTGGGAAGGTCGTGAGGCTGCTGAAGGTATATTGGATTTCTTAGAAGTGTAGTTAGCTTTATCTAAATTCAGTTAGATATCAGTGAACTCTGAACGTGAACGTCTTTTGTCTTTCGATAGGCAAGAGGCGTTTTTTTTGATTATTACTTTGTAAATAGAGTCGCGGCTGCTAGCATGTCCGTTAGTAACTTATGGTTTTTATCATTCATCCTGCCTATCAACTAAAAAGAGTAACCTTGCGTGAAATCAATCCTTTGGCAGCGTGTGTCTGCTCCGTTTGTTGAGCCTTACGTCCGTTATCAATATGCAGATGTTTTGCATGCTATACGCTTAGGTGTGGCTGTAATATTGGCCTTGCTAGTCAATGTCCTTACTGGTTTTCCACATGGTGAATGGACGACCATCACCGTATTCATCATTTTAGGTCTATTGCAGTATCAAGGTGCTATTTATACGAAAGCTAAAGAGCGGATACTTGGTACGCTATTAGGTATTGTCGCCGCTTTTAGTATTCTGTGGTTTAGCGACAGTGTGAATGCATGGACATGGGTCTATTATGCGCTGATTGGTTTGGTGAGTGGCTTCATCGGTTATTTAGCCGTCCGAAAGCTTGGTTATACAGGTCTACTGACGGGTATCACGATGTTGATGATTGTCTCAAATTTGGGGCAAAGCAATATGAGTCAAGACGGGATTTATCGTGCGCTGAATATCTTATTAGGTACGGGCGTTTCGGTAGCCGTGACACTTATCTTGCCACTGAAATCGACGTTGATGTGGCGATTTCTATTGAGCAGTAATCTCGATGCCTGTAGCAACTTGTATGCTGGTGTGGGCAAGCATATTGATGACGCGACTGATGATATCCCAGACAACGTGAATACAAAGCCCAACTCCGTTGTCTTTCCTGATGACGGTGTACCTGTAAATCAGACGTTGGTCAACGCATTACAACAGATTAATAAGCGTCTGTTAGCCGTTCGCCCGCATATCGCGGCGACTGCCAGTGAATCAGGCATTAACAAGACAACGCTGGAGACCATTCAACGTACTCACCGTAATATCATCGGCACCATTGATTTGTTATTGAGTGCCGCTCCACGTTTGGCAAACATTGAAATCGATGATGACAATCATATCTTATTGATACATTATCAGAGTGAACTGACACAAGCCATGCAGCACATAGCAGCAGTATTGCGCAGTCCCAGTGATGAAGTGTTCCGACCCATTACTCGTATTGCTGTTTCAGAATATCCAAGTGTCAAGCATCTAGCGTTTGAATGGCAGGGGTACTTTTGGTTGACTCAAACGTTACAGACTCAACTACAGCAGATGAGTGAGTTGTTACAAACGACTAAGCCACAATGGTATGCGGCATCTGGGCTTGGCTATCAACGCCGTGAGCAGCGTAGAATGAAAGAGCAGGGCGGAGAGGGAGATTTGCATTTATAACGCAAAAAAACGCTGACTATCTAAAGTCAGCGTTTTTTTGATCTTATTTATCTTTTCGATCTTCAGAACGAAGGAGAAAACAGTAACTAACGTCCCGTTTTTAGCTTATCCCAATACTGCTGATAAAGCTGCAAGGCATCATCACCGACATCTTCTTGAAACTCAGCTTTGGCCAATACTTCTTGAGGAGGGTAGATGGTAGGGTTGTTCTTCACATCATCTGGCATCATCTCACGTGCTGCAATATTTGGTGAAGCATAACCAATCTCTTCACTAACGATTTTCGAGTTTTCAGGGCGTAATAGGTAGTCGATGAATTTATGCGCGGCATCAACGTGTTTGGCGTTTTTTGGAATGACAAAGTTGTCCATCCATAAGATTGCGCCTTCGCTAGGATATTTATAAACCAAGCTGGTTAGACCTTCATCATTGGCGATTACCGCTTCGCCATTCCATGTCATACCCACTGAGGTTTCACCCTCCATATATGGCATACGTGAGGCATCTGAGTTAAAGGTTTTCACATTTGGCATTATGGTCGTGAGCTTATTATAAGCTGCTTCAATCTCTTTAGGATCGGTGCTGTTGCCCGAGTAGCCAAGCGTGAGTAATGCCATACCAAACACTTCGCGCATGTCATTCATCAGCATGACTTGACCTTTGAATTCAGGACGCCATAAGTCATTCCAACTATTTACAGTCGCAGGATCAACGCTATCACCATTAATCGCTAGACCAGTGCTGCCCCACATATAAGGGATAGAGTACTTGTTCTCTGGGTCTACTTTGGTATTGGTAAATGACGTATCTAGATTTTTAAAGTTGCTTAATTTAGATTTATCGAGCTCTTGTAACAGTCCTTCTTTTGCCATTTTTTCGACATAATACGTCGATGGAATAGCCAAATCATATTGGCTAGAGTCATCGAGAAGTTTCAGCTTGGCATACATCGCTTCGTTAGAATCAAAAGTGGTGTAATTTACCGAAATGCCAGTCTCTTCTTCAAAACCATCAAGAATTTCTTGTGGCATATACTCTGACCAGTTGTATAAGTTAAGCGTCTCATTGCTCGCAGCGGTACTGCCATCAGCAGCGGCATTGTCAGAGTTGCTACAGCTGGCAAGTGCAAAGCCAACAGCCATGGTCAATAGTGCTTTTGGTACGATGCGGCCAATACGAGCCGACATGCTCGATGACGAACGGGGTGATGAACGGGTCAAAATATCTCTCCTAAACAAAGAATGATGCCAATCAGTGAAAAGTACCGATTGATAAATGCTACTTAATATAGATAGTTACACTATTATGGCTATTTGTTTCAGTGATTTAAAGGGCAATTAAGGCAGTCGATGCAAGTTGCTGTGATGAAGTGCTGATTTTCCGTCAATAATAGAGGCTTGATACGAGATATAAGGTTAGGTTTGCTCAGCCTAATGACGGTATATAATCATGCTATGATAAGTGCGAATTTGTAATGAATGTGCCATAAAACCTCTTCTCATGGCGCGCTACATAATAATAAAGGATGCAATCTCATGACTCATAGCCACTCAGTAGGTGCAGTAATTCCAATGCTTCTCAAAGACAAAGTTGCTATTGTCACAGGTGCTAGCCGTGGTCTTGGCGCGCAAATCGCTAAACAGATGGCCGCAGCAGGGGCCAATGTGTGTGTCAATTACCTGAACAGTAAAGATGCTGCCGAAGCGGTAGTGGCTGATATCATCGCGACAGGTGGCCAAGCATTTGCTTATCAGGCGGACGTGACCGAGCTTGAGCAAGTACAAGCAATGGCAGCTGAAGTCATCACTCTTCATGGACGTATTGATATATTGGTCAATAATGCCTTACCGAGTTACCAGTTCAATCCTAGTGCAGATTACACCAGTATAGAAACGGTTAACTGGGCGCATTTCTCTCAGCAGATGGATGGCATCGTTAAGGGTGCAGTCAACACGGTGCAAGCGGTATTGCCGCAAATGAAAGCGCAGAAGATGGGCAAGATTATCAATATTTCAACCAACCTTGTCTATAATCCGGTGGTTACTTATTACGACTATACCACTGCTAAGTCCGCACTCATTGGGCTGACACGTAACTTGGCGTCTGAACTGGGGCAATATGGTATCCGAGTCAATCTGCTAGCAGGCGGTCTCTTAAAGACGACTGATGCGAGCAGTCTGACGACAGAAGAGGTATTTGATTATATTGCAACGACTACACCATTACGACAAGCGACCTCAGTAGCTGATTTTGCCAATTCAGTGTTGCTCATGGCCTCTGACTTGAGTGCAGCTATCACAGGACAATCCATCGCTGTTGATGGTGGCTTGACCATGCCTTAACTGACGCCTTAACCGATGCCTTAACCGATGCCTTAACCGATGCCTTAACCGATGCCTTAACGTTTGATTGGATTTGTAGAAGGGATAAAATGAATACTCGTCAAGGTGTTGGAGTCGTCACTGCTACGCTGGCTATCGTTGGCTTTATGACATTGCTTAATTCTGGCTCACCGATACCTATGGTGAATTGGCCAGTTGAGACTTATATGGGTCTGACCTTTACGATTGGCTGGTTGAGTGGTGTACCCAACTGGCTAGCTTACGTGCTAGCAGCAGTAGTGCTTATTCTTATCGTTGTAGGGTTCTATAAAATTGGCAGCTGGGTTTATGGTTTGGTAGTAGGTAAGCAGTAAGTGTTCTAAGAGCCTTTCGCAAAAGAACGTCATTAAAAAGCCCTTGTCAGTATCTGACAAGGGCTTTTTAATGATTCTAGAAAATATCTTTATGATGCTGTTTCCAACTGATTAAGCACTGTCTGTATGCCATATTCTTCAATCGTCCCAGTGACGAAATCAGCACGTTCTATCAGAGCGGGTTGCGCATCTCCCATGGCCACGGCAAACCCGACCAGATCAAACATCTCTATGTCATTCATACCGTCGCCAAATGCCATGCACTCGCTTGCATCTACGTCATAGTATTTGCACACATCTTTGATACCTCGTGCTTTGGATGCTTCTATTGGCAATATATCGGCGCCAATATGATGCCAATGTACCAGTTTTAGATCGTATTGAGCAAAGTCAATGTCTTGCATTTTGTCTTCTTGACTATTGAAGAAAACAGAACATTGATACACCGTGTTTGATTTATAGTAATCAGGGGCAACGATAGAGTTGGGCGTGATGGCATTGAACTCACGCAAACGCTCGTTTTCACCTGACCAAGCGATATGAGTCGCTGAATCAAATTTATGGATAAAGTCGCCTTTTAGGCACAGGTTTGCAATTTTATCCGTTTGTTCTGTGGACAGCGGGTAATGGCTAATTCGGCCATTATTATCGAAGCTATATTGTCCATTCATACAAATAATAGCATCTAGCACATTTGACGCTAGCAACGCTAAGATGTCATCTGGCAATATTGCTTTGGAGCGTCCTGTTGATATCACTAGTTTGATATCAGTCTCAGCAAGCTGCTTCAACGTCGCTTGGTTATGCTCAGCGATAATACCGTTGCGGCTGAGCGTATCATCGATATCAAAAAATATGATTTTGGGCATAGGTATGGGTGTGCTCTGAGCCATAATTTCTGTGGCCGTTTTATCTTCAACAAACATGATGATCCTATTGTTTTTTATTCAGGGGTCAGTGACCTAAATACTACTATAACCACGTGAAGGAAGACCATAGCTATAAGGTAACCTACCCATAGATGATCTTGCTTGGTGAGCTGAGATAGGTCTACTATTCTGAATCTTATTTCTTTTTAATTCAAAGGATTAACAAAACTCTTTAAAAGACACAATTAACTTAACAACAATTATCTATTATAAAGTTATCATTAATTATGTTTCATAGGTTTTATGATTGGTCAAAGAATGACATTTCTTGTCTGCGCTAATACACCAACTGTCTAAAGGAATGCTTATGAAAGTTTTTACCTTAAAAAAAGTGGTCGCCTTAAGTGCAGTCGCTTTGTCTACCAGTACCTTTGCGATGGATGTCACGTTTAATGATAAGACGTGGAATGCTGATCACATACCTGAAGGCCAACAGTGCCTAGATTACGGTGGCAAGAGCCCAGCCACGCCAAGTATGACGGTCTCAAACATCCCTGATGGAGCTGATAGCTTAGTCTTTGTCTACAACGATGTGAGTAACAAACGTATGCAAAAGGGCGGGCATGGAATTGTCAGCTACGCATTGTCAGAGGGCAAAACCAGTGTCGAGGTGCCACGCGTGTTTGGTCACACTTATGAAGTGCCAGTCGGTGTGGAGATGGTGGCTGAATACCGTAGCCGTCAGGGCGATGTCCGCGGCGCATACAAGCCACCCTGTTCAGGCGGTAAAGATCATTTGTATACGATAGATGTGCAGTCATGGCAGGGCGATATGATGACTGCTGAGACGACAATTGAGATGGGTCGGTATTAGTCGATTGGGCACTTTAGTCAGCGTAAAAAGCCGTCTAAGTAGTGTGTAGGCGGCTTTTTCATGGTAGTAAGCTAAGTGCCATCTATCTATAAGATGTGCTAGCTTAGTGAATAGGCGACGATTGGCCTGATACTTGCAGCATCTAATGCAATCCATAAGCGTGGGTCAGTCGTATGTTAGGGTAAAGGCAGGACTATAGGAAAATACAGATTAGACATTATAGTTATTAGAATAATGATATTGCACTGGTTGTGTCTGGTTTTATAGTACAATTGTACTCTGATAGATGCCGGTATATTATCTCACTAAAATCTAATGTCATCACAGAACAAAGTCATGGTAGATTATAAAGAGTCATTGGAAGCTAAAAATATTATTGATTGTATTTTATTTTAAAGTATCTATCAATTTGGATTAATTTTTTATAAATGGATTTTCTTATGCATATAACGACAAGCCAACCTCCAGAAAATAGAAAAAGACATGGCGAGCATATTCTTATCCATATGACATATATCGCCAAAAATGTCGACCTAGATTCGGGAATTGAGCTGACTCGCGCACTTGAGTATTGGCGCAGATATTTTGAAGAAAATAATATAGTTTCAGCCTTGGTTATTAGTGAAGGTTATTTCGTTCAAAGTTTTCAAGGAACAAGGCCTGCTATTAATACTGCTTTAGAAAAAATACTTGACGAGCATTCAAGCATCTTTCCTAACATTGTTAATATAGAGGAAATAGAGTCGCGTCAATGGAATGGGTTTTTAGTCAAGCATCTAACATCAAGCATTGAAGATGAAGAGTATGCTCTAAAAAGCTTCTCGGCAGGTTCTGACTACAATCCCTATCTCATGAAAAGTACTCAGATTGAAAGCTTTTTGAAGGCGGTATTTGAAGATACTGAATCTAATAAATTTTAAATGCGCTGCATTTATTTCCTAGATATTTATTTCTTAAGTATTTGTCTCTTAGGATAGTTATTTATTATAGCTAGAATAAAAAAGCCGTCTATATATGTGTGTAGGCGGCTTTTTGGTGATTCCTATTTTTGTCGTATCATTTTAAGGTGTAGACGATAAGAAACGGGTCAATTACCAAGAGTTTTATTGATTACACCTTATAATAGAGTGTATATTAATTTATATAACTATTATATAAATGGATTTTCTTATGCACATAACGACAAGTCAAACTTCAGAAAATAGAAAAAGACATGGCGAGCATGTTCTGATTAGCCTAACGTATATCGGTAAAAACATCGAAATGAAAACAGGTATAGAATTGACTCGTGCTCTTGAGCAGTGGCGAAGATACTTTGAGGAAAGTGGGTTAGTTTCAGCGCTTGTTATCAATGACGGTTATTTTGTTCAAAATATTCAAGGTTCAAGACCAGCTGTCAATACTGCTCTAGCGAAGATAATTGATGAGCATTTCAAGATTCTCCCTAATATTGTTAAGCTGGAGGAAATAGAAGCGCTTCGGTGGGATGGGTTCGTAACCAAACACCTGACGGAAAGTGTCGAAGATGAGGAATATGCCTTAAAAAGCTTCTCAGCAGGTTCTGACTTCAACCCTTATCTAATGAAAAGCACTCAGATTGAAAGCTTTTTTAAAGTGATTTTTGAAGACGGTTAATTCAGAAAATTGTAAACGCGTAGTATGCGCTCAGTATAAAGGCCATCTGCTCTAACCAGCATAAAAAAGCCGTCTATAAAGTATCTTTTGATTTAGATAAATTTTTTATAAATAAGGTTTCTTATGCATATCGCTACCAGCCCACCTTCAGAAAATAGAAAAAGACATGGTGAGCATATTATTCTCAGCCTAACGTATATTGGCAAAAATAGTGACAGTAATAATGGAGTAGAATTGGCTCGTTTGCTTGAGCAATGGCGAAGAAACAATGAAAAAAGTGGTGTAACCTCAGCGCTTGTGGTTAATGACAATTACTTCATTCAAAATATCGAAGGTCCAAGACCTCTTATCAATGAAATATTAGTAAAATTGATCAATGAATATTCTCACCTAGGACCTCATCTCAGTATGGTTGAAGAAGTAGAAGTACGTAGATGGGATGGGTTTTTATTAAAATATTTAACATCAAGCGTAGAAGACGAAGAATATACCCTAAAAAGCTTCTCAGCAGGTGCTGACTTTAATCCTTATCTAATGAAAAGTACTCAGATTACAAGTTTTTTGAAAGCGATCTTTGCGGATACCGAATCCAATAAGTCTTAGATAATTTCTCTATTTTGATTGGCGTAAAAAAGCCGTCTATACATTACATCGTATAGGCGGCTTTTTTTGTTTTCGATATCTCATATTTATAGATTTTAAAATTAAATATTTTAATTCTACATATGTTGTGTATTATCATCTGAGGCATTTGCTATTTGAATAACTTAAACGGATTATATGTATGAAGAAACTGTCTCTATTGCTCGTAACGCTTTTAGGATCATCAATCGTATTAAACGGTTGCGCGACTACTGCCCTTTCAGATTATACTAAAAGTGACAGCATGAAAAACCATACAAAAAATGTCTTATCTGAGAGTGTTATTGCAGTGGGGTATCCTAATAAGCCAATACAAGGCTATGAGGACGCCATGATTTTGGCAGGTAAAAACTATAGCTTTTTAGTGCAACCTGTTGTTTCTGCTGACACCTCGTCAGATCTATTTAAAAGAATTTTCACACAAGTGGATTTAGGCTCATTATATATCGATACTAATCCATCATCCTATTACTCTGACTCCGATGCACAGAGAGAATACGGAACTCGTGATATTCAGAAAAAAACCCAAGCTGATTCAAATGAGTTAATTCTTGATGTAGATAGAGATAGAGATAGATCCAGTCAAGTTAAAAATATATCAACCCGTATCAATCTAGTGTATGCAAAGCTGACAAATGAAGTAAAGAATAATGAGCAGCCACAGTTGGAAAATTTTGGTTTTAAGTGTCAGACATCAGTCATCGCTGAACAACAAAGTCTAGCCTGTCAGCGTCCAGTGTACATTGAGCTCACAGTAGCTTCTGCGGTACAGAATATTGATCAGATAAACCATAAGCTAAAGCAACCTATGACTATTCAATTGAATGAAAATTGGAGAGCTAGGGATAATACTAATAAGCTTGGCATTGCTTTGTTGCCAGTGAGTGTGGCAGTAGACATAGTTACTCTTCCTATCCAAGCTATAGGTTTTCTAGTTCTTAAAAGAGCTTTGGTAGATGGTTACTAAATTTTAAGAGATTTAGTAGGGAAATAAGGCAGGTATGGTGTTATTAATGCACAGAATAGTTATTTGTTTTAATTAGCACCAAGAAGCCGTTTATACATTGTGTATAGGCGGCTTTTTGTTAAAAATATTGTGAGCTTTAAATGTTAGCAGTTGGAGGGTGCTTTTCACGCACCTTTTTGAATTTTGTTTGTATAATCAGTGCGTGAAACTTCCCCTACATTAGCTAATCCGCCCTACATGCTAAAAGCATAGCCTATGTTTGTTGCTATAATTTAACCAACTACTTTACCCAGTTCGTAAATAGGTAGATAAAGAGCAACAATGGTCAAAGGAATAAGAAGAATAGCCAAAGCTAAGAGAAAAAATACGATGATAGCTTGACATTTTTTTGACTGTTCCGACAAGTAAACCAAGGGTATTGGGATCAAAGACAACCCTAGCCAGTATTTATGAGTACTTAATACTACCTTAGTAAAGACTGGTATATCAACACCAAAGCTTCTATATAACTCTTCAAAAGTGGGAATGACGAAAATTCCTGCAAGTGCGCAGAATAAAAATAAAAAAGATACAACTGTCGCTAAAATTTTCATATAGTCACTAATAATTTAAGTCGTAGGTCGCGTCCAGTGTGCGATTTTTTTAATGTTAATCTCATCGGTGCGTGGCACGCACCTTACGCGCTTATTTTACCCCGAAAAAACCGACCTCATATCCTGCTTGACGCAACACTTTCGTACCTTTTACGCTTAAGACAATAAGTGTAATAAGGTTGATGAATGGAACAAATAAAAGTACGATGACTAAAACCTTGATACCGACAGAATAATCCAGCCCTGTACAAAGACGATAAGCACCGTAAATTGCAGCAGCAGTTACCAGCAAAGAGAACACAATGACGATAACACCCAGTTCAGGCGCACTGTGTTGTGACACACCTACCAAAAAATTGGCTACAATCGAATAAATAACAATTTTTTGTCCAGAAGCGATATCTTCTACGTTCATAGTATAGGCCTACACCATTTAACAACCCAAATTATTAGCGAACTATTGTAGCCTAATATAAGATGTTTTTTATATTATTTTCACCAATAGTTAGCGTTAATCTTCTTAAAGTACCTATCCGATTTATTCACGGTAACAGAGTGGGTATTATTACCGTGAGTCATACCAGACAAATCAGTAACGCTAACCAACCTCAACACTCGTCACATTCTGAAAGCCTCTTGGCAATTGACCACCGCGATTGCCGCGCACACCCGTATAGTTAGCCAAATCATTTGGCTTGAGTGTCACATGGCGTTTGCCAGCGGTAATGACAAGGCTGTCTTGCTGACTGAGTGGCGTGATAGTAAGTACCTCTTCGCCGTCTTTTAACTTGATAAGTTTGTTGCCTTTACCGCGCGCCTGTTCAGGCAAATCATCGAGGCCAAATATCAGTAAGTATCCTGCATTGGTCGTGACGGCGACATGGTCAGGTGCCACACTTGTATTGCTATTTTCACCGTCAGTATTGGCAGTCGAATCTACTGGCGCATCGATACGCGCAACAGGGAGCAAGCGACTATCAGCCGCTAGATTAATGATATTTTTACCTGCTTTTTGATTGCTATCTAGATTACCAACGGTATTGATAAAACCATAACCTGCCGAGCTGGCGAGTATGATGCGTTGATCGTCAGCACCCGTTAGTAGCTGCTCAAAGCTGGCACCTGCTGGTGGCTTTAACACACTGGTTAGTGGGTCGCCTTGACCACGAGCCGATGCGAGATTGTGCGCGTCAATGCTATAGCTGCGACCAGTGCTGTCGAGCACGTAGATTTTTTCATTGGATTTACCGCGCACGTGTGCTTGATAGCTATCACCTGAACGATAACTCATGCCAGCAGCATCGACATCATGGCCTTTGGCTGCGCGAATCCAGCCAGCCTTCGATAGGATAGCGGTGACAGGCTCGCTAGGTACGAGGTCTGACTCTTTTAATGCTTGCGCTTCTTCGCGCTCTGCCAATGGTGATACGCGCTCATTGCCATGTTCTTTCATATCGGCTGTCAGCTCGTCAATCATCAGATTGGTCAGACTGTCTGGGTTGTCCAAATACTCTTGAATGATGGCGCGTTCAGCAGCCAGTTCATCTTGCTCGCGGCGCAGCTCAATCTCTTCTAGCTTTGCCAGTTGGCGCAGACGAATATCCAAGATAGCATTTGCTTGAATATCAGTCAGATCATAATCCTGCATCAATGTTGCTTTTGGATCTTCCTCTTCACGAATGATGCGAATCACTTCATCAATATTAAGATAAGCAATCAGCAAGCCTGCCAAGATGTGTAAGCGTTTATCAATTTTATCGAGGCGATATTGCAAGCGGCGCGTGACCACTGAACGGCGACAGACGAGCCACTCTTCCAATATTTCTTTTAGGTTTTTGACCTGCGGCTTACCGTTTAGGCCAATCATATTCATGTTGACACGGTAATTACTCTCAAGCTCCGTACTAGCAAACAGATGGCTCATGACGCGAGCGACATCGACTCGGGTTGATTTTAGCTCAAGCACGATACGGCAGGCATTTTCGTGATCTGACTCATCATGAATATCGGTAATCCAAGGCAGCTTTTTATCGGTCATGAGCTTGGCGATTTGCTCTTGGATTTTATTACCTGAGACTTGGTAAGGTAGCGCATCAATGATGACGAGATTCTTTTCTTTAGAGTCAACATGGAACGTCGCGCGCATCTTATAGCTACCACGACCAGTCTCGTACATCGCTTGTAAGTCTTTTTTACTGGTAATAATTTCAGCAGGTGTTGGCAGATCAGGTGCTGGTATTGACTGCGTAAGCTGCTTAACCGACAGTTCAGGGTTTTTGAGCAGACGAATGGCCGCGCGTACCACTTCATTAAGGTTATGCGGTGGAATATCGGTTGCCATACCGACCGCGATGCCTGTTGTACCGTTTAATAGTATGTTAGGTAGGCGGGCAGGTAGGGTGGTTGGCTCTTGCATCGTACCGTCAAAGTTATCTTGCCAATCGACTGTACCTTGACCTAACTCTGCGAGCAACGTATTGGCATAAGCTGACATTTTGGCTTCGGTATAACGCATAGCCGCAAAGGATTTTGGATCATCAGGGCTACCCCAGTTACCTTGACCTGTGATGAGCGGATAGCGATAGCTGAACGGCTGCGCCATGAGCACCATCGCTTCATAACAAGCGCTGTCACCATGCGGATGGTATTTACCCAACACGTCACCGACCGTACGTGCCGATTTTTTGGCTTTGGCAGTTGATTTTAGGCCTAGCTCGCTCATCGCATAGACGATGCGGCGCTGTACTGGTTTTAGACCATCAGCGATATTTGGCAGCGCCCGATCCATGATGACGTACATGGCATAGTTGAGATAGGCCTGCTCAGTGAACTCTGCGACTGAGCGGGTATCCATTGGTTCAGTGGGAATGATTGGGGCAATCGTATTATCAATAACATCAGACATAAAATAGGATTCACTTATCAGTTTTAATAGGTATAAATAATTGGTTCAAGCGTGCAAATAAGATAGTGCTATCGTAAAGGAAATTGGCAGAATTAAAAAGGTATAAGTCAGAATAGACGACAGGTCGTGACGTGCTTCATTGGGTTTCTGTATAGCATTTTGGTTGATAGCTTTTACAAAACAGGTGAAGTATAGTTAATTCAACTTTTGATGACTGTGTTGTCTTTGAAAATTTTGCCATCTGTCTATTATACGGAGTAGTTACTATGTTATCTGCGTCATCTGTCTATCCATCAAGTGCGTTATCGCGTGCGTGCACTTATCATTTAACCAAGCACACGCTGCTGTTGGGTATTATCGCCAGTGTTGGATTGAGTGCTTGTAGCTCACAGCAGACAGTATCTAAGCAGATAGCACCCAAGCCGATGGTAGAAACCTCAAGTAGTACTACGATGAAAAAACCACGCCGTGCAGTTGCAGTATCAAATACGTCACTAGTCTCTGAGATGAGAGCTCCTGACCCTTTCATAATACTGAGAAGCCCAGCATCACCCTCTTCAATGTCACCATCTATGGTCAGACCTGAACCCATCGGTATCACGCCAGAAGCCAATGATAACTATCAAAAAAATGAGGCCAATCCTGTACATCGCACGACGGATATGGCGGTCTCTACTTTGTCTATCGATACCGATACGGGCAGCTATGCCAATGTGCGCCGCTATCTAAATGAAGGTCAGTTGCCACCCGTCAATGCGGTACGGGTAGAAGAGTTGATTAACTATTTTAACTATCAGTTTGATGATGGTAAACGCCTCGGTAATGCACCATTTGTCGTCGCCACTGAAGTGGTCGATTCGCCTTGGGATAGAGCCGATCAAGACAACAAGATTGTCAAAGTGGGTATCAAAGCCGTGGATAACAGTTGGTCTAATAAAAGTGCCAATCAAGCCATGCCCGCTGCTAACCTAGTGATTTTGGTAGATGTATCAGGCTCTATGTCATCGCGCGACAAGCTACCATTGGCGCAGTCGTCTCTTAAACTATTGACGGAGCAAATGCGCGCTCAAGACAGCATCAGTATCGTTACTTATTCGGGCAGCACCAGTGTGGCATTGCCTGTGACCAGTGGTGATCAAAAAGCAAAAATACTCACCGCGATTGAGGGGTTAAATGCCTCAGGTTCCACCAACGGAGAAGACGCGTTGAAACTGGCTTATCGTCAAGCTGAGCAAGCGATGAAGAAAGACGGTATCAATCGTATCATGATGCTGACCGATGGCGATTTTAATGTCGGTATCAGTGATGTCGATGATATGCTGGATTTGGTCAAATCCAATCGTGAGCGTGGTATCTCACTATCTACCGTTGGCTTTGGGCGTGGCAATCTCAACGACCATATGATGGAACAAATGGCTGACAATGGTAATGGTAACTACAGTTATATCGATAGTCTGACCGAGGCCAAAAAAGTCTTTGGTGATGAGTTGGCTGCGACCTTTAATACGGTCGCCAAAGATGTAAAAGTACAAATCGAGTTCAACCCTGATGTCGTGAGTGAATGGCGTTTGATTGGCTATGAAAATCGCGTGCTTAATGAGCAAGACTTTAATAATGATAAAGTCGATGCAGGCGAGCTAGGTGCAGGTAAAGCGGTTATCGCACTATTTGAAGTGACACCAAAAGGACAAAAAGGTCTATACAGTGATCGTCGTTATACTGACAGCAATGCCACTGTTAAGGTAAACAGCAAACAGCAAGCCAATGAGCTTGGTTATCTAAAAATTCGCTATAAAGCGCCTACAGGTGATACGTCTAAACTGCTTAGTCAACCAATTAATAATGACAGCCACTCTCTGGACAAAGCCAACGCTGATACTCAGTTTGCAATGGCGGTGGCAGGTTTTGGTCAACGCTTAACTCAAAGTGAGTACATTAATGAGTGGCAATATAATGACAGTACTAAGCTAGCGACAAGTAGTCTCGCCCGTCAGCTAAGCAGTGATAAGGACGGCACTCGCCGTAACTTTGTGACTTTAACAGAACTGGCTAGCGCCCTTGACAGTACAAAGTAATGAACGAGTAACAAACCATAGGGTTTCTATGGATGAATGTTCGCCAATAGAACGCTAAAAACTCATTGGTTTTTAAAGTTAAACATTTGATATAAAACATTTTATTTTCCGTCAAGCCTGTTTGCGAACTCAAGCACCAATCTTTTGTATTGAGTAGTTTGTACAAAGTGTGTATGTTAATAAACAAAGGGCTATTTACCGCTATATTGTTTGCTCAGCACTGTACGATTACGCCGTAGCCTTTGCTTACCACCGTAATGGTCAGCAAAGGCTTGGCATTTCGTATGTTTATCACACTGTGATTAGTATACGCTGACGGTAATGTACTATTACTAGGAGAAAAAAGATTATGGAAAATCAAGTAAATTTTACCCGTCGTGATGATAAAGTTTGGCTAAAAACGTATGAAGAGCTTGGGCTGAATTACAACATTGAAATGCCAGCTGACGATACCTCACTCATTGATGTTTTTGAAAAAAGCTTTGCGGATAATAGTGACAAGACTGCCTATATTTGCATGGGTTCATCATTAAGTTTTAAAGAAGTGGATTTATACAGTCGCCAGATGGCTGCCTATCTACAGTCATTAGGACTGGTCAAAGGTGACAAAGTTGCAGTCATGATGCCCAATATTTTACAATTGCCAATTTCTGTCATTGCAGTACTGCGTGCAGGTTTCACCCTAGTCAACGTCAACCCGTTATATACCACCAGAGAGCTTGAGCATCAACTGACCGATTCAGATGCCAAAGTGCTGATCATGGTCGAAAACTTCGCTAAAACCTATCAAGACATTGGCCGTAGTCTAGTCGATAAAGTCGTGATTACAGGTATGGGCGATTTGATGGGTACGCTCAAAGGATTCATGGTTAACACGGTCGTTCGCCATGTGAAAAAAATGGTGCCTGCCTATAGTATTAGCAACAGCATCACCTTCAAAAGTGCGCTGAGTCATAGCGCTGCGAGTAAATATAAACGCCCAAGCAATATCACGCTCGATGATATCGCCGTCCTACAATATACCGGTGGTACGACCGGTGTGGCAAAAGGCGCGATGCTGACGCACAAAAACTTAGTCGCAAATTTAATTCAGTCCAATACCTTTTTGGGCACCGCTTTTGATGATTTCGATCAAAGAGGTGAGCAGCCTGTCATTATGACAGCATTGCCGATGTATCATATTTTCTCATTTACTGTGTGCGGTATGTTTGGTCTATATCGCGGTTGTGTGGTGCTATTAGTACCAAACCCACGTGATCTTGATAGCTTATTAAAAGCATATAAAGCCAATCCACCAGCATTCTTTCCAGCGGTCAACACGTTGTTCAACGCGCTTGCTAATAACGAAGAATTTATCGCGATGGATCATAGCAAGCTACGTCAGTCGATGGGTGGCGGTATGGCAGTACTGAGTCCAACCGCCGAAAAATGGCGTCAAGTAACGGGTAATATCATTATCCAAGGTTATGGATTGTCTGAAACAGCACCGGTTGCGACCTCTAACCCTAGCAATAGCAAAACATTCACAGGTACTATTGGTGTGCCGATGCCAGCGACTGATGTTGCCATCTTAGATGATGCTGGTAATGAAGTAGAGCTTGGTGAGCGCGGCGAGATTAGTGTTCGTGGCCCACAGGTTATGAAAGGCTACTGGAATCGCGAAGATGCTACCGCCGAAGTGATGACCGCAGACGGATTCTTCCGTACGGGCGACATCGGTATCATGGCTGACAATGGCTACGTGACCATCGTTGATCGTAAAAAAGACATGATTTTGGTTTCTGGTTTCAACGTTTATCCTAACGAAGTTGAAGAAGTTATGGCGGGCCACCCTAAAATTCTAGAGTGCGGTGTCATTGGTATTAGTGACGAAAAGAGCGGCGAGACTCCTAAGATTTATGTCGTGCGCAACGATCCTAGCCTGACCGCTGAAGAAGTTCTTGCTTATGGTAAAGAAAATCTAACCGGTTACAAACGTCCTCGTCATGTTGAGTTTATCGATGAATTGCCAAAATCTAACGTGGGTAAAATCCTACGCAAAGACTTGCGATTGCTTGAAGAAAAAAACCATGGCTAATTGATTGATACTCAATACTCAAAAGCTAGTTATGAGTGCTTACAAAGACTCAATGCTCATATAGACTCAGTGCTCATAACTAATCGTAATACAGAGTAGGGTCACCACTAAAAATGATAAGATTGCGTATATGCTATCTTGTCATTTTTTTACGTCTATTTTGTCTTTAAGATGTTGTTAGGGTGAGTCTTCATTGCAAAGCAGTAATCAAATAATAGATATTAAAGTCAAAATAAAACAATGACGCCGACAATATCGAGATATTCATCAGCTATTCGATACGGTTTGGCGAAACCTAGCCACCATTAGCCTAGTCATCGTTAGACTGGATAGATAGTCATCGATTGAGTTGAGGGTAGGCTTTAGTATAGATAGAGAATTTTTGGCAAAACTGCTATAGTGCTTATCAGCGTATAGTTATATTTAACTATAATACGATATGATTTTTGCTCTATATTTCTTGTAAAATCAACTTGGTAGATGTGATTGTTGATTTATCCTTGTTGAGTTATTACACCACTTATCATAGATATAACATTGCGCTTTGATTTACAAATCTTGTGAATAACGAATGCTATTACCTTATCATCGTTTCTTATTCACAAGTTTTTGCTGTCATTGATCAACCACAAAATAATGGTGTTTCCATTAGATTATTCTACGTTTTTAACGGCAACATTTAGGAAAAGTTATGACCGACAGTACCAATAAAAAGACCACAAACAATAATGCTGCGACTAATAATAACGACAGCGCATTTCCTACTATGCCGATGATACCGAGTGATAGTCCATGGTTAGGTACTTATGAGCGCTATGGTATTGCGGCTACTATCGATATGCCGGATGACAGTACTTCTTTACTGGAGGTGTTCGAGCGTAATTTTAGCCGTTATGGCCAAAAGCCTGCTTATATCTGTATGGGTGCATCGATTACCTTTAAGCAATTGGATTTGTTTAGTCGTCAAATTGCCAGCTACTTACAGTCGTTAGGATTGGTCAAGGGTGACAAAGTCGGGGTGATGATGCCTAACCTCCTGCAGTATCCAGTGGTTGCATTGGGTATCATCCGCGCAGGTATGGTGCTGGTCAACGTCAACCCTTTATACACGAGCCGTGAGTTATCGCATCAGCTGCATGATAGTGGCACAAAGGCTTTATTTATCGTAGAGAATTTTGCAAAAACGTATCAAGAAGCAGAAGATAAAGGTCAGGTCGAGCACGTCATCGTTTGTAAGATTGGCGATATGTTAGGCACGATCAAAGGAGCAGTGGTCAACCTCGTTGCGCGCCATATCAAAAAAATGATTCCTGCTTATAGCTTGCCAGAGAGTGTGAGCTTCAAGCACGCCTTGAATGCTGTTTCTGCTAGTAAATATAAGCGTCCTGATTTGAATTTAGGTGACGTGGCATTGCTGCAATATACAGGTGGTACTACAGGTGTGGCTAAAGGGGCAATGCTGTCGCATGGTAATTTAGTGGCTAACATGCTACAGATTAGTGCGTTGATGAACAGTGCATTTGACGATGATGCTGATGCCGATGAGGTTATCTTAACAGCGTTACCGCTCTATCATGTATTCTCATTTATGGTTTGCGGTATGTATGGTATGTACCAAGGCTATGCGGGTTTACTTATCCCGAATCCACGTGATCTTGACGGTCTGATTAAAGAGATGGGCAAATATAAACCATCATTTATTCCTGCGGTAAATACGTTATTCAACGGCTTGGTACACAAAGACAGCTTTGCGGATTTAGACTTTTCTAATCTAAAAGCCTCTATCGGCGGCGGTATGTCGGTACTACCAAGCGTGGCAAAAGAATGGCATAAAATCACAGGTTTGCCTATCGTCGAGGGTTATGGTCTGTCTGAAACCTCGCCAGTGGTTGCTTTTAACCCCATGACCATTGCTGAATTCACAGGCAAGATTGGTATTCCTGCTTCTAGTACAGACGTGATACTGATTGACGATGATGAAAAAGAAGTCGCTCTAGGTGACCGTGGCGAGATCTGTGTCAAAGGCCCGCAGGTGATGATTGGGTATCAAAACCGTCCAGACGAAACAAAGGAAACCTTTACTGCCAATGGTTACCTTAAAACCGGTGATATCGGTATCATGGATGAGAAAGGCTTTATTAAAATCGTTGATCGCAAAAAAGATATGATCTTAGTCTCTGGCTTTAATGTCTATCCGAATGAGATCGAAGAGGCCATGAGCGAGCATCCAGCAGTGGTGGAGTGCGGTGCGATTGGTGTTCCTAACGAAAATCGCGGTGAAGAGCCAAAGTTATTTGTGGTCAAAAAAGGCGAAGTGACAGAGCAAGAGCTACTCGATTTTGGCAAAAAGCAACTGACCGGCTATAAGCGTCCGCGTAGTATTCAGTTCGTTGATGAATTACCAAAATCAAACGTGGGCAAAATCCTGCGTAAAGAATTGCGTAAGATAGAAGGTTTAGAATAAATTTAACACCAAACTTTACTGAAGCAGCGGCGTAATAGCGTGAGTGAATCTTGCTATTGCGCCGCTGTCACGTTAGGATATCTCCATATTTGCGTCCACTAAGGCACGCAGTCGCTATTTATATTCGAGTTATATTCCTGTATGTCAGTTTTTATGAATTGATATGCGATTAATAAATATACGATAATAAATACTGCTCTGCCATGTAGCGACAACCTCTTATTTTAAGACCATTTTTATCACCCTGATTTTCAAACATTGTACTAGGAATTTTTATGCGTAATGACAATCGTGAGCTTGACCAACTTCGCTCTATCAGCTTTGAGCGCCATTATACTAAGCATGCCGAAGGGTCAGTGTTAGTGAGCTTTGGCGATACCAAAGTACTATGTACTGCTAGTGTCGAGTCAGGTGTGCCACGCTGGTTGAAAGGCAAAGGTAAAGGCTGGATTACCGCTGAATATGGTATGTTGCCACGTGCGACCAATACCCGTAATCAACGTGAAGCGGCACGCGGCAAGCAATCAGGTCGTACCCAAGAGATTCAGCGTTTAATCGGTCGTAGCCTACGTGCGATGATTGACTTGAGCAAGTTGGGTGAAAACACCATTTATCTTGACTGTGATGTACTGCAAGCTGATGGTGGTACTCGTACCGCTAGCGTAACTGGTGCAGCGATTGCCCTTATTGACGCATTAGAGACCGTTCAAAAAGCCAAAAAACTAAAAGTAGATCCATTGATTGGCTTAGTTGCTGCTGTGTCTGTCGGTATGAAAGATGGTGAAGCGTATCTAGATTTGAATTATGAAGAAGACTCTAGCTGCGATACCGATTTGAACGTCGTTATGACTCAAAAAGGCGAGTTTATCGAGCTGCAAGGTACTGCGGAAGAGAAACCATTCACTCGCGCTCAAGCTGATGACATGCTGATTCTTGCCGAAAAAGGTATTGCCGAATTGATTAAAATGCAGCAAACCGCTTTAGGCTGGTAGTCTGCTTTTGATCTATTATAAACGGTGCTAATTTTTTAACACTACGACGAGCTCTGACAGATACTTGGCTTTTAATAGTCCGCTATCTGTTGCCAACTAGATATCTCGCAACAGGTAATGATGCATGCTTAAGCTGACCGACGATGGCGCCAAAATCACCTTACAAGGTCAGTCTCAAACGACTGATAACGGTATGTTTTGGTTTGGCTCTGCCTTGTTGGTCGGGGCAGTTGCAGTCGCCTTTGCAATGAGTGTGCTACCTGAGCGCTTGGCTATCGGTGCGTTAGCGTTGCTAATTATTGGCAGTTTTATTTTTAATCGACAACGCCAAAAACACAAAAAAGCCATGGTTGGCGCTATCAGTAGCGGTATACTGTGGGTGCGTGCTGGTGAGATGGTGCATGACAATCAAGGTAAGCGCGAGCATATCCATTTGATCGATAGTGACAAGATAACACTGATTGGCGAGCAGTTACAGATTGTCGATAGCAGTGACACACGTAAGTACAATATCAGTGGTTTTGAAAGTATCCAAGAAGCAACTGCTGCTAAAGCTATCTTACAAGGCCAAGCGTTGTCCAAGCGCCATGTTAATATTAAGATGAGTGATAATTAAAAACTATCTCTTTCTACTTGTCCAAATCAAACCTTTCTAAAAGCATATATATTACCTGCCTAGCTTTTAGTGCTATTTTGATTTACCCCTTCTAAATTAGCGTTGTAACGCGACCATCAATCTATAATTTAATACCTTCTGTCATCTATTCAAAATGAATAGTGCTTGCAGACTCACTTCTAAATAGTTTATAAGTAGGGTTGGAAATTCATCCACTACTATTTTTATGCTGTCATTTATATTTTATTGACAAGGAGTCAGTCATGTCGCGTTTGCCTATGTCTATGTCGTCGTCGGTTACAGCGTCGTGCAGTCTTTTATTATTGACCTTTGGTTTGGTTGGCCCAGCTCACGCAGATAGTATGAGCACACTGATCGCTCAAAAATCTACTCAATCAACGAGTAATACTTCTTATCGCTATCCAGATGTATCTCGTCAAACGCCTACAGTACTACCTGCATTTTTATCTGGTGATTATGACAATATCGATAGTGAGTATTTACCGCTATTGAGTAGTGCGGAGACCCAAAGTAGTCTGGCCGCACGTGAGGTTGTCAGTACTGCACGCAAGATGGCCCTAAACGAGCGCACTATCATTCAAGGTGGCTGCTGGGACTATCTGAATGCGGTATTCAAACGGGCAGGAGTGACGCGCGATACCATTCACAAAGGCACTTATGGTCAAGGCCCTTATGCCAATAGTGGCGAGATTGAGGTTGGAGATTGGCTCTATTATATCAATCATGGTTACAATGGTGTCGAGCACAGTGGACTGTTTGTGGGCTGGGTCGATGAGCGTGCCAAGCAAGCGCTAATATTAAGTTATGCGGGAGAAAACCGCCGTGAGCCAGCTCGTTACCGTGTTTATGACTTGAGTAATGTTTATCAAATCATGCGCCCTAGTGTTTAATATTTAACGTTTGATACCAACTTCAGAAATAGGGTCAGCGGTTTCAGAGTTGTTCAAGCTACTAGAGATAATAGGTCAAAAAAAGCGTCCGTCACTGATAAAGCGGCGGACGCTTTTGGTTTGCGGGTATCAATTATTCTGCTAGTGTTGGCGCTAATTTTAGAAAGGTTTTACCACAACTAAGATGACGATAAATATCAACGCAAACACTGGTATTTCATTAAACCAGCGCCAAAATTTATGGGATTTATAGTGTGGATTATCAATCAGTTTTTTGCGATACAAGCCGCATGCACCATGATAGCCGGATAGTAATACCACTAGCAAGAGCTTAACGTGCAGCCAACCTTGAGTTTTATACACGTCCCAACCTAGACCTAACATCCACAGACCAAAGACCCATGTCGCTATCATCGATGGCGTCATAATGCCACGATACAGCTTACGCTCCATAATGGTAAAGCGTTCTTGGCTGATAGTGTCATCACTCATCGCATGATAGACAAACAGGCGCGGCAAGTAGAAAATTGCAGCAAACCAGCAAACCATAGAAATAATATGTGCCGCTTTAATCCAGTTAAAATAATCTGCCATTACTTAATCTCTTGTTATCAGCCATTTGAAATGAGGACACACCCTAGGCTTATTTTCATACGCTTTCTATAAGGGCTAATTGATGACACAGCACAAACGCAAGTGCAATGCAGATTATTAATAAACAGTCGCTGCACACCGCCAAACTAGTCAGCCAATACGACTTGTGTTTGATGACCATTCATAGCGTCTAATACAGGCAATACTTTAGGTGCTCTTGGTGCAGCAAACTGCTTTGTTAGGCCAAGCTCACGCATGAGTCTGTCATCGCCTGATTGACTGGCGTTCCCAGTTGTCAGCAGTTTATCACCATAAAAGAACGAATTGGCACCCGCCATAAAGGCCAAGGCTTGCTCGGAGTCAGAGAGGCTTTCGCGGCCAGCAGATAGACGCACATAGCTGGTCGGGCAGCAAATACGCGCCACGGCAATAGTACGAATCCACTCAAGCACAGACAGCTGACCTTCGGCAAGCACTTTGTCACCGATAGGGGTGCCGGCGATAGGCACGAGCAAGTTGACTGGGATCGATTCTGGCGCTTTTGGCATTTTTAGCAGTTCATGTACCCAATCGATACGGTCATCACGGCTTTCGCCCATACCAACGATATTACCGCTACAGACATTGATGCCTGAGTTGCGCACATTGTCTATCGTATTTAATCGCTCGTCATAGCTGCGCGTGCTGACGACTTGTTCATAATAGCTGCGTGAGGTATCTAGATTATGATTATAGTAGTCTAATCCGGCATCCGCCAACTGCGTTGCTTGATTGGTATCTAACATACCAAGCGTCATACAGGTCTCAAGCCCCAATGCCTTGACTTCTTTAACTAGCTCAACCACGTAAGGCATGTCTTTTGCACTTGGATGTTTCCATGCCGCACCCATGCAGAAGCGTGACGAGCCACTGTTTTTGGCACGTTTAGCAGCGGCAATGACTTTGTCCACTTCTATGCGTTTTTCTGCTTGTAGTTTGGTGGTATCGCGATGATGACCTGATTGTGAGCAGTAGCCGCAATCTTCAGGGCAGTTACCTGTTTTGATAGATAACAAGGTACTGATTTGTACTTCATTGGCAGTAAAGTTCGCCCGATGTATCGTTTGTGCTTGCAACAACAAATCCATCAAAGGCAAATCAAACAGTGCGGCGATTTCTTCGCGGCTATGCTTATGTGGCGTTGGTTGGTTGGCATCGGTGGCTAAACTGGCCAAAAAATCATCGCTACTGTTTTGATGATTGAGTGTCTCAGTGTGGCTATCGGCATTGGGTTCTGAGATGTTAAGTAATCCTGCCATGAGATAAATCCTTTTATAACGGTATTGGGTACATCTAAATGTTTTTGTGTTTTTAAAATAATAAAAAAGGCTGCGATATAGTATACCGTAACCTTTTTAGAAAATCAGAGTGCTGCTAAATAGTATTTATATTGAATACAATAAAGTAGGTCAATAGTAACTATTTGCTGATCAGTTTGCCATTTAACGTTCTAATTATTTGTATCTGGTTATTTGCCCAGTTTGTGCTTGGCAACACCAATCCAATGGTTTGCAAAGTTTTGTGCTTTATAAGCGTAAGGCTTTGCTTTGTCCAGATAAGGTTTGCACTCTTCTGGCACCGCTGGAACGATATGCTTGGCAAGCTTATTAAACCACATCATGAGGCTATAGTCGCCCTCGATGCTTAAGTTTCCTTCTTGAACCGCTGTCATAAAGGCTGGAAGATTACCTTTGGTCAATAGCTTAACACCAGTCATAGAGTCTTTAAAGTTGATAGTCAGGTCTGCTGCTTTTGCATGACCACTATACTGGTTGAAGCTCCCATTATCAAAGACAAAATAACGAGCGATATCCGCTTCAGTGCTGGCAAGCTCAATCGTGACATTACGATCAGCGAATAGCTTTTGGACAGCTTCATCGTCGCTATCGGCTAGCATAGATAAACGGTAACCGATCACAGCCAATAACACGTCTAAAGGATCAGACTTAATATCTAGAACAGGAATAGTAAACATAATCGAACTCCTAAAAATGAGACGCAAAATAATGCGTACTTTATAACAATTTTTGCGACAAATATATAATTACATTATAAACGATGGGTAGGTTGTTATTCTTTAGGAGTTACGTAGAGAGCGTTAAGTATCTTGTAACATTCGATGACGTCAGTATGATTGATACAGGATTGACTACATTAGTGAAAGCGCGGTTTATAGTCATCATCGTAGACAGGCGTATGTTCGATATAACGTGCAGCCTCTAACTCACGCTGTAGCTGAACCGATTGACTGACGTCCTCGTAACGAAGCGCTCGATACAAGACCCAAGCCGCTAGAGGCAACCAGCTGATGCCCATGGCGATGATATAGCTGTGCCAATCTGATAATTCTGACAGCATCAGTCGACTTGATAGTATGCTGTGAATGACTTCTACGCCTAGCCAATATGCCATACCGCCAAATAGATATAATAGCAGCCAGCGCTGTGACGAGAAGGCGAGCGCCGCTATTATCACTGCCAATAAACCGTAACCAAGTAAAGCAGCATTGCTCCATGCCGCTATGTCGATAAAAGAAAGTATAGTTAGTAACATCATTCATCTCGCTATTCATAAGGTGAATTCCAATAAGACCATTATGAAAGTTTGCGAGGCAAAGCTAAAGAGGGTACAGGCGAGTTTGCGACAACCGATGACGTTTGGTTTTTTAGCGTATTTCGATGATTTTCTATTGCAGATTTTGAGAGTAAGCGCCGTAAGGATCGGCGCTTATTTTGAGAGGGAAATAAGAGGTTTGCTAATCAATAGCAACTAAACATTGCTATTAATGATGGTTATTACGCTTGCCCCACCACGATAAAAGCGATACCAACACAGCACCTAATAACATCAACCCCAGTGTGCTGAGCCAATGAGGACCAGTAGGGTAGTGCCATGGCATGACGTTGTTTATTGCTTCGTTATCTAAGGTGTTCAAGATATCTACTTTCCACGGCCATATCTTCATCAAAGAGCCAGCGATAAAGCCGGTGAGCAAGGCTAGCGTTGCTTGATAGTAGCGAGCCAATAGCCATTTCAGTGCGTGGGTGAACAGTAAAAGTCCAGTGACCATACCAGCCATAAGCGTGAAAATAACCGTAAAGTTAAGGGTATGCACGGCTTCTAATACCGTGTCATAAGCACCCAATAATAATAGGATAAAGGAGCCTGATATACCCGGCAATATCATGGCGCAAATCGCGATTGCCCCTGCAAAAAATAGATAAGGCAAGCTTGGCGTGGTGGTGAGTAATGGCAAACTACTGATAACCATGGCACTGACGAGACCGACGCCAAATAAGACAATACGTCCTATGTTCCAACGCTTAATTTCAGTTAATAATATAAATATGGTTGCAACGACCAACCCAAAAAAGAATGACCAAATCAGCAGTGGTTGATTGTCTAGCAAGTACTTAATCATGCCAGCCAAAGTAGCAAAGCTGGTAGCGATACCTAATAACAGGAATAATAAAAATGTCGCATCGACCTGTCGCCACACCGCAAGCAAACCTTTGATACCACCTTCCTTTCGGAATATCTGCCAGAGTTTGGGGCCAATACTGCCAAGTGCATTAATCAATCGCTCATAAATACCAGCAATCAGCGCAATAGTACCACCAGAGACGCCAGGTACGATATCGGCTGCACCCATGGCCATTCCTTTGATATAGACGCCTAACAGCTGTTTTGGGTTGTCAGTAGTAGTAACACTGATATCTAATGGTTGCGGTGCTGACGACTCGCTTGGTTTGGGTGATTGGGGTGCCGTCATGGACAGTCCTTGATTGATTTAAAATGAGCGTGGAAAGTGAGTGGTAATGGTTAGATTAAAGTTTAGTTAGAATGAAATCATGCTCAGGCAGCAATGTTAACAGTAGTTCTATCAAAGTAGCAGCATCGCTAGATTTTTTCATCAATAAAACATAGAAGCTAGAAGTATAAAAGCCAGATCAATGACAAAGACATTAACCTAGCTTTTTACAGTGTTTCTAGTTTTTAGACATTATTTGGTAGGGACAAGCGCTGGATAGCCAAGTGCATAAAGCGAGCCTTCAAGACCAGTCACGTTAACCGCCGCATCAGCCCGTGCTTGGACGATAGGTTTTGCGTGATAGGCAACCCCTAGATCAGCGATGGCCATCATTGGCAAGTCATTAGCACCGTCACCAATACAGACCACTTGTGACATATCGATGCCTAAACGCTCTGCCGTGTGTTCGACGATGGCGGCTTTTTTGGCACCATTGACGATAGGTAATTGCACGTGGCCCGTCACCATGCCTTCGTCAATATCTAAAAAGTTGGCATGAACTTCGTCAATACCCAACTGCTCTGCGATATAGCGAGCAAAATAGGTAAATCCGCCTGATACCAATACGGTGTGATAACCCAATGCTTTGAGCGCACTGATCGTGGTGCGTGCGCCTACCGATAAGGTTAAGCGGCTACAAATATCATCCAGTACGTCAATTGGAATGTCTTTTAATAGTGCCACACGTTTGGCAAAAGATTCGTCAAAATCGATCTCACCGCGCATCGCCGATTCAGTGATGGCGGCAACTTCTTCACCGATACCTGCTGTTTTGGCCAGCTCAACGATGACTTCTTGCTCGATTAAGGTGGAGTCCATATCGAAGCAGGCAAGCTTGTGGGTACGTAGCATATGACCAACAGATAAGATATGGCAATCAACGACATTCAAATTATCCGTACTGTCAGCACTGCTCGTACTCTTATACGCTTCAGCCAAATCATGACGCAAGCGTCTGGTCAGCTGCTCATCGATGATATGAGCGGCAGCGGTTTTTTTGGCGGGATGCATGAGTGTATCGGTGACTGGTACCAGTAGATAGCGAAATACTTGTGCCTGTGTAAAAGGAAGGCGCTGTGCATTTCCGTCTGTTGGTTCTGTATCAGAGACAGTGATATTCACAAAACTTGCATCAGTATCTTCAGCGACAGTGACCAAATGCCAGTTCGGCTGCTCATCGACCCATGACTGCACATATTGATGAATATCAAGGGTTGATACTTTGGTCGGTAGTACCACAATTAGCGCAAAAACAGGTAGGGACTGTAGCGCGTCAAAATCCTGTAGATCAGTACCATCAGGTAGGAGCGAGGCAATAGAGTCAACGGCTTGTTGCCATGCTTTGCTGTCTTTTGGTAACGAATAAGATGTATTGTTTGGCATGGCTTAATTGTCCCTTGTATGCTCGTATAAGATTGGGAATAATAGCAGCTTTCCTCGGCAGCGCCTATAGATGACATGCAAAGTATCACGGTTAACTAAAAAGGGCTGTACCAGACAGAAAAGCGTTTGAAATTGAATGTTATTATTATGACAAATTTATAAAGCTGCTAACGCTATAAGGTTTATTATGGTGATATAGTAGATAGGATAAGCGAGTTGCATTTATGATAATGTGTTTAGTCATAAAAAGTCTAATGTTCGGTCGTTTATCCTATAGTCCTTCCACTATAAAAGTATGACAGCGTTAACCTCGATTGAAGTATCACATATACATCTACACTCGGTTGCCTCGTACTTCTTTTAAATTGAATCGACTATAAGTGATGGTTTACCCAGATATACGTTATAAAGACACGCGTTACAAAAAGATGCCTGCATTACCGTTTTTTAAAATAGCCAAAAAATGAGCAATAGCCTTGTTTTTTAATTTCTTTTATCCAAAAAAGTTTAACATATCATGACGTATTTAGCGCCGCGGCAAGGGTTGTTTGCCATTATTCTTCTGGTTAGTTTTTGTTTGCAGACTCTATTGTTGGTTATCAGCACCGATCAACAGTTGAGCAACAGTCGTGCGTTAAAAGGCGAGCAGATGGTTGCTCAGCTGATTGATGAGGCAAGGTTGTCTTTAGAAAATAAAGACCGTGTCAGTCTAAGCGTGATTGCCAATCGCTATACCAGCGAGCAAGACGTGACGAAGATCTTGATTACAGACAATAACGACGATATCTTGGTGCCAGTCGGCAATGCGCCTATGCAGCAAGGTGATACGATTCGTCAAATTGCTACCAACGGCGATGCTGTGATTGGTAGTGTGGCACTGACATTAAAGGACATTAGCAAAGGTGAAATTATCGCCATGCAGTGGCCATTTGTTATCGGTACTATGCTGCTGCATTTATTGCTTTGGTTAATTTACGGTTATCTTGCCCGTCCTACCAAAGAGCAAATCAATGCCCTCAGTCGTGATATCCAAGATTTGCACCGTGAGCAGTATATGCAAATCGATCAGCGTAGCCGTAACCACGAGCGCCGCTCAGCTGACCGTCAAACAAACGATCTCCAAGAAAATGACTCTCAAACAATGGGCAGCTTGGATGAAGACGGCGCAGAGCATAAACCAGCTGACCTTCGTAAGTTTGATGTAAATAGTGAAGTAAACCAGTATTTAAGAACACAACAAAATCAAAGTGCGGCGAGCGATACCGCTCATTCTAGTACGACTATTGATGGTGCGGCAGATGACCAAGTAGAAAATCTAGCAGCGGAAAGCACGCAAGATGAAATGAGCGGCAGTAGTACTCAGAGATCTAGCAGCGCCTCGCGACTGTCTGCCACACGAGCATTTGACAGCGTAAGAGTACAGATTGTATTCCATGACGAGTTTAATATGCTTGAGCGTCTTGCTCCTGCCCAGCGCTTGCCTTATTTGGCATTATGCACTCAGCTATTGAACCAAGCAGCGACTGAGCTACTCAAGCAGCCATTGTTGCTAGGCGTCAGCATGATAAATGAGCCTAAGTTCGATGACAGCGGTGCGAGTGTGCTATTAAAAGCTGATAATAGCCATGCCAAAGTGGCGTTAGCAGGCGTGATGCTTGGTAAGTTATATTTAATGCTTAATAAGATTATCCATGACAAGCATATTGAGCTGTCGCGCTTTGCATTACCTGCCAAAGCGGGCGTCAGTGATGATGCACAAAGTGATGCGATGACGCAATTACTGCACAGCGTCGGCAAAAAAGAGCAGATGCTGATCTTGTTACCGAATGCTGGACTCAAGCAAATCAGCCACCATGTACAAGTACAGAGTATCATGCGTCCAACCACCGTTTATGAGCGTGAATGTGCCGTATTCGATGGTGGGAATGATTCAATGATTCAACGCTTGGCTGATGTCCGAAATTCGGTACTGATGATTGAAAATGAAGACGAATCACATACTTAATAGTATCTGTGTAATGATGTTTCATTAGCGGCAATTGTTTTTGTTTTTATGTACACAATTGTCTGTTATATTGCCTACATCATTATCTTGGTATTATAGGCGAAATAGGCCATAGTGATAAAAAGCATTGACAACGTTCAGTAGAGACTTTATAAGGCATATATATATTAATGTATTCTTAATACCTTTGCCAAAAATGATAGGAGTTTGTCATGAGTGACGCTGATATTGACAACGATTTTGATGATGATTTCATCGATGATGATGATGCAAAGATGGTGGAAGAGGCTGAGACGAGTGTACGTACGCGCTTAAGCAGTCTTGAAAAACGTCGTCTAATCGATAATTTGTTAGAAGAAAAACGGTTGGCTAAAGAGCTAAAAGACGATTTAGATGACATCGATAACTTCGATGAAGATGGCGATGACTGGGATGATGACGACTTTTAAATTTTAGAATAAAGGTCTCACACAATATAAGAAAATTCAGTCATTTAAGCCGACTAAAGCCACGTAATAATGGCTTATTACCTAATGGTATTAGGTTGATGATATCTTATTTATCACTTTTCTATGGTTGCCAGCAGCCTATTCTATGCAGTAATTCTGACTTTATAATGGTTGTTTGAATGTTTATTCGAATGACCTTTATCCTCAAATTATCACTGATTTTGCACGTAACTGAACGTTTATTGCGCATTTATTAAGACTGTCGCAATCCACCTTTCAAGGACAATTACACCATGAGTAACCAATTAAGTTTTGACGAATTACTAGACTATATGGACAATCAAGAGAGCCAGTTCGTGCTCGACAGTGTCGCTGCGCATGGTTTTTTGACGGCGACAGTAATCGGTCGTCCATTGCCTAACTGGATGGATGCATTGTTTGAAGGCCACACTAGTGAGATTCCAGAAAACGTGATCGATGGCATCACACGCTGGCGTGATTCGATCATCGCTGAGTTAAAAAACGAGACGCCTATCGAGCTACCGTTTAATGAAGACGCTGGTGATGAAGAAGTGGCCGTCGACTTTTCAGATGACTCAGATATCGTTGCTTGGTCAATCGGCTTTGTCGATGCGATGTATGGTGATGAAGCCAGTGATTGGTTTGAAGATGAAGAAACCGCAGAAGACGTAGCGGTTTTAACCTTGCCAATGATTGTATTGAGCGGTATCGATGACGAAGATCCAGAGCTTGCTGAGATGCGTAAAGATGAAGATAAGCTGGCGCAAATGGCCAATAGCATTGAAGGCAATTTGACTGAGCTGTTTTTGTTGTTTCATACCAACGATTAATATTTTCGTACTTAATAAGCAGTACTATCAATAGCGCTGCTTATTATATTTCATGCAGTTTTACACCTCTTTAACTCACTGATAAGGTCGTAACATGACTGTACAGCTTTCCAATCTTGAGCACTTGCCTAACTATCAAATCACCGAGCGTCTCGATGTGGTGTACGGCAGTACGGTACGCTCAAAGCACGTCGGTAAAGATTTGTTTGCTGGACTAAAAAACATCGTCGGTGGTGAGCTGACGGCTTATACCGAGCTGCTAGAAGAGTCGCGCCAAGAAGCGATAGACCGCATGATTGTCAAGGCAGAGTCTTTGGGTGCTGATGCAGTTGTCGGTTTGCGTTTTTCGACTTCTAGCATCGCGCAGGGAGCCTCTGAGCTATTTGTTTATGGTACTGCTGTCAAAGCAATACCGATGCCGCAGCAATCATCTCAAAACCCGCCAAGCGATTCTCATTATCAAACGGGTCAATCGCATCACTCAGGTCAACACCCAAGCACGCAAACCCCACCATCAGAACCTACTGATGAGTTGCCACGTTTCAATCCTTTTGGTTAGATAACCGAATCTTAAAGCATTGATGCTTTTGTATGATAAGAGACGTGCCATGAACAACTCCCTTACCCAATTTCTCATAAACTATGCACCGTTTGTTTTATTGTTCGCGGCTGGTTGGTTTTTTGGCACGCGTCACGAGCGTCAGCATTTGGCGCAGTTGAGCATCGACGAGCAAGCACTGAGTCATATCATTGTGTCAAGCGAACGCTTTTATCGTCCCACTATCGCGGCTAATAGTCAGGGTGAGCTGGTACTAGGTAGTGTGGTGATTGGTCAAGATTACTTCAAAATGATTATCGCCCGTGTCTTAAGTATCTTTGGTAAAAACCTGACCACCTACGAGACGTTATTAGATCGCGCCCGCCGTGAGGCTATCGTACGGATGCGTACTGAGGCCAATGCCAAAGGTTGTAATCATATTTATGGTCTACGCCTTGAGGTGACTAATGTCAATCAACTAGGAAGCATGGTAGAAGCCATCGCCTATGGTACGGCAGTTATCAGTACTGACCGTCACTAAAGTCCTGCCAATCTAAGATATATCAATCTTATCTTCTTTTTTATCCCCAAAATAAGCACTTGTCTTAGTTATCCTTGCGTTGCTATCACTGTCTAACAAGAAATTATAGAGGGTCGACTATATTATGCTTGAACTTTTCTTCTGGGGCTTCCTGCTACTTTTACAGATTATTTTTGGGCTACTGATGTTTTATGGTGTCTTTAAAGTGATGCTCTGGTCTAGTCGTACAAAGCTTTCAAAACGTACTTCAAGTTCATCTTCTGGAGATGACATCAACAACAGTAACAGTAATCATAGCGGGTATAGCAGCAATGATTCTTGTGGTGACAGCGGTGGCGATGGCGGCGGGTGTGATTGATTCCTTTCTAAGCGGCCAATCTATTCGTGTTAAGCTTAACAATATAGATAATGGTATACCCTAAAATTTCCTGTACTTTTATATGGTGGATATCCTACGTTTGAATACTGACTGGTGAGTAGTTGAATAAAATAGATAAAGCTGCCTTTACAACGATATACTTTATGATACCGCTCTATTACGATTACTGAATATATGTGAAAGATGGCATGGAATGCTGTCAAGTAGTGTTGTCATACAAAACATTGATGACGTCGATGGCTTTTACCCAAAATATCAGCAGGATTGGCTGATTAAGCATCACAAAGTTGTCATAAAACTGCCTATGTAAAGGCTCTATCTACAAGGATGTAGTTATGGAAGGTGTGGAGTTAGTCACGTTTGTAAATTCAAAAGTCATTCCTATTGGTATCTTTTTGATCATGATGGGGATGGGTCTGTCCTTAGTTACCAATGACTTTAAAAGAGTCGTCAAATACCCCAAAGCAGTCGCAATAGGCCTAACCAATCAGCTGATCTTCTTACCATTGGTTGGTTTTGCCTTGGCAACCTCGATGTCTCTAGAACCTGAATATGCCGTTGGGGTTATGTTGCTGGTGCTTTGTCCTGGCGGCACCACCTCAAACCTATTCACTTATTTGGCCAAAGGTGACGTCGCACTGTCGGTTACTATGACCGCTATTGCAAGCGTCATTACCGTGTTTACCATTCCTATCGTCCTCAGTTTTTCGCTTGTGTACTTCATGGGCGCGGGTAGTGAGTTTCAGTTGCCAGTGGTCAAAACCATGGTCAGCTTGATTGCTCTGACTATCTTACCTGTGAGCGTTGGTATGTTGATCAAACGCTATGCGCCCACGGTTGCAGATAAGACACAGGTTATGGTTTCTCGTTTTGGCGTGATATTCCTCAGCTTCTTGGTGCTATTCCTAAGCTATGTGCAAAAAGACATCATCGTAGAAGCCTTGATAGCCACTGGCCCTGTATCATTGATATTGAACGTGTCAACGATGGCGCTTGGTTATTACACCAGTAAATGGTTTGGTCTGAATCCAGCACAAAGAAGATCGATTACCATGGAAGTCGGCCTACAGAACAGTACGCTTTCTATGTTTATGGCATTGACACTATTGGCCAATTACAAAATGTCGCTGACCCCAGCTATTTATACGCTAATCATGTTCTTAACCGCAGGTATTATGGTGAGAGTATTCAGCGCGCAACACAATAAGGCGAAGCAAACTGAGATAGACAGTAGTGTGCTGGCAGCACGCAGACTTTAATCTTAAGACTATAAATTACTCAAACGTCTTTTAATTAACTGAACCCCATAACCAGCTTGATCTTTCAAAGCTGGTTATGGGGTTTTTGCATGCATAGTTGATATATCTCATTTCCTGTAGAGTATTAAATGATGAGATATAAAGTAGGGCAGGATTGAGGATAGTGTTTAACGATGACGGACATCTACTCTTGCTTTAGCATCAGCAGTTTGCTCTTTTACTTTTTCAATTTCAAACAAGAAAGTACGGTTCTTCAGTACTGCGACAAACACCACGCCACCGACCGTATTACCCACCAACACCACTGCTAAAAATACTAAATAGCGCCATAGGCTGACGGTATTGCCGTACAGTAAGGCTGAGAACACCTCGATATTGCCTACGATACTGTGGTGTAAGCCTAAAAATCCGATACTGCCCGTAATGATGGTGACTAAGACAATGCGGCTCAGTGTATCGCGTGCTGAGGTCACTAGCCATGCGGTCACGCCCATCATCCAACCTGCCAGTACGGCGCTACCAAATATCACCCACCACTCAAACCCTAAGATATGCTCGGCATAGACATCGATGGCATGGTCTGTAAACAGATGCATATGCAGCCCTAAGCCAACCATCAATGCGGCAAATAGACAGCCGCCAACGATATTACCCGCAATCACAATGCCCCATAGACGCAGCAATTTGTGCAGCGGTTCAATTTTATTCAAGACTGGCAAGCTTAAGAGCGAAGTCTGCTCTGTGAATAATAAAGACTGACCAATGACAACGATAATAAAGCCGATCGGATACAGTAGGGATGACAGCACCATGGCATAGTGACTTGGTATTACCTCATTTAGAAGCGCAAACGCCGATAAAATCATAAAGAAGCTAATACCAATCTCAAGCCCAGCGGTAAAGGCACTGGTGAATAGCGAGCCAAGCGAGCGCTCAAACGTTTCTTTGGCGTCCATGACTTGTTCGACTAAGATACTGGCATAGCTTTTTGCGTGACTCAAATTATCGTCATTGGCGACTTTTTTGATGGTTTCTTTGTCTTCGTCACTGATTTCTTCTGGCAGATCATTATCTTTTAGGTCTTCAGTGACTTTTGTCTCATTGGTGTTGTCATTAACGTTGTCATTAGCATCGTCATCAACGTTGTCATTAGAACTACTTTCTTGTTGGCCTTCTTTATCACTGTCATCAGCCAAATGCTCATCATCTGTAAATGAGGCTTGCGGGTCTTTTTGTTGATTAGTATGACTATCAATATCTTGGGGCACGGTAAGCTCACTGGTTAAAAGATAATAGTTTTGCTATATAGGATATGTCTAACGTAGAGATAGAAGCTATATTCTATCGCATGATGATCGCTGATTATGTTTAGCATTGAGCTGATTGCTGTTGTTAATTGATTAATAATTTGCTCAAAAACTGCCTTCAGGCTTTATAAATTGCCTTACCATCTAACAAAATCTGCCTATCTGCGTTAAAATCACTCTATTCATGATTTTCCTAATTTTTATATTCGCTTTAATTCAATTAACTTTGATCACATTCAATCAATAAAAGATAATGCCATTATGAGTAACCACAACCTAACCGCTTCTATCCAAGCGGCCTTAAGCCAACTTGAAAACGCCTATAATCCTGCGGAAGTCGAAGCAGGCATGTATCAGGGCTGGGAAGAAAGCGGCTATTTTCAGCCGACTTTTGACAAAGACGAGTCATTTTCTATCGCGCTGCCGCCACCGAACGTCACTGGTTCGCTACATATGGGTCATGGTTTTAACAATGCAATCATGGATGCGCTCACCCGTTACCACCGCATGGATGGTGACAATACGCTGTGGCAACCAGGTACGGATCATGCGGGTATCGCGACTCAAATGGTCGTTGAGCGTCGCCTAGAAGCACAAGGTATCAAGCGCCGTGATATGACACGTGAAGACTTCATTGATAAAGTGTGGGAGTGGAAAGAAGAATCGGGCGGTAATATCACTAGCCAGATTCGCCGTTTGGGCAGCTCGGTTGATTGGTCGCGTGAGCGCTTTACCATGGATGATGGTCTATCTAACGCGGTAAAAGAAGTGTTCGTACGTCTATTCGACGATGGCCTTATCTATCGTGGTAAGCGTTTGGTCAACTGGGATCCTAAGTTCCAAACTGCGCTATCTGATCTAGAAGTAGAAAACCACGATGAGAAAGGCAGCTTGTGGCATTTCCGCTATCATTTCACGGATAAAGATTTAACGACCCAAGATGGTAAAAACTATCTGGTCGTCGCCACCACGCGTCCTGAGACATTGCTTGGTGATACGGCTGTTGCAGTCAATCCTAGCGATGAGCGTTATGCACACTTAGTTGGCAAAACCATTACCTTGCCAATTACGGGTCGCGTCGTGCCTATCGTCGCTGATGATTATGTCGAAAAAGACTTCGGTACGGGTTGTGTCAAAATAACGCCAGCGCATGATTTTAACGATTATGAATTGGGTCGTCGTCATAGCTTGCCATTGATTAACATCCTTGATGAGCGCGCCAATATCTTAGCATCGATGGAAGTCTATCCTGATCTGCAAACACGTGAGCCAGAGTTAGAGACCACGCCTAGCGAGTACGCAGGACTTGAGCGTTTTGCCGCTCGTAAGTTCCTTGTGGCGCAAGCAGGCGAGCAGGGCTGGCTAGAAGATATCGAAGACTATGCACTAAAAGCCCCACGTGCTGAGCGTGGCGGTACGATTGTTGAGCCGTGGTTGACCGATCAGTGGTATGTCGCTGTCAAAGAGCTGGCCAAGCCTGCGATTGACGCGGTAGAAGACGGCAGCATCGAGTTCGTCCCTGCGCAGTACAAAAACATGTATATGTCGTGGATGACCGATCTACAAGACTGGTGTATCAGCCGTCAGTTGTGGTGGGGTCATCGTATCCCTGCATGGTATGACGATGCAACGGGTGAAATCTATGTCGCTCGTGACGAAGCGGAAGTGCGTAGCAAGTACAATCTCAGCGATGATATCGTATTGCGCCAAGATAATGACGTGCTCGATACGTGGTTTAGCTCAGGTCTATGGACGTTCAGTACACTTGATTGGGCAGACGTCAACGCTGATTCACGCGTGATGGAAACCTTTCACCCAACCAGCGTGTTGGTGACAGGTTTTGACATTATCTTCTTTTGGGTGGCCCGCATGATCATGATGACCATGCACTTCGTGAAAAACGAAGACGGCACGCCGCAAGTACCATTTAAGACCGTTTATGTGCATGGTCTGGTACGTGATGGCAATGGTCAAAAAATGTCAAAATCGAAAGGTAACGTTTTAGATCCGATTGACCTAATCGACGGTATTGAGCTAGAAGCGCTGGTAGAAAAACGCACTAGCAATATGATGAATCCAAAAGACGCGGCCAAAATCGAAAAGCAAACGCGTAAAGAGTTCCCAGAAGGCATCCCAGCCTTTGGTACGGATGCACTGCGCTTTACCTTCACATCCTTAGCCAGTACCGGTCGCGATATCAACTTTGATCTAAAGCGTGTCGAAGGCTATCGTAACTTCTGTAATAAAATCTGGAACGCCAGCCGTTTTGTACTCATGAACTGTGTCGATAGCGAAGGTGCTGCCAAGCCTATCGACCAAGCCGCGAATCCTGATGTATGGGAATTACCAGAAAAATGGATCATGA
Source organism: Psychrobacter sp. TB55-MNA-CIBAN-0194 (assembly GCF_040309505.1). NCBI lineage: Bacteria > Pseudomonadati > Pseudomonadota > Gammaproteobacteria > Moraxellales > Moraxellaceae > Psychrobacter > Psychrobacter sp. TB55-MNA-CIBAN-0194. Next base: position 100,372 of record NZ_JBEOOW010000009.1, on the reverse strand, counting down.
GTCGTCTGAACTCTACCGTTGCCGATATCCATCAGCATTTCGCCCAGTATCGTCTCGATATGGTCAGCCAAGATATCTATGAGTTTATCTGGAACGAGTACTGTGATTGGTACGTTGAGCTTGCCAAAGCCAGTCTAAATGATGACTCGGTATCTGACGAGCGTAAAGCGCAAATCCGCTATGTGCTACTGCACGTGCTAGAGACGGCGCTACGCTTTAGCCATCCAATCATGCCGTATCTGACCGAGCAAATCTGGCAGACGGTCGCACCGCTACTAGGTCGTAAAAACACTGACAGCATCGTAGTCGCTGACTATCCAAAAACCGATGATGCACAAATCAGTGAGCAAGTTGAGGCGGATATGGCGTGGCTACAGGAGCTAATCGCTAGCGTCCGTAACATCCGTGGTGAGATGAAACTGGGCAATGCAGTACGTCTACCAGTGCTACTACAAAACGTCTCTGCCGACGAAGAAGCGCGTCTCTCACGTATCAAAAACCAGTTTAAAGCGCTTGCCAAAGTCGAGAGCCTAGAGATTGTCAAAGAAGGTGATGAAGTGCCACTATCATCATCAAGCATGGTCGGTCAGCTACGGGTACTCGTGCCGATGAAAGGTCTGATTGATCCAACGGCTGAGCTAGCACGTTTGGGTAAGTCATATGATAAGTTGAAAGGTCAATCTGAAGGTATCGCTCGTAAGCTTGGTAATGAAGGTTTTGTCAGTAAAGCACCTGTAGAAGTGGTCGATGCTGAAAAGGCGAAACTGGCTGAGCTAGAAGGGCAGTTGACCGCGATGACGGCGCAGATGGAAGAGTTAAAGAACCTGTAATTGCTATGATAATAGCTATATGAATAAAAAACGCCATCACAACTGTGATGGCGTTTTTTATTGTCAGGATGACGGTCAGTAAAATGCCTATATATAGTCAAAGAAATCTAAAACAGCTACAAGGCAGCCGACCGCAGATTGTAAATAGAGTACCTCTAGGGAGGGGAGCACCGTAGCGGTTTAGTAGTTCGCTGACTATACGTCGTCCAAACGTACACTGTTAAAGAGTAGTAATACGTTAGTAGCCAAATAGGAATGACTCCTCAGCGTTAAGGGGTGTATATTGCATGCTGTTTTTTTTATTTTTGATTTCACTTTACCCATTTGATTTATTTGAAACATTATTTTGAGGGATGTTATGTTAGCTGCTTATCGAGATGATACGTTTTTTCTTAATCGAGCGTTACCTGTACTGGTTGCTTTAGCGGCTATTTATGGGTTGTTGTCGCTGCTGTCTATTCCGATCAATGCGGTGGTGTTGGCCATTGTACTCATGGTTGTATTTTGTCTTATTAAGATTCCTGTTGCAGTCTCTTTAGTCTCAGCGGCTTTGTTAGGCGGTCTGCATGCGCAAATGGCGTTTCCAGATATCTTGCAAGTATTGAATGACAATTTACTCAGTGGTGCGCAGGTAGGCATGACTTATATCATGGTCGGTGCATTTGCCGTTGCACTGTCGAGGAGTGGTGTTCTAGATTGGGTGGCGCAGAAAATGGCTCGTAGCCTAAATCGTGAAGGTGCTCATGTACGCAAACAGGTCAAATGGATGCTGTTCATACTGTTCATTGTCGCCTCATTACTCTCACAAAACTTGATTCCAGTACATATTGCTTTTATTCCAGTGCTTATCCCGCCATTACTTGGTTTGATGAATCGTCTGCAAATTGACCGTCGTGCCATCGCTTGTATTCTGGCTTGTGGTATCAGTGCGTCTTATCTGTTATTACCGTTTGGCTTTGGTGCGATTTATCTCAATGAAATTTTATTAGAAAATTTTAATACGGTGGGTGCGGCATCTGGGTTTGTTGCCACAGCGAGTATGGCACCTAAAGCGATGTTTTTTCCAGTGATGGGTATTTTGGCTGGTATGCTGGTCGCTGTATTTATCACGTATCGTAAGCCACGCGCTTATATCGAATCACAAAAACAAGAAATATCAGCATCTACCGATCAAGAAAAAATAGAAATAGGGTTACAGCCTTTGCTATTTACCGCATTGGCCGTGATAGTGGTATTGCTATTCCAAATGTATTTTGATTCTTTGTTTATTGGCGCAATGATAGGCTTTATGATTCTTGGCTTCTCTGGTATTTATCGCTGGCGGGCTCAGGATGATGTCTTTACTCAAGGCGTTCGATTAATGGCTGAAATCGCTGTGATTATTACTATAGCCTCCAGTTTCGGTGCGGTATTAACAGCCACAGGTGACATCGATCCATTAGTGGCTTCTGCTACTCAGATTTTAGGTGATAATAAGCTGTTCGGTGCTGCAATGATGCTAATCGTGGGTTTGTTTATCACGATTGGTTTTGGTGATTCGTTTGCCTCTGTACCGATTTTGGCGCCGATTTATATTCCATTATGCGTGGCGCTTGGTTTTTCTCCATTAGCGACACTGGCTATGCTTGGTGCGTCTGCGGCATTGGGTGATGCTGGTTCGCCTGCGTCTACACTCACGCTTGGTGCGACTGCTGGTTTGAATGCTGATGGACAGCATGATCATATTAAAGACAGTGTGATTCCGACTTTCTTCCATGCCAATATCGGTATGCTGCTATTTACTTTGGTCGCTGTGGTATGGCTGTTGGGTTAAACTGGCTGAATGTGGAGAGTGGTTGGTGGCGATTACGGCGCAGATAGGGCAGTTAAAGGCTTTGTAACTAAAGCGTAAATATCTATAGTAATGAAAGACGCTGTCACATTTGTGATGGCGTTTTTTTTATTGGCTTCTGCTAAATAATGAATATTTGTGTGCTTTCTTTATCTGTCATATTGTATAGTGTACTTTCGTTTTCTGAGATGAATTGAACGATAACACTATAAGGTAAAAAAGATTTTTATTGGTTTATAGTGAAACCTATAGTTATATCTTAGTAAAATTGATTACAAAAACTTGAAATTATACATGGATACATTTAGGGATTAATAATGAACTTAGGAATATACGAAGACTCAGAACTTGTAATCGGTTTGGTTGGAGCAGTAGGAACTGACTTAGAGAATATTACTAGGATTATTTCAGCTAGATTGGCTGCCTACAGGTATACAGTTGATAATTTGAGAATATCAAAAGAGTGCATTATTCCTTTATGTGAAGAGTTGGATATAAAAAGTACACTAGCCCCAAATGCTACTTTCTTTAACAAGGTTAATAGCTTGATGGATTGTGGGAATGAAATACGACAGAAAACTGGATGTAATGAGATTCTTGCGCTAGCGTGTGCAGGAGTTATACGTACTAGTAGGGGTACAGGAGAAGGTGCAGTTGCAAAACCAGAGTCTAGAAAGGCTTATATTATAAATTCTCTTAAAAACCCAGACGAAGTAGATACTTTAAGAAAAATATATTCAAAAAGTTTCTTATTGATTGGAGTGCATTGTAATAAAAATAAGAGAAAAAGCTATCTTATGGACAATCACCTCTTGGAAGAAGAGGAAGCTAATGAGCTAATTGATAGAGATATAAATGAAAATAATAAATTTGGTGAACATACACAAGATACCTTTCATTTATCTGATTTTTATATTGACTATGGAACTAACTCCGAAAAGCTTGAAAAAGATATTTGGCGAATTTTAGATTTAATTTTTGGAAAACCTTTTTTAACTCCAACTCCTGACGAGTTTGCAATGTTTATGGCCTTTTCAGCATCTTTAAGATCTGCTGATTTATCAAGACAGGTAGGAGCAGTTGTAGCTAGAGGAGAAGATATCATATCGACTGGTGCAAATGATGTTCCTAAATTTGGAGGTGGGCTATATTGGCCTTCTATCAAATATAGTGAAAAATATGAAATTTCTGATGCTCCTGAAGGTCGTGATTATATGCGTGGAGAAGATTCAAATCATGCACAAAAACAAGAGATTATAGAAGAGATATTAAGTGTTATAGAAGACGAAGAAGATAGAGATAAATTTAGAGAAATTCTTATAAAAAGTCCAATAAAAGATATAACTGAATATGGTAGGATAGTACATGCAGAGATGGAAGCATTGATGAGTTGTACGAGGAACAATCAATGCACTAAAAATGCTACCTTATATTGTACAACTTTTCCATGTCATAACTGCGCAAAGCATATTATTGCAGCTGGGATAACTAGAGTAGTTTACATCGAGCCCTATCCTAAAAGCAAAGCCTTAGAATTCCACAACGACTCTATTACTGAGAATAAATTAGACTCTAATGCAAAAGTATTCTTTGAACCTTTTGTAGGAGTTGGCCCTAGAAGTTTTTATAATTTATTTTCAATGAACTTAGGTTCAGGAGAACCTGTTAAAAGGAAGCTAAAAGGTAAGACGATTAAGTGGAAGCCACAATCTGCTAACTTACGTATGCAAATTTTACCGAACTCGTATCTTGAATTAGAAGAAGTAGCTGCAAAAGAAGTTATAAACGTGATCGATAGTCTAGAAGAATAAGGGTTTTATTATGAATACATCAACAGTTAAATCATCATTTTATGAAAATTTAAAAAGAGTTAGTTCCAAAGTTGATGAATGGCCAGAGTGGAAGAGACATTCATTAAGATCTTCTGTGAACGATACTGAAAAAGGTGAATATCCTACTCAAATTAAAGGATTGTTAAGTAAGGCTGGATCCTAATCAGCCTTAGTAGTTTAATATTAAAACAATTATTTAAACTATTCAAAACAACAAAAAACCGCCACGGCAAACACTATGGCGGTTTTTTGTTGTTCAAAATATCTTAACTTCCATAGCGACCAAAACGACTGATATTGTTCATCGCTTAAGGTCACGATATCGATCTCGGCTAGCATCTTGCGTAACGCTTGCCACTTACTCGCATTGGGGATTAATTTATTCAGTGTATTGTCAGTAATTAAGCTATTATCTTTAAAGGAATAACACGCTAACGTAAGGAATAACATGAACCATCTCACCGTCGGACAACGCTCGCCTTTAAGCAATCTTGCTATTGACGACACCGTACCCATCACGCTCAAATTCACTCGCCAAAGCCCAATAGAGATGGACATCAGCTGCTTTGCCTTAGATGTAGCAGGCAAACTGATCAATGATGATTACATGGTGTTTTATAATCAGCCAACCTCACCATGCGGACAAATCAAGCTCACCCATTACGAGTCGCAGCCAACGGCGAGTAAAGGTATCCAAGCCGAGTTTGAAGTGAATTTATCCAAACTGGCTACCAATATAGACAGCTTGTTTTTTGTGTTATCAGCCGATACTTCGCTGAATCAAATTCAGTCATTAGAAATTGACATTTGGCAGCAATCGCAAAAGGCACAGGCAGAGTATCAAGCAGCAAACTTTGCCCAGCAGCAAGCCAGTATGCTGATGCAGCTGTATCGTAAGAGTGGCGTTTGGCGAGTATCCAACGTCGCGCAAGGCTTTAATGGTGGACTTGCCGCCATCGTGCAGCATTTCGGTGGTGATGTAGAAGAGAGTAGTCCACAAGCAGCAGAGACGACCGCCACGCCAATGCAAGCAAAACCATCGCTAGAAAAAGTCATGCTAGACAAAGCACCAAAACTGGTCAATCTGGCCAAAAAAGCCACCATATCGCTTGAGAAACGCCAATTGCAGCAATTAACCGCAAAGGTAGCACTGGTGTTAGACGCCTCAGGCTCAATGAACAGACAGTACAAAAAAGGCCGCGTGCAAGAAGTGGTCAACCGTATATTACCATTGGCAGTGAGCTTCGATGACGACCAAGCGTTAGACTGCTGGGCGTTTGCCCGAGATCCGCAATATTTGGGCGAGATTGGGCTGAGCAACTATGATGGTTTCATTGACAATGCTCATGGCGGCTGGCGCAAATGGGCACTTGGCCCGCGCATCAACAATGAAGCAGAGGTCATGAAAGCCGTCACTGAGTTTTATCAAAAAGACGGCTTAGATGTACCTGTCTACGTGCTATTTATCAGTGATGGCGGGGTGAACGACAATCGCGGTATCACGAGAGTCATGACGGAAGCGGCGAAATTGCCGATATTTTGGCAGTTTGTGGGCTTGGGTGGTCGTGGTTATGGCATCCTCAAAAAACTAGACGATATGGAAGGACGTGTGATTGATAATTGTGACTTTTTTGAACTCGATGACTTGGATGATATCAGCGAAGAAGCCTTGTATGAAAACATGCTAGAAGAGTTCCCCATGTGGCTAAAAGAAGCGCGCGAGATTGGATTGATAGCAAAGTAAGTAGACATTAGCAGCATTAATTTTTCTTGCGTTGTTTCTGTTGCAGCGGATATACCAACTGCGCCACAAAGCCCTCTGGTATTTTTGTATTGGCCGTCGTACCGTATTTTTTGGGTAAATGGTCTGGCAAATGAGCGGTTTTGAATAGCACATCATAAATGGGTAAAAAGGCGGCAAAGTTTTTGTCCCACGCTTCTTTTTCTGATGAATGATGCCAATGATGAAACTCTGGCGTTGCGAGCACCCAGCGAAAATACGGAAAACGGAAACGTACGTTGGCATGAATAAATATGGCGTGAAAAGAGATAAACACCAGATAAGCATAAGTTGCCGCTGGAGAGAAGCCCATAAACAATAATGGAATATAACCGACAAAACGATTCACAATCAGCTCAAACACATGCACCCGACTTGCCGCTAGCCAGTCCATGTGATGCGAAGAATGATGTACAGCATGTATGCGCCACAGAGACGGGACTTTATGCATACTGCGATGAATCCAGTAACTAAAAAAATCCACCACGATCAAAATCTCTATAAATTGCAGCACTAAAGGCTGACTACTTACCATCTGATGCCATGAAGGATTAAGCCATTGGTTGAATAAAATCTGCGCAGGAATGATAGTAAAAAAACTCAGTAACTGAATACCCAAATGGCTAAACATGAAGTATTTAATATCTGTTACCCAGCCAGATCGCAACAGTTTTTGTTCCTTATATTTGGCATAAAACCGCTCCATAGGAATGAACACCAACGCGGAAATTACCAACGTTAAAATAAAATAGTCCAAGCCTGCATACATACTACGGTCATAGTAATTGGGCTCGATCTGTCCTGATGCGAGCAGCGCTGCAAAGGCATTGAGTAACATACCCGCCATTCCCCACCGCTTAGACGGATTGCGTAGTAGGCTAATAACACCCGACACAAAGCCAATGACAATACTGGCAAACAACATACCTCGTAAAATATTTGCATTATATAAGGGTCTGAAATCTGGCGTGGTTAGCAGATTGGGGAATAAAAAACACAGAGCAGCAAGCGTGGCAAGTATGCCCAAAGACACCGCAATAAAGGCGGACACTTGTCCTGAGCCTTTTTTTATTTCACGGTCTTCAAAGTGCTTTCGGAGTAATTTGCTCATAGTTTTAATCTGTTAATGGCGTTTGAGTTTAATTTAGCATTGTTTAGTACAAATGAGTATATGATTCACTCAACATTATTAGGTAAATAAAGTAGATTTCCATAATCGAGGTAGATATAGTGTGATTCACAACTCACCCTTAGCACCTAAAACAAAAGTACCTAAAACAAAAGCATCTAAAGACAAAAGCTTTTAAAATTAGGATCTTAGCTTGCCTAGGGCGAAAAGACCGTTACTGCTTTGCTATGCTAACAAAAGTCTTGCTGATAAGCGTAATTTTATTCTTCTGAAAATCATACTGCTGGATAGCGATTTATGACTGAATTGACAGCCCGCTCTATATGTAATCGTGCAACCGTTTTGGCTTCTTTACCCTTGAGCATTTTACTGGCATTAGCCATCAGTGGCTGCTCTTCGGAATCTGTTGATGATAACAAGAACTCGGTAGATACAGACGTAGTAGATCCAAGTGCATTATCGAGCATACAAACCGCGACCAATAATACGAGTAGTAACCAGCCTAGAGCAGATCAAACCTCTGCTTCAGAGGAAATTACAGCGTTGCCCTTCACTAAAAAGGTATCACAAAACGGTCAACAAAGGCCGTTATCAGCGTTTCCAGTAGAGACAAATGATAAACAGCTTCAAGAGCTGCTATCGCGTGATTATATGAAGCGGGCAGGATTCTATCAGCTTCCTGATAAAGAGGATATGCAAGTCTTCGTCATATTTCATGCTTACGAAAGTGAGTTTCTTGAGCTTGAAGATACCTCTGGCTTAACGATTGACCAACTGGAAGACCAATACAGCTATCTTGTAACTATTAAAAAAGCACATACTCCAAATGCCAATGATACGGTTAATATATTTGAGTTGGCTGAAAATGACTTTGTAATAACAGAAGGCTATCAACAGATCATCAACACCTATTATAGGTTTAACCGCCAACCCATTCATTATCAGTTGACTGATGATGGCTCAGTGCGAGCAGACCGAAGTGTCACCAATGTCACTACACTACCTTTTAGTAGTTATAATGTTGATGACGCTGTTCAACTCGATACCAATCTGGTCACTGATGAGTTTTTAATGGACGATCAAGTACTTGCTAAACAAGTTACTAATAAGCTGAAGCCTGTGCTGGGTGGCTCTTCTGACCAAGGGTTTTTTACACTGCCCAGCATTGGTGATATTAAAGTGTTTTTGGCATACGGGTTATTCGAGGATAGCGGCGCAGACTATATTACTGACGATAATCCTGAAGGCATGTTTGTAGACCCTGAGTATTACCTCATTACTGTTAAAAACGACAATATCGCCATTACCTATTTAGGTAGCAAATTCACTATTGAAGAGAATTACCAAGAAATATCAGCAGTTGACAAGTATTTTCAAATCACGGTCACAGGAAATATTATTCCTGTTGATAGACGTCTTAAATCAAAACCAGCAAAGGCTAAGATTACGCAAGCAAACTATAAGCAGTTTTTCCCCAGTCCTTTATTTGCCAGCTTTCATTTCGATGTCAATAATGATGGCAAGCGTGACTTACTAGTGGCTAAAAATAAGTCTACAGACAATGATTATCAAGGCGATGAGTTGTATGTGTATTTAGCAAAAGGTAAATATTATGAGTTAGATTTGTCTGCTATCACCTTTGCAGATGCCCCTCATACCCTATTTTCTGCCATCACTCCCAGAGACAATAATAAGGGCTTCATTGTAAGTACATACTGGGAAAATAGTGAAAAAGACTATATCAAAGAGTACCTGTTTGAACAGGTTGGTGCTGAATGGTGGGTGACTCATGGCGTTTTAAAAAGCACAGTAGATACTGGTCAGGCATATTACTGTCAAAGTAGAACGCAATATAATGCCACGACGGATTTTGCTCGATTTGATTTAGATAAAGAAGTCGACGATGACTATAAATTGCAAAATTGTCCCATACCGCCTACTAGCTATAAAGTAATCAGTGATAAAGCAGAAATCTTAAATGATAATTTTATGCCCAATAAACCATCAAGCTATTTTATAAAAGGCGATATCATCCGACAACCCGACATTTTTTACGGACAAAATCAAGATTGGGTTAAAGTAAGCTATAAAGATAGCTTACAGTCAGGGTGGGTGCGTAAGCGTGATTTGATAGGTATGGAATAGAATATCTAATGGTTTAGATATTAAGACTGCTGATAAAAAGTATTACGGCGTTAACCTCGCTTGAAGTATTTAATATACGTCTACACTCGGTTGCCTTGTACTACTTTTAAATTGAATCGACTATATCGTGCAGCAATAATTTTATGATTCGATGACAGCTAAATAAAAAACCGCTGACCCTATCAGGTGAGCGGTTTTTTAGACTGAAAACTGAGTGGCTTATTCAGTTTTACTCAGCATATAGAGGTGCAAGAATACCTTTATAAGCAAAACGCTCGTTCACAGGCATCTTAAATACTTGCCCGTTAAAGGCGGCAGTTTTACCCCATTCAATTTTATTGGTTTTTAGGTTCAGTAAGTATAAATGGTGAAACTGACCTTGCTGCGGTGCAGAGAAGCCAGTTCCTGCGGTCGCCACAGCCGTCGTCACACCAACTGCCATCGAATAACCAAATGATGGTTTAGAGCCAGTCACCATGGATACAAATACTTTGTCAGTTCCTTCCATTTTTTGAATAGCGGTTAAGGTGGTTTGATCTAATGCCAATTCAATGCTAGCCCCTTTTGCTGCTTCAATTTCTTGACGCTTGGCTTTATTTAAAGTGCTAAACAGTGTGAGGTAGGCTTGATTGGTCGCTGTATCAAAGCTATTGCCTGCGCTCAATAGAGGATATGCTGTGTTGGGCTGCTCTTTAGTGCTTGCAGTTGCTGCAATATCCATTTTGGTTAGGGCTTCTTTGGTCAGCGTGCCGCAAACGAAAGGCGCTGTCGTACGAGTAACCGTGAGCCCTTTTTCATTCAATGCCTCTTTAATCGTGTGCATCATGGCCACAGACGCCGCATCAGACTGCTGATATAAAATATCGTTTTTGCCCATCTCAACTCGAATCAAACAGCCATCACTTAAAACAGTCACAGGCTGATTGGCCAATGATTTTTGAGTTTGATCATAGGCCAAACGTGACTCTGGGCTAGTGGTAGTGGCACAACCACTAATGGCCAGCATAGTCGCTGCTGCCAAAGATACGGTTAACGCTTTAGCCATAAAAAGATTGGTCATAAATATCCCTATAAATACCGCAATACTTAAAAAAAGTCGATTAATAAAAAAGAAGATTATGCCTGAGTTTTTATATTTCACCTACTAAAAAATATGACAAAAAACAGTGTTTTGTGTACCGGGCAGTCGTTCTATATATAGAAAAAACGACATAAAGATGCAAAATTACGCTTGTGCGTTTTTGAGCAATATCGCATGCTTACTCACCTGTATAGGTAGCTATTTTATAAAACAGTAGCTGCTTGCCTTTATCGCCGTATCGTCTAAAAACATGACTTCTATGACTCAATCAAAAAAAACGTTTTATCACCGTCCCAAGACCAATCAATCGAAGAGCCCTACCATACGTTGGCTGTTTTTGACGTTAGGCTGGCTGTTTTTTGTGTTGGGAATAGTGGGGGCGTTACTACCAGTGATGCCCACCGCGCCATTTATATTGCTGGCAGCAGGGTGCTGGGCACGTAGCTCCCGACGTTTTCATTTTTGGCTGATCAATCATAAGTTCTTTGGAAAGTTTGTCCGTGATTGGGAAAATAATCATGCAGTGCCTTTCTATGCCAAGTGGTTAGCCACGATAATGATGGCAATATCGACATCTATGTTATTTTATCATTTGCCTGCCGATATGATGTGGATGGCATGGGCGGTAGCGGCGGTCTGTAGTGGGGTAGCGGTGTATTTGTTCCGATTACCAAATGCCTAAAAAACAGTGAAAATAGGTCAAAAAACAGCGAAAAAAGGCCTCCAGTTACACGAAATCTCAGATAAGACTTGCGAAATCAGGATGTTCCCCTTATAATACGCCCAAGCTTAAGAGCAGTTCTGCACCAAATCATTACCTCGTAGTATTAGTTATAATCCTTCGTTTTAATATTTATCGTTCAGTAGCTATTTGCAAGCGTTACCGGTCACTAGGCCATTAATAAATTAAAAAGTAGGATTATCAATATGTCAGATACTCAAAAAGGTACAGTTAAGTGGTTCAACGAAGCTAAAGGCTTTGGTTTTATCGCTCCAGAAACTGGCGCAGACGTTTTTGCTCATTACAGCGAAATCACTGGTTCAGGCTTCAAAACTTTAGCTGAAGGCCAAGAAGTTGAGTTCACTGTAACTCAAGGTCAAAAAGGCCCACAAGCACATAACATCGTTGCTATCTAATTTGTCTTTATAGACAGATAGATGAATAGATGTAAAAAAAGCGAACCTTCGGGTTCGTTTTTTTACGTCTGTCATTTGTCATTTGATATGAGCCGTTAAATATCAAATGGCTTTGACATCAAAGTATAGAATCAAAAATGCCTACATACTATTTCGATAGTTGTAGGCATTTTTGTTTTTATGGAGTGTAATGAATGACGGGGTGCTAAAGCTTAGAGCTTAGGGCTAGCGCTAAAGAAGTGAATCTATCAGATAGAGCCAATACCAATATTAATCAGGCCACCGCCAATAATTAACCAAGCAAACATAATAGCTCCCAGGATGAGTGGCTTAACGCCAGCTTGCTTAATCGCGCTCAGATGAGTCGTCAATCCTAGTGCAAACATCGCCATCGTGAGCAATACATCATCAAGCTTGACCATACTTCGCTCAAATCTGTCAGACATCGGCACCCATGTGTGCAATACAACGATAAGAATAAAAATAAAGGCAAACCATGGCACATTGACTTGTTTGATGCGGTCTACAAACGACAATGTCTCTCCATGACTGTCATTGTCACCCTTGGTCAAAGCAAAGGATAAAATCAGTAGAAAAGGGGCGAGCATCATCACGCGTATCATTTTGGTCACGACGGCTGTATTACCAACTTCAGGATTGATCGCGTTACCTGCGACCACGACTTGCGCCACTTCGTGTATGGTCGAGCCAGTGTAAATGCCGTATTGTTGAGCATTTAGCCAAGGCTGCAACCAGCCAAGATGATATAAAAATGGATATAGCAGCATCGCAATAGTGCCGAAGACGACGACGGTTGCCACAGCGATAGTGACTTTATGGGCTTCCGCTTTGACCACTGGCTCTGCGGCAATGACTGCGGCTGCTCCGCAAATACTCGCGCCTGAACCAATCAATAGAGTCGTTTTTTTATCGACTTTTAGCCATCTCGTACCTAGCCAATAGGTCAATAAAAAGGTCGATGTCAGTACCAGTGCATCCGTCATAATTGCTGGCATACCCACGCTAGCCACTTGCGTCATCGTCAGCTTAAACCCATAAAACATAATGGCTAAGCGCAATATTTGACCTTTGGCAAAGCATACACCAGCATTTAGCTGCTCGGCGACATTAGGGTATACCGTATTGCCCAACAGCATACCGAACAAAATCGCCAATGTTAAAGAGGACAATCCGACGATGCGCCCGTTCGACCAAGTGTCTAGACCAGTATTGAGCCATAAACAAAATAAGCTACCGACCAGCACCACGAACAATCCTGCTAAGTGCCGATTGCTTGGGAAATAGTTGGTCACTGTTTTGGTTAAGGCATTCATGACAGATTGTCCTATTGTCATTAATCGAAATAAGCATAAGCTTATGAATGGACAGTATAAGACAAGCTGATTTATAATAAAAACAGATTAATAAGATACAAACTATCGATTTTTTAGGTTAATGCTGATGGTTCAAGATTGATAGTAAAAATATTGAGATTGAAACAAGATGGGTATAGCGAATAAAACAGGATAAAAACTGACATAAGGCGTCATGAACTAATGAAAAAAGCGATGCAGACGCTACCTAAGATTACGCTAAAGCAATTGGCGGTATTTGTGAGTATTTATCAGACGGGTAGCACCAGCCGTGCCGGCGAAGAGCTGCATTTATCACAGTCAGCCGTTAGTAGCGCGCTGACTGAGCTTGAATCCAGATTGCAAATGCCGTTGTTTGAGCGCGTCGGACGTCGGCTCAATCAGCATCCCAATGCCCATACTATTTATGTGCAAGCGCAAGCGATATTGGGACAGTCACTGACGCTTGAGCATTATCATAAGCACCAAGCAGGGCAAATTCATATTGGCGCGAGTACCACCATAGGCAACTATGTATTGCCACCGCTGCTGGCTAAGTTATACAAAGCATTGCCAGATGCGAGTGTGAACACTTATATTGCCAATACTCAAGAAGTGGTCGCTGAGGTTGAGCAACTCAACATTGATATTGCCCTAGTAGAAGGGATGCCGCGCCCGACAGATATGAAGGCCATTGAACAGCGAGCGTGGCGAACGGACACGTTAATGATCTTTGCCAAGCGTGACAGCCAGTGGCTGATAGATATCGCGGCCTATAATGATGCGGATAACTGTTACGAGCTTAGTATCGAACAACTGGCACGATTGCCACTATTGGTGCGAGAGGCAGGCTCAGGTACGCGGCAAATCATCGATGAGCAGTTGCTAAAGCATGTACCCGATGCGGAGGTGATTATGGCGATTCAACAATCAGAAGCCATCAAAAATATGGTCAGTGCCGATATTGGACTGGGCTGTCTGTCACAGCATGTGATTGAGACCGAGCTGGCAACAGGTAAACTAGTACAAGTGACTGTGGCAGGAATCGATCTATCGCGGACATGGTGGCTAGTCTGGCACAAAGCTCGCCATCAAAGCCCCATTTGGCAGACTTTCATTGATATTTTGACATCAGAATAAGGGTCAAAGCGTTAAAAACAGACAATAAAAAGCGTTCCATAACATGTGCTATGAAACGCTTTATTAAAGGCTATTTTAATACAAGCTATCTAACTTAATTCTCGTCACTTGAGCTCTGTCATATAAGCTATTTTGATACAGGCTTATCCAGTCTAACCACCAAGCTATCACAAGGCACGTTCGGTAGGATGTTGTCTGCCGTTGCACCGCTTAACCAAGCGACAATGCCATGGCGTTCGTGACGACCAATGACCAATAAATCCACATCGTGTTTATGGCAGTAGTTGACGATACCTTCGCTGTTTGAGATAGCAGTGGTTACCTCAGAATTGACGGCATTTAATTGGTTGCGTTCCAAAAATTCTGCCAATTTAGCGCGGGCTTCTTGGCAACGTTCATCATCAATCTCATCGTATAAGCTTGAGGCGGGCACCAGCTCATAGCCAAAACCAACCATCGTATCTTTGACAATATGTAATACCGATAACTTAGAGCCAGGACGATTATCAACGATACGTTTGGCCTTTTGGGCGACCACGTCAGCATCAGATAATAAGTCGGTAACCAGTAATATATGTTGATAACTCATGAGATTTTCCTCGTAGCAGATAGTCTTAACTATAGCACTACCCATGGCTGCTGTTAAGTAAGCATTGGCTATCTTTTTCTGAATAATCGATTACTGTGTTACAGGCTGATCAAGCTTCACCACTAGGCTGTCGCAAGGCACGTTTGGTAGTATGTTGTCTGCAGTCGCCCCGATTAACCAAGCAGCAATACCACGTCGCTCATGGCGTCCGATAATGAGTAAATCGACGGCTTTTTCTTGGCAGTAATTGACGATGCCTTTGCTATTGGATATGGCGGCAGTTACCTCAGCGTCGACTGCACTCAGCTCATTGCGCTCCAAGAACTGTGCTAGATTTGCCCGAGCTTCTTGCCAGTGTTCGCCATCGACATCCCCTGACAGACTAGAGGCAGGCACTAACTCAAACCCAAAGCGTACCATATCATCCTCAACGATATGCAAGACTGTCAGCTTGGCTTCAGGAGAGCCTGCAAGGATGCGTTTGGCTTTTAGGGCAACCTTATCAGCATCGGATAATAAGTCTGTCACCAATAAAACATGTTGGTAGCTCATTAGATGTTCCTATTAATAGTTAACTTCATAGTAACAGTGGCGACTGGCTTTGTTAAGGGCTAAATCCATTATTTAATTGTGGTAATGATTGATTTCTGTTCTATCATTTTGACCACAAAGGTTTTAACCATAAAAGTCTGAGGCAAAAAGATTTGAGGCAAACAGGCTTTAATAGAAAAGAGAGTGAAGCCAACCGAGTACCGATTTATTTGGAATACTTCAAGCAAGGTTAATGCTGTCACTAGTCTATAGAAAATTGACTGTATTATTGCCAGATGGATGGCTTGACTTATGACAGTGTAAACCCCATCTACTTCCGTTAGGCAAATTCTTTTTAATTTATACAGGCGTATCGCTGTCATTTGAGATGATGTATTGATACCTGCCATTAAATTTGAATATTACTCATAGGTTAATCACAATAATACTCACAATATTTTATATGAATACCATATAAAAACGACCCTACGATAAGTATGACATTCACTAGTTATTTATTGTTTACCCTGATTTTATTTGATCGCTACTGGCTAGATTTGGTCATAAATAGCATATTATTCTAAATAAAATAGGGCAATCCATAAGGAAAATTATGACCGACACGTTATTTACCGCTGATCTAACTTTGCATCCTGCATTTGAGCTGCTAGAGCATCGCCATATTGATGCGCTCTCGATGGACGTATTGATAAGCCAACACGTCAAAACAGGCGCAATGCATTATCACTTGGCGCATCCTAGTGACGAAAATGCTTTTTTGGTTGGCTTTCGCACACAGCCGATGGATTCAAGAGGGGAAGCCCATGTGTTAGAGCATGTGGCGCTATGTGGTTCTGAAAAGTTCCCTGTCCGTGATCCATTTTTCTCAATGATTAAACGTTCGCTCAATACCTTTATGAATGCGATGACCGCCGCTGATTGGACGGCTTATCCGTATGCAACGCAAAACAAAAACGACTATTTCAACTTGCTTGCTGTCTATCTTGATGCCTCGTTTTTCCCTAATATTCATCCGCTCGACTTTGCTCAAGAAGGCATTCGTGTTGAGTTAGATGAAAATGACAAGCCACAGTTTAAAGGTATCGTCTTTAACGAGATGAAGGGTGCAATGAGTGGTGAGATTGACCAGTTGTATCATACGGTCGCTCATCATTTGTTCCCAACGACGACGTATCACTATAATTCAGGCGGCGATCCTGCGGATATTCCTGATTTGACGCATACTGAACTGGTTGAGTTTCATCAGAGCCATTATCACCCATCAAACAGTGTGATTATGAGCTTTGGTAATATTCCAGTCGCTAAAACGCAAGCCAAAATTCATGACGATGCCTTGACTCAGTTTGAAGCGGGCAAAAAGCATGTATCGCGCCCAGAGCAGCGTTTGTCTACGCCCGTTAGTGCTGTTGATACTTATACAGCTGACGAAGCAGGCCCTGATCAAACCCATCATGTCGTGGCGTGGTTATTACCATCGATTACTGATCCCAAGCAGCGTTTGGCATTACGTCTATTAGAAGGCGTATTGGTTGAGCATGCTGGCTCGCCGCTGCGTGCCTATCTTGACAGCCATCCACTGGGTAAAGCGCCAAGTCCGCTATTGGGACTTGATGATAGTCATTACGAGATGGTCTTTTATACGGGTCTACGCGGTTCAAACCCTGAACATGCCGAAGCGGTAGAACAGGGTATTCTTGATTTGCTCACAGAAGTTGCCAGCTCGCCAGTCGATGACGAAACCATCGAAACTATTTTGCACCAGATCGAGATTGATCAGCGTCATATCGGCGGCGATAGCATTCCTTATGGTCTGAACTTAATGCTAGAAGGGTTTAGTACCGCCATTCATGATGGTAATCCTATCGATGTCTGGGAAGTTGACGAACATTTGCAGTGGCTGCGCGAGCAAGTAAAAGATGCGCAATGGCTACCGAATTTAATCAAAACCCATCTGTTAGACAATCAGCATCGTGTCCGCGTTACCCTGACACCTGATAGTGAAAAGACCGCCCGTCTTGCTGCTGCTGAGCAGACGCGTCTAGATACTATCGAGATGGATTTGACCGCTGATGATAAAGCTATTTTAAAGCAACAAGCATTAGATTTGGCAGAGCGTCAAGCAGCGCCTGATGATTTAAGCTTATTGCCAAAAGTTGGTTTAGAAGACGTACCAACGGATATTAGCTTTAAACAAGGCACGAAAAAGCAGGTGAGTTTAAGCGGGCAAGACAGTACTTTATTTGAATATGAAGCGGGTACTAACGGTATCTATTACTATCAAGTGATCATCCCGTTGACCGATGCGATTGGTAATGCAAACGCAGATGAACTGCCAGTCAATGACGTGATTAATCATCCATTGCTGCCTATCTATTTAAGCCTATTGTCAGAGCTAGGTACGGACACGCTCAGTGCTCATGAAATGCAAGCCAAGCAGGCGGCGCATTCTTCTGGTGTGACCGCTCGTATTAGTCAACGTACCAATATCGATGATAGCCAAGCGATTAGCAGTTATTTCGTTGTGGCAACGCGTGCGCTTAACCGTAAGCCTGAAGCAATTGATTTGCTCAAAGAAGTCATGGAGCACAGTATCTTTTCTGAGCATGACCGTATCAAAGAAATCTTGCAGCAGCGTCAGGCAGGTTGGCAGTCAAACCTTGCAGGTTCTGGGCATTCTTATGCCATGCAAACTGCTAGTCGTGGTATGAGTCGTCAAGCACAGCTAGAGTATGTGCGCAGCGGTCTGCCAGCATTGAATGCGCTAAAGGACTTCTTAACGCATGCCAGTACGGATGACGCCCAGTGGGATAAATTGGCCACCAGCTTGATGGATTTACATCAACGCTTGATCAGCTTGCCTAAGCATGCCGTTATCATCTGTGAAGCCGAGCAAAGCGAACGCTTAAGCGGCTTGATTGTTGATAGCTGGAAAGACAGCCAAGCACCAAAGATTGCCAAGCAGCTGCGCAGTTCTGAGAATAGCATTGAAGACAGTATCCCGAGCGAGTTTGCAGATTTGCAACTTGATACAGCACTAAACGGTGAGAAAGACACGGTTAAAGCGTTAGAGAGTGGCGACGATGTTAAAAACGACGTGCTCGAGGTTGAGGATTTGGCTTGGCTAGTACCAACCAACGTCTATCATAATGCCAGTGCTTATACCGTGCCTGCTGCTGACCATCCTGACACGGCAGCATTGATGGTATTGGCGCCTTATTTACGCAACGGCTATCTACACAGTGCCATTCGTGAGCGCGGTGGTGCTTATGGTGGTGGTGCTGGTTATGATGCCAATGCATGTGCGTTTAAGTTCTTTAGCTACCGTGATCCGCAGTGCGCTGAGACCTTTGCACACTTTGATGCCAGTATCGAGTGGTTATTGAATGGACCTCAGACCGACGAGCAGTTGGAAGAAGCTATATTAGGTATTATCTCAGGTATGGATAAGCCAGGCTCTCCAGCTGGCGAAGCTGTCAAAGCGTGCTTTGCTGACTTGCATCATCGCGGTGTCGATTGGCAGCGTAAAATGCGCGCGTCAATATTGTCAGTGACGGTTGCTGATTTACAGCGCGTTGCCAAGCAATATCTGCAAGGGCAGGATCATGTACGTGCAGTATTAGCGCCTTATGATAAAGAAGAGGCCGTTAAAAATCTTGGCTTTAACGTTTGCAAAATAAAGAGCTAATATCGCTTTTTATATAAGAAATCTTTAAATAAAAGCCAAATTTTATAGTGAGCATTAAATAAGCAGACAATACTAAAATATTGTCTGCTTTTATTTTGTCTGCAAATAATTTAGGATGGGGCTAATTTTATATTAGCAGTTAATTAATAGGAATCGACTTGGCAAATAAACCCATCATAGAAGTGACTGAGTACACTACATCTTATAAAAGCTTGTTAGGGTATGCTGTTTTTTATGCACTGAGCTATGTGCTGTTGACGTATGTCTTAAATCAACTCAACTTTATAGTGGGCGGTATGCTTTTAACCGTTGCTGTCATTGCTGTGCTAAATATGGCAGTGACGTTTTTATTTCGTAAGCGTCAACATCGAGGGTTGGATAAGGCTGCATGTGGTCGTATTGCCGTTCTCTCTGTGCTGATGATTACAGCTGTATCAGTGGTTATGTTTGTACTAAATATTAATGTACTTATAACAAGTATGGACATCAATATCACATGGGCAGACATTCATAATAGTGGTATGCATAAAGTGATGGCAGTGGTGGGAATTGTTTCCTTAATTATTCATTATGCCGTCATCTTTTATAGTTTGTGGTACATGCAAAGGTTTTGGAAGACATGATAAGTTTTGCAAGGCGATTAAAGTGTTAGGCAATAAGAAGCCGCTATTTCTATTCGAGATAGCGGCTTCTTTAACAGATAGGTTGGTCGTTGAGCCGATGTTTAAAAACGTTTGATACTTTGATCTTTGCCGATATGATCTTGATGTATAGGAAAGTCAGCATGAACATCGAACTGCTTGCGGTCTTCAAAATAGCTTTTTAAAGTGCGACGTATCGCTTCAAAGGCCAGTTTATCCCATGGAATATCTTCTTCGGCAAACAAAGCAGAGTCAAGGCTTTCGGATCCAATCCCATAAGCACCGTCTTTGAGGTCAGCCAAATAAATAGAGTATATTTGCCCGATATCTGGAATGTCATATAAGCAATATAAGTGTGGATTGATAACGACTGCTTCGGCCTCTTCATAGCTTTCACGTGCAGCACCCTCTGCCATGGTTTCCCCATTTTCCATAAAACCTGCCGGTAAAGTCCATAAGCCGTATTGAGGCTCAATGGCACGGCGACATAGCAACACTCGGTTTTTATGTACGACAAGTGAACCACAAATAACCTTTGGGTTTTCGTAATGAATATAGTTGCAGTTTGGGCATACCAAGCGCGGTATATTATCTGTAGGTGGTATCTTTCGTTCTGCTTTATGACCGCATTGGAGACAATAGCTCATATCAACTGCCTTGTATAATGATAGTAGGAATAAAAAATAGATAAGAAAAAGACGTCATTATTTTAAGAATTATCATTCTTATTGTAGGCTGATAGCCCATCTTGTTTTCATTTATAGCCAAACTGTTTTACATTGGTTAGATTATTGCTTTAACCACTTTTAGCATTTGGCTGTCTTTTATTTAAACTGTTTAGACTTGCCTATAGTTGTCATGCTTCAGTCTAAGATACCACAAATTTTGTCGTACGAGCAGTGCTCGTAAAAACAGCTTATCTACCACTGATTAATTTTGATACGCTTATTCTGTACTTGCGAGTGCACTAGATAAGAAGTTGCGGTCACATAAAGCATGTGCAGTGATAGGGTATACTGCGCTAATATCGACTAACCATAAAAGCGACAATCTTCTCGTAATGATTATGAATATTGATAAAAATATAGGGCGATTACAATGCTACTTCCCCCACAGTCTGTGAGTTTGGATGAATTTTCAGTCGCTGTGCCAACCTTTATTCGTTATCCCACGCTCAGAAAGCTGGCTGAGCGGGTGCAACGCGAAACTTTAAATACTGTTACTGGTTCAATAATGCCTGACTCTTATCAGGGTTCTCACAGTGCTCGTCTTTTAGACAGTTTGTATCAAACACCGATTGCGGATGCCTCAGTATTGGTAGCCATTACTCATGAACGTCACCCTAAGTTGCTACTGACGCTTCGGGCTGCGCACATGAACAGTCATGCGGGCGAGGTATCTTGTGTGGGCGGTAAACATGATCAGAGCGATGGCAATAATGTCATAACAGCTTTACGTGAAGCATGTGAAGAGACGGCGCTACCACCTAATAAAGTACAGCTGCTCGGCCAACTGCCTATTCAAACGTCCAAGAGCGGCATGAGTGTCAGACCTATCGTTGCGCTCATTGCCCCAGATCTGATATTGGTACCAGAACCTGGCGAAATCTCACGCATTTTTTGGGCAGATTTTGAGTCGTTAGTCACTCAGCCTACTGTAGAGTATGCCGTGGAATATGCAATGCAAGATGAAAAAGCGACCATTCTCACGCCTAGCTGGCAAGTGGATGGTGAGACGGTATGGGGTCTGACGGGTCGAGTGATTGCTAGCTTATTAGAGACGGGCTTTGATCGGCAGCTTGACTGGTACTACCGTATACAAGACACAAGGTTATAGCGTTTAATATAAGGCTATAGTCACTCCTCTATAAATTGGTACCGTGTCAGTCTCACTTAGTCTACTAGTTGTAGTCCTGTCATTCGCTTTCCTTGTATCCAAATTATATTAAACTGACTATAGTCAGCGAACTGCTAAACCGCTACGGCGTTACCCTGCTTAGATGTACTATTTGTACAATCTGCAGTCGGCTGCCTTGTATCCATTTTAGATTTCTTTGACTATATATTATGATTATTTACTTATAGTAGTCATCGTTTTTCTTTAGCCACCAATTCATATTATCTTGGCGCTTGAATCGGAAGGCTTCTAGTTTTTTAGCAACACTCTGATTGTGCTGGCGTGCGGTATCTAGTGCAAATAAAATAGGCACAGAAGACAGAACGCCAAAACGTATCTTAGATTTCGGTAAATCTAGCCCATCACCAATATCATCGCCAACCAACGTACGTGTCACGCTGGCATTGACCATTTCAACGAAGCGTCCACGTCTATTGTCTTCGCCCATGAGCTGGCGTGGTAAGTCGTGTAGCGCTTTTGCCAGTGGCTGTCCCATCTTAAAATCAAGCTGTTGGATAGAGAGGTAGGTATAGAGCCACTCCCAACAGGCGGCTTCATCTTTTGGCAAGCGATCTAAATCAACACCCATCCAGTAGCTGGCCAGATTCCATAAATGCAGAATACCTTCTGCTTCTTCGCTGCTGATGCGTGCACCTAGTAGTCGTAGTCCGCGCATAATCAATAATGAGAACTGTAAATGCGTGGCAATCATGTCGGTTTGATTGATGGGGATGCCCCAATAGTCAGTATTCCAACTGCCATCAGGATTACGGTGCTGATCTACCTCTGCTATGACGCCAGTGGCAGCATTGCCTTTACCTTTCAGCAGGTTTTGCCGTACTAAGGTATGAATTTGACGCACCTTGATAGACTGTCGCCAGCCTTCAGAGCCAATAGCTAACACTTGATCAATAGGTTTTTGGTCATTGCTCACGTTCGACCGTGGATGTTCAGAGACAGACAAGATATAAGCATAGGTGCGCATCAGGCGAGGTAGGGCATCGTGCATCAATGCGCCAGTCTGAATCAGTGGCAAAGACAGAGCAGGGATGCTATAGCCTGCCATCAATGCGACATTACGCAATAGCCAAATGAGCATGAGTGGATAACGGCGATAGGCG
This sequence comes from Psychrobacter sp. TB55-MNA-CIBAN-0194, assembly GCF_040309505.1. Taxonomy (NCBI): domain Bacteria; kingdom Pseudomonadati; phylum Pseudomonadota; class Gammaproteobacteria; order Moraxellales; family Moraxellaceae; genus Psychrobacter; species Psychrobacter sp. TB55-MNA-CIBAN-0194. The sequence goes on along the minus strand of NZ_JBEOOW010000009.1, from coordinate 77,631 downwards.
ACCGCACCAATTTGCGCCAGCTTGGGATCGAACCAATCAGGATGGCTGCCAAACTGCGCTGTTAACGCATTGAATGAGGCGTTTTGTGTGAGGTCACTATCTACTTTTCCATCGATGATTAATTGCTGTAATGGCTTTGCAAAACGAATACCATCATTAGCCAATGCGTCTGCTAGCGGGTCACCAATGTCGTAGCCTGCGACTATTTCATCTAATAAGTCTTGCGAGATGACAAAGTTTTTGGGTAATAAATAACGTTTGATGCGCTTTAAGACTTGTAGGTCGCTGTGGTCATCTATCGCAGTGGTACGCCCATGACGTAGATAAGATTCTACTGACGGCTGCTTGTGGGGTAAGGTGCTATCAGGAGATTTTTTATTGATATCGATTGAATCCATATTTATCGAGTGCCGTTATGGTTAGGCTTTTTCATCACGCCCTAATGTATATTGTTCTGATTTAATGAGTCCAATTGCCTTTGCCTGTCATCGATATGACGTTTGATTTGGCGTCGCTCATCAGCGAGTAATAGTAAACGTGCACGTGCCTCTTTTTCATTGGCAAAGCCTAGCATCGCACCACCTTCCAACTTATCGAATTCTTCTTGATATTCTTCTAACAGTCTTTTGTCACTATCTAGTTGATTTTCTAGATTATAGTACTCTAAACCACGCTGATTGGCTTGTTGTAGATTGCTCGCTATGGCGACTGGGCAGACATTATTGAGCTTACGTCCGCGTCTGCCAAGGTTATAGGCATTGTCAGTGATGCAGTATTGTTTGAGTCCTAACTGGCGACCGCGCTCCCATGCTTGATAGTCAGGAGCCACGCTGGCCTTGGCACAGGCTTTGGCATGTGATGCTAAGCGGTCTGATGGATAGCCTGCGACGCCATCATTATAGCCAATAGCCTGCCAGTCGCCGATGAGGCATTCTTGCTTAGAGAGAGTGGCGCATCCTGATAGTAGAGAAATGCTACCAATGATAGCCATACTTGACGAGAGCCGCTGTATAAACCGTCGCATCCTTGTCTCCTATAGCGATGTGTCTGAATTTAAATATCCTTAAGTCAGAGCATTTTTAAGCAAAGCATCCTTAAACCAAAAACTCTTAAGCAGAAATACCTTGAAGGCTCGGGCAATGTGCCACTTATTTGCTATATCGCTCTTAAGTGGCTTGCCTTATTATCAATGCGGACGAGTCAAATCAACTGACGTGCCACTTACATTGTCTTTCAAGCTGACTTTGAGCATTAAGTAACCAGCCACACCAGAGACGATTGAACCCATGATAATACCTAAGCGCTCATCGAACAGCGCAGTTTCGCCAGCGAATGCTAAGCCACCGATGAATAAACTCATGGTAAAGCCCACACCGCATAGTAAAGCAGCACCGTAAACCTGCTTGTAGTTCATGCCTCTAGGCATCGTTGAGATACCAAGTTTAAAGATTAACCAGCACATGACCATCACACCAACTTGCTTACCGATGAATAGACCAGCAGCGATACCCAGCGGGACAGAGTGGAACAATTCCGCTAATCCTGCACCTTTGAGTGATATGCCTGAGTTGGCAAATGCAAATAATGGCAAGATACCAAAGGCAACGGTATTATGTAGATCGTGCTCTAACTCCTCAAGCGGTGAATGCTCAGGATCCGTACGGTCAAACATAGGAATAAATAGTGCTAAAACCACACCAGCCAAGGTGGCATGAATACCAGACTTGAGTACGGCGACCCACATAATCACACCGATGAGTAGATAAGGCGTGATACTAGTGACATTGCGGCGATTAAGGATATATAAGAAAGGCAGACATAACGCTGCTAATGCCAATGACTGTAATGACAAATCACTGGTATAAAATAAAGCGATAATCAAAATCGCACCGATATCATCAAAGATAGCAATCGATACTAAGAATACTTTTAGAGAGTTGGGAACTCGGTTACCTAGTAAGCTTAAGATACCAAGCGCAAATGCAATATCAGTGGCCGCAGGAATCGCCCATCCTTTCCAGAACTCAGGCTCATTATAGTTAAAGAGTAGGTAAACGATGGCAGGGGCAATCATGCCGCCCAATGCCGCACCCGCTGGTAGTATGATTTGTTTGACGTTGGATAGCTCGCCAATTAAGACTTCTCGTTTAAGCTCAAGGCCGACTAAGAAAAAGAAAATCGCCATCAGACCATCGTTGATCCAGTGATGCGCGTCTTTAGCGATAGCAAATTCACCGATTTGGATAGCAACAGGGGCATGGATAAAGCCTTCATACCACGTATTAAGAGGGGAGTTAGCAATAATCATTGCAGCAATAGCAGCCAATGCTAAGACAATACCACCTGCCGCCTCAAACTCAAAAAATGCCTTAATCCTTCGTATTGCCATATCATCCTCATTTGCTAAATACAATTTACTAAATAGTTCAATAACTTCAAATATCTATACTACTGCTCTCAACGATATAGTAGCCAGACAACAACAGTTTCTCATACTCTTATTAATATACACAACAAAATACGTCAATCAAAAGCCATTAGCTCAGCACATTAGTAATAGCAATGTGACAAAGTTGAGGTCATAAATGAAAATATAGCCAGTCGATACATTCTTTAATCAGACTGCTTTTATCTTGCGTATTTGGTAAGTGGTTAGACAAATTTAACAGACTTTGTCATGTTTTTGGTTTTTTTTAGCCCTTTATCTCTATAATGAGCGACATTAGCAAAATCAATAGCTACCCTAAAAGCTACTTCAACAGTAACTTTAATAATAGTATCAATAACAATATTAATAGAAATGCTAATAGCAGTATTTTAAATCTAACTTCCAAAGCCGATTTTTAGGGCTTTCTTTTTTATTATAAATTTTGCAGGTCAGAGTCATGGACTTATCACTTTCACTAGAAGTCATTTTAATGCTTACGGCTGTGGCAGCGTTGGCAGGATTTATTGATGCTATCCGGGCGGCGGCGGTTTACTGACCATACCAGCCATGCTACTGGCCAATATCCCACCAGTACTCACGCTAGGTACCAATAAGCTACAAGCGGCATCAGGTGCATTAGCAGCATCCATTACGATGATTCGAAAAGGTGTCGTAAAGCCGCAACGTATAAAAGTAGGTATTATTGCTGCTTTTATTGGTTCCGTTATCGGTACGATTGCCGTTCAGATGTCGCCACCGGATTTGCTCGAAAAGCTGATTCCGTTTTTGATTGCCGCTATTGGTATCTATACGTTGTTTGCCCCTAGACTTGGTGAAGTAGAAGCAGCACCACGCATATCCGAAAGTAAATGGCAAAAAGTCGTTGCACCAATCATTGGTTTTTATGATGGCTATATTGGGCCAGGCACTGGTATGTTTTTTGCGCTTGGTAACGTGGCATTGCGCGGTCGTCAGATTATAGAAGCGACAGGTGCCGCAAAAGTATTGAACCTATCTACCAATGTAGGCTCGTTAATCTTCTTTATCATAGGCGGTAATGTCTTGTGGAAAGTAGGGCTGGCGATGATGGTTGGACAAACGATAGGGGCGTACTTTGGCTCGCACATGGTGGTCAAGGGCGGTAGTAAGCTGATTCGTCCGATGATTGTGGTGGTGTGTTTGGCGATGATTACTAAGTACGTATTTGGCTAATCTAGGGCGTGTCATCAATTAGCACATTAATGCATTTAGTGGCCTTAAAATGGCTAAATTTTGCTAAACATCGTCAGTAATTTTGTCAATATGTTCATATTAACGGCAATTTCTTCCTTGTTTATCTACAATTTTTCTCATTTTAAGCCTCACAATCTAATTGATGACACGCCCTAGTCAATTCACTATAAAAGAGTGACAGCGTTCACCGCGCTTGAAGTATGAAATATACATCTGAACTCAGTTGCCTTGTATCTGTTTTAAACTTCTTTGACTATACCTTTCTTAAATTGAACCAGCTATAGTCAGCGAACCACTAAAATATGTAAATCTTCAATCATAAAAAACCCCAGTCTTATAAAGTAGACTGGGGTTTTTTATGGAACAATGATACGGATAGACCGTTAGTCATTACTAGTCTTTTTTAACATCATCGTACTCACTACCCATGATGCCATCGCTAAAGACTTCTGAGAATTCACGCTCATTGTCTTCATCAATATGACCGTCGAATACGTCTTTGGCACCAGCATTAGGGTCGTTATAAATGGCTACATCCATTTTACCTTCTGATTTTGCTACGATAGCTGTCACAGCAGCATCACCACCAACGTTCACAGCAGTACGTAGCATGTCTAGTATACGATCCACACCTAAGATTAAGCCAATACCTTCGATAGGCAAGCCAACTTGTGCAAATACCATTGATAGCATAATCAGACCAACACCCGGTACACCAGCGGTACCGACAGAGGCTAATACTGACATCAAGATAACGGTTAGATATTCGGTCACACCCAAATCAATACCATAAATATTGGCAATGAAGATGGTCGCTGTACCCTGCATGATTGCCGTACCATCCATGTTGATGGTGGCACCAAAAGGAACGGTAAACGAGGCAACAGAGTTATTCACACCCATACGCTTAGTGACTGTGCGCAAGGTGATAGGAATCGTCGCGTTCGAGCTTGAAGTACTGAATGCAAAAATCTGTACTTCACGCATTTTTGCCAAAAATGTTTTGATTGATAAGCCTGAAGCGACTTTTAGGACAATCATCATGGTGATAAAGAAATGGAACGCCAATGAACCGATCAATACAGCCACATAACCAAGCAATGACCAAATCAAATCTAAGCCAAGCTCTGCCATGGCTTTGGTTAATAGTGCAAAGACACCATAAGGTGCTAGGTTCATAATGATGGTCACCATCTTTAAGATGACTTCATTGATGAGCTCTAAACTTTTAACCAAGCCTTTAGCAGGCTTGCCAACCATCAAGATACTGACACCAATCAAAATCGCAAAGAAAATGATGGATAACATATCGCCATTGGCCATCGCGCTGATGGGATTTGATGGAATAATATTAGAGAATACATCAAGCAAAGGTGGCGCTGATGCGACTTCAAAGGTAGCATCTGTACCAATGTCCATACCTTTACCAATACCAAACAAGATGCCAAGTCCAATCGCCGTTGCAATAGCAAGTGCAGTGGTGAACATATAGATCATAAAGGTTTTGGTACCAATACGACCAAGCAGACGAATATCACCAATACCGCATACACCGCAAATCAATGAGATCAGTACTAGCGGTACGACCAGCATTTTGAGTGAGTTAACAAATAGCTTGCCAATAATAGCGAGAAAGCCGTTTGTAATATACGTATTAACAAAGCCACCTTCAGCGTTTAGTCCTGAATAGTTTATAAACAAACCCAGTATGATACCGAGCGCCATGGCAACCATGATCTTGCCCGTCAGTCCCATATTTTTCCACATAACCTCTATCCTTTTGTGTACAACGTCCAATAGCAGGTATGATAATAAATCAATGCGTAAATGATTGCTGTTTCTACACCCGATCTTGCTACGTCTATAAATTTTGATTGGTCATTCTATGTCAGGCTCTCAAACAATATTAAATAATTGTTAAGGTTGCTGCAACATTTTTTTATGATTCAGCCGAGATAAACCTAAGAATAAAGCGCTTATAAGGCTACCCACGATTTCAAGAGAGCAGATAATACTGCTTTTTTCCGCTAATGATAAGCAAAAGTTTTTGTTTGTAACCAAAAAAAAGACTGCCCGAATTGGACAGTCTTTTTAAATTAAACAATAGTCATGTGGTATTTGAGATTTTTATATCCTGAATACGGTTACATTTGTATATTACCGTGCTTATACATTATCGCTTTCATCACGACGCAGACCATCTCGCCACTTGCTCTCGGATGTAGATGGTTTTTCTACGTTATCTTCTACTTGTGGGGTTTCAGTGCTATCTAGATAATTGGATTTTTGTACGTTGTCATTCGCGATTTCCAAATGATCAGATTTGTCAGCGCTAGACAAGTTGTCAGAATTTTCAGCATTGTATTTATTGAGACGATGGTTATTACTCATGCGTTCGCTCAAATGCGATTCTGCATCACGGTAACGAGGATCAAGTGCTTCTGTCTCAGGATCAGAGTCTTCAAAGTCGGTCTGCGCCTGTACTTCTTCAACAGTATCCTGCTCATCAACCATCTCGACATCACCGTCGACTTCATAGCCGTGATTTGGGTTGGCATCGCCAGTTGGTTTATCGGTGTTGGCAGAAACATTGCTATTAGCATTATCACTAGCAGAAATATTATCGACAGCATGAATGTTGTCACTAGTAGGAACATCAGAATCATCAACTAAGGGTTCGTTATCAGTCGCAATACCATTTCGAGCTTGTGCGGCACTTTTTAGTTCAGCATAGTCAGTCAGCTGTTGTACAGCATTGTCGAGGCTATGCGGATTGGCGCGTTCTTGCACCTGCAATAGATGTTCATCGAACACATCGGTCAATAACGAGTCAAAGCGTATGGCATTATATTGAATAAGCACTTCGGCTTCTTCTTCAGTGATGTCTTCATTTTGACTGGCATGCACGACATGATCTTCGAAGGTAAGTCCTTCAAAACTGTCTTGGTGCTCAGCCTTTTTAAACTTCTGCCATAACGGTTCGATGCTGGTTAAGGTCTGATAAGCATGCTCCATACGGCCGGTCACATCGTCTTCTTCAATAGTGTAGTAGACCATGGTTTTTAGATAATCACGGAAAGGATTGGCCTCAAAGTCATCCATGAAGGTATCACCCAATTGGCGTTTGAGTTCATCACTTGGCGGCGTAAAGATACGACCACTTGGGAAAGTCACAAAGCTGACCAGTTTGGCTGCCATACGATTTGGGAAATTATCAAAGAATGATAAGAAGGCTTCTTGAATGGTGTATAAGCTGTTTTGCAAGGCAACCTCAGCATGTAAGCGCTCAGACTTTGATTTGGTGCCATGTTCATAAAACTGCAAAATAGCCGTTGCGATGAATAAATGACTATGAATATCGGCTAAGCGACCAGAGAGCATTTCTTTACGTTTCAAGTCGCCAGCCAACAGTCCTAGCGCCATATCAGCCGTTAGGGCAAAGCCCGCGCTTAAGCGGTTAATATGTTTGTAGTAGGGACGGGTAAAGCTGTCTGCAAAACTCGGTGCATGATTGCTACCGCCGACATACCCTGCGACGAAGGCTTTTGCCCCACGATTGAAGGTATAGCCCAAATGTCTAAAGAAAAGCGTATCGAATTTTCGAGTCGCACCTTCTTTATCTTTGCTCTGTAGCAGTTGTAACTCATCAAATAGATACGGGTGGCAGCGCATGGCACCTTGACCAAAGATCATCAATGAGCGGGTCAGTATGTTAGCACCCTCAACCGTGATAGAGACCGGAATAGCCTGATACGGCGTCGCCAAAAAGTTACGCGGACCCATCTGTACTGCTCGACCACCAACCACATCCATGCCATCGTTAATCACACTGCGCATAGTTTCGGTCGCATAGTATTTCGCCATGGCTGTCATGACTGATGGCGTACCACCTTGGTTCAATCCGCACGTAACGAGATGGCGAAACGCTTCTAGCATATAGGTATTGCTAGCCATACGACTGGTGGCGTCTTGTACGCCTTCGAACTTACCAACAGAGATTTTAAACTGCTCACGAACCTTAGCAAAAGCACCAACAGACAGATACGTCATCTCACTGGCTGAGGTTGATAATGCAGGAAGAGAGATGCCGCGACCAACGCCCAAGCATTCCATCAGCATGCGCCAACCGCGACCAGCGTTCTCGACACCGCCGATGATGTAATCTAATGGGATAAAGACATCTTTGCCATCGACTGTACCATTCATAAATGGCGAGCCGATTGGGTTATGACGTGGCCCTGTGATGACGCCTTGATGGCTGGCAGGAATGAGTGCACAGGTAATACCGTAATCGGTTTTTTTAGAATCTCCAAGCAGGCCTTCTGGGTCATGCATTTTGAATGCTAAGCCCACGACTGTGGCGATAGGTGCCAACGTAATCCAGCGCTTTGAGAAGTTCATACGTAGGCCGAGTACCTGCTCGCCTTCATGCATACCATAACAAACCACGCCCGTATCAGGAATAGCGCCCGCATCCGAGCCCGCTTCAGGACCAGTTAGACCAAAGCAAGGTACTTCCTCACCTTTGGCAAGACCAGGTAGCCAGCGTTGTTTTTGCTCATCCGTACCATAATGCATCAACAGCTCACCAGGGCCAAGCGAGTTTGGCACCATGCAAGTCACAGCGGCTGTAGGAGAGCGTGAGGCAATTTTGCTCATGATACGGCTTTGCGCATACGAGCTAAAATCTAGACCACCAAATTCTTTAGGAATAATCAGACCTAAGAAGCCATTGGCTTTAATAAATTGCCACGCCTCAGGCGACAGGTCTTTGTCTTCATGCTGAATTTTCCATTCATCAAGCATGGCACACAAGACTTCTACTTCATTGTCTATAAAGCTTTGTTCTTCTTCTGACAGTTCTGGATACGGATAATTGGCAAAAGTGTCCCAGTTAGGCGTACCCATAAATAGCTCTTTTTCCCACCAGCTAGTGCCCGCGTCAAGTGCCTCACGTTCGGTATCACTCATGCTCGGCATCGCGCCGCCCAATGCTTTATAGACAGGCTTGGTAATCAGTGATTGACGAAGAGGGGCGACAAGTAATACCAGGCATAGCAGCGCTATCGGTACGCCTAATATAAGTGACCATGGACTGATAACGGCAGTGACGATAACGGTAACAAGGGCAGTAACGCTGCCAGTGACACGTGACAGGGACAACAAAAAGATGGCCAAAACCATGGCTAATTGAATGATGATTGCCAAAATAAATAAGCCAATTGCCATGACTGTCTCCTTTATAACGCTGAACCAAAAGCGTGAGAAATGTAGGTGTAAAAATGTTTGAATCTATATAGTTGTTATTTTTCGGACGTTTAGTAGTCTTATAGCTAGGTTAAGCCAGCTACCAATAATTGGCTTTGAAGTCCAATTAGGAAAAGACAAATAAAAAATAAAGATAGCCATCAATATGAAACAGTTGTCGGCGACTATCAACGGTTAAAATGCTACGCTGTGTCGATAATATGTATCAAGCTGCATAAAGTATATAGCTAGTGCGACCAAAGACCAAATAAGTCAGATAAAACTACCCAAAAGGCGCCAAACAGCTTTCGGCATAGGATAGAGTATCGTTACGTCCGACGATGATATGATCGACTAGCGATATGTCTAATAAATCACAGGCCTTTTTTAGCTCATAGGTGAGTAAGTTGTCAGCTGTCGATGGCTTGGAGTCTGTATGAGGATGATTGTGTGCGATGATTAATTGGCTGGCTGCATGACTCAACGCGTGGCGTAGTACGTGCTTCATGCAGACTGAGCATGATGAGATGCCGCCTGTGAATAGTATCTCAAAGTTTAAAAGATTGAGAGCATTGTCCAGACAAAGAACGGCAAAAACTTCACGATGCTCACCGCGTAATTGGGTGCTGATATAATCTTTGACTGCTTGAGAGCGCCCGAGTGCTTGGCCAGTTTTGAGTTGGCTGTCCAAATAGCGCGTACCCATCTCGAGTGAAGCCAATATTTGCGAATATTTTGCAGGGCCGATACCGTGACAGGCAAGGACGATTTCTTGTGGCGCGGCCAATAGCTCTGCCAAACTACCAAACTGCTCGATCAAATGACGAGCCAGTTCAATCGCTGACTGTGATTGAGTGCCTGTACGTAGAAATATGGCTAATATCTCTGCATCGGACAAATGAGCCGCACCAAACTTCAACAACTTCTCACGTGGTCTGTCATCTTCATGCCAGTCTTTGATCGCCATTATCACTCCTTGAAAATGGATTGCTGCTAGAGATATTTGGTAAATATCGAAATTCTTACCCAACTTATCTCATAATTGTTACTATAAGCGCAATTTTATCTTTCAACTTTTTTATTGTTGCCATGCTTATGTCTAATATTGTGCTTGCTATCACTGGCGGTATCGCCGCTTATAAATCTGCTATATTTGCCCGCTTATTAATCAAAGCGGGCTTTAATGTGCGCGTCATTATGACCACGGGTGCACAGGCCTTTATCACACCGCTGACACTGCAAGCCTTGACTGGTAATGAGGTGCATATCTCACTACTGGATGAGCAAGCAGAAGCAGGGATGGGGCATATTGAGTTGGCTAAATGGGCAGATTTAATCGTCATTGCGCCAGCCTCGGCCAATACGCTCGCACGTCTTGCGATGGGTATGGCGGATGATCTGCTGACCACCGTTTGTCTTGCTACCACCGCACCTGTCATTGTCGCCCCTGCGATGAATCAGCAGATGTGGGCGCATCCAGCGGTAAACCTCAATGTGCAAACGCTGGGCGACATGAATTATCATGTGATACAGCCTGCAAGCGGTGAACAGGCTTGTGGTGATGTGGGAGCAGGGCGATTACCTGAGCCTGAAGAGCTATTGGCCGAAGTATTATTGTTCAATGCCATGCAAACGACACCGCAACTACTTGCAGGCAAGCGAGTGGTGATTACCGCTGGACCGACAGTAGAAGCAATCGATCCGGTTCGTTATTTGTCTAATCATTCTACCGGAAAAATGGGTTTTGCTTTAGCGCGTGCTTGTGTGGCTGCTGGTGCCGAGGTGATTTTGATTACCGGTGGTAAGGTGGCACTTCCTACACCGCTTAAAGTCACGCGTATAGATGTTTTATCTGCGCAAGATATGCTGACTGCCGCGCAGCAATGTGTGGATGGTACACATAGCGAGCTACAATACATATCTGAAGACGAGCATGACCACGATCATCATCATGACCACTCACACGACCACCATGGCGATTGCGATTGCGGGGACGAGCAGGATAATGTCACGGTTAGCACCGATGATAATGTGAGAGTCGCTGATATCTTTATTGCGACGGCTGCTGTTGCTGACTACCGTACGGAAGAAGCTGCTCCGCAAAAAATCAAAAAAACGCAAGATGCCATGGCGCTAAATTTAGTTAAAAATCCTGATATTTTGGCGACTATCTCTCTTGCTCATCCAGAATTGTTTGTCGTTGGTTTTGCCGCAGAAACCCAAGATGTCGAGCACTATGCTCGTGGTAAACTTATTTCCAAAAACTTAGATTTGATTGCTTGTAATGATGTCTCACGGGCTGATATTGGTTTTGCTAGTGACGATAATGCTATGCAGGTGTTTTTCTCAGAGCATTATGAGAATGATAGCATCATGCTTGAAAAAGCAAGCAAAGATAAGATTGCTGAGCAATTGGCTAGCATCATCGGTGAAACAGTTTGGCAGCGCCATAATAGCTAAGATATGCGTTCAATCTAAATAAGACAGTATGTGATGCGCCAAAACGAAACTGGCTAAGTCCACATTGAATGGCATTAAGGACAGGTAATATGAAAATATTATCTGTCCTTAGTTGCTTTACTTGACTAAGATTTATTGCGTTTTTATCGCCATTATTGAAATTAGGACAGGCATTAATGCTGTCGCTATAAATGTAAATATAAAGCCCTGAGTGGTATGAAATATGATGGAAATGGTGGGTAACGATAGCACGCAGATGCTAATACTGACTTTGATTTTTGCAATGGCATCGCTGCTGCATGGTATTAGCGGGCTAGGTGTGACGTTGGTGACAACCACGGCACTTGCGAGTATTTACCCGTTGCCACACGCCATTGTGTTGGTTATTTTTCCCTCTATATTACTCAATGCGATGACTTGGCTATCTGGTGGTGGTCGTACGATTTGGCAGAATTTTACTTATTATGGCAGGCGTTATTGGTTATTGGCATTGACCAGCTTACTTGGCAGCATACTGGGTGCCAAATTATTGCTATGGATAGATAGTGCTTATATTTTATTGACACTGGCAGCGGTTATTGCCTTTTATGTCATCAGTAGTTTACTTGGCAAACAAACCCGTCTACCAGATACCAAGCCTGTGCTGATTATGGTTGGTTTTAGCGCTGGCGTTATTGGCGGTGCGACCAATGCCATGTCGACTATCCTTATGATGTATCTACTGTCTGCCAGCGATGATAAAAACACCATCGCGAAAGTCGGCAATATGTGTTATTTTTTGGGTAAAGTTGCCCAGATTATTGTGTTACGTGAACCGATTATGGCGTTGACCAGTGGTGAGTGGCAGCTGATTACTTTACTTAGCGTGATATCTATCGTTACTCTTTTGGTTGGTATTCGCCTGCGTCGTTACTTGCCGCAAGCTCGCTTTCGTCAGCTTATTTTATTGATTGTCACGGTGCTTGGTATTCGTGTGGGCTGGCAGGGGATTACGGCATTTTTGTAGTAGCCAACGTCTTTAAGTTGGCATAGGTGCTGTTTACTTACCAAAGAATATCTGCTGCGCCAGACGAAAAGTATTACAGTGCGCTTCGACCACATCTTCGATATCTTCTGAATAGCCACCACCCATCACGATAGCAACAGGAATGTTGGCGGTTTTTGCTTGCTGCAACACATACTCATCACGCGCTTTACAACCTTCCATCGTCAAACCGAGTTTCCCTAATTTATCAGTGGCCAATACGTCTACCGCAGACTGATAAAAAATCATGTCGGGTGCAAAGTTTTTTATTAGGCGTGGTAGCGTATCCTTTAATATCTGTAAATACTCGGCATCACCTGTATCATTATCTAGCTCAATATCCAAGTCTGATACTTGCTTGCGAAAAGGATAGTTCTTTGCACCATGCATACTAAACACAAAAACACGTGGCTCGTCTGCCATGATGCTAGCGTTGCCATTACCTTGATGCACATCTAAATCAACAACCAAAATCTTTTGCGACAATCCGCGATCTAATAATAAATTACTAGCAATACAAACATCGTTAAAGACACAAAATCCTTCGCCATGATCTGAAAACGCGTGATGTGTGCCACCTGCGACATTCATTGCTACGCCATATTGCTGTGCATATAATGCGCATTCATAGGTTGCATGAGCAATATAACGACCACGCTCTACCAGCTCGGGTGTCATCTTAAAACCGATGGCACGGGCTTCTTTCCGTGGTAATGTTTGCGTTTTCAATTGATACCAATAGTCATGCGTATGGGTGGTCAAAATCTCGTCTTCACTTAAGCTTGCAGGCGCAAAAAAGTTATCGGTGGTGATCGTCCCTTCGGCCACTAAGCGCTCAGGAATCATGGTGTACTTCTGCATAGGGAAGCGATGCTTTTCAGGTACTGAGTAACGAAAGATATCAGAGTAGGCAATTTTTAGCATAGGGTAATGGTTTTCTAAACGGGTGAGTGGACAGTCAGGTAAATAGCTACGGTTTCATTGCACAAACTGCGTTGGCAAAAAGAACGTGCGAGCGTCTGCTTGTTGGTGTAGCTCTGCGAGTAACGTCTGCATATCCTCTGCAGGATCTTGATTATTGATCAAATCACTAAATAACTCATGAGCGACAGTGGTCATAGCAACCACGCTTTGTAGTAAGTGTTCGATAAGCGCCTTGTCGATATCAACTGCCTCGACATCGATGGCGGTTTTGTAGCGTATTTCTCCGTCATTGACATCCATCTCCAAGTTACCAATCATCATATTGTAATTTATTTGAGTGACTAGTAGCATCGCAGCGCTTTGGTGGCTCTCTGGGATTGAAAATGGCAAAATACCATAAATGGCCAGCAGCTTGTTTTTCTCCTGCCAGCGAAACAGATAAGCACAGATTAGTTGTTTGTGACGCATCGAAAAAGACAAATGGTGTGATTGCTGGTCATCATTGGCTCTCGGGCGATGATAAGTATAGTGCCATTTTTTGGTATGAAAATACTGCTTCAGACAGTCGATAATAAGTATGTCATGTTTCTCGGGTTGTTCTTTATCTAAGCTTAAAGCATCAGGTTGTACCTGCTCGCTTTTATTTTCAGTGGTAGGGTCAGAGTTACTCTTATTATCATTATGGTTGTTATGCGAGTCATTATGGTCATTTGAGCCACTAGTCTCTCTGCTACTTATATCATCATTATGCATATCAGTATCAGTATCAGCAACAGTCTGCGGTGCAGCAGCAGTCAATAACTGTTTGATTTTTTGCCACAAGCTGAGTTTGGTCGTTTGGCTCATAATTATAGGTTGCTGATCAATAAGTGAATGATAATGGCGTCTGATGTATAACCCAAGATGTTGAGTTACTCGTTATTGAGTGCCAACCCTTCTTTGATATGCGATTGTGCATAAAACGCCTCTAACATCTCACGAATATGTGCCACAAACCATGGACTATCAAGCGCATCATGTACGACAGGCAGTAGCGCTGTACTAAACTGTGTCATGGTTTGCTCATCAATATGCAAACTGGCAGCAACAGTCGCAATCGTGTCTGTTTGATGATTGTCATACCAAGTATCGATGCTTGCTGCTGCTAGCGTATGTAAATACGGCGACACGCGCAGGCGGTTATAGCTCTGCTGAATACTGGCTTCGATATGATCGATACTACTGTTGTCAGGCTCGTCACGCAGATAAGTTTGCAGATGACTGACAGGCTGCTCTTTGATGCGCGCCCAACCAGTGACTAATAACCGTGCCACTTCTTCATTTGATAGATGTGCTTGCGCATTGGCTTCTGCCCGACGTGTTAAATCTTTAATATTACGGTGCAAATAGGCTTGCAGTTTTTCATCAAGGTTTCTGTTGGTCGCTTTTTCAAAAGAGCTACGTCCCAGTTTCATCAATTTACCAACACCGCCTGCTTTATCTAGTGTGCTTTCCATAAAGTCGTTGATCGCGTGATATAGCGTCTGGGTCAGTAAGTCTGCAAAGGTTTCATTGCCAACTAGCGTGTGAATTAAAACATTGCGCTGCTGTTCATGACTGCCTACATAGTTGGCTAGCGTCTCAACCTGTGTATCATCTACTAGCTCGGATAGGGGTACGTTATCATTGACTGGGTGATAAATAACCGTGTGCAAAATATCACGGATATCCTTACGCATCACCGCCGTCATGGGCTGACTTAGTAGCCAATCACCCATCAAATGCTGCAAGTTATCACGGCTGATGTATTTGTTAAGTGGTTGTGCGCCAAACCATTGCCAAGCTTCCATACTCAGTGGCTCAGCCTGCTGGCGTAACCAATGCTGCATAAAATCAACTTGGGCGTCGATTAAGCTATTAATAGTGAACGTCGACGTGTTTGTTTCTAAGTCTAGGTTTTGGTTATCTTTTGAAGTCTGCATAGGTTTTGAGGTCATAGTAATCGACAATTTGTTATACTGGGTGTTTGTGGTAAGCATAAAGTATTATGCCATGAACATCATATTTGTTTGTGGTGAATATTGATTACTGTTTGATAAATAATGAGAGGTTTTGATGACAGCTTTGGATATGCCTTTACTGGTGCTTGATGGTTTGACAGTCCAGCGCGGTGAAATACCTTTATGTGAAGAAGTCTCTCTCAATTTATCTGCAGGTAGCCTCTGTCATTTAGTTGGTGCGAACGGTACAGGTAAAACAACGTTACTGATGCAGCTGGCTGGATTACTGCCAGTCATTACTGGTGAGGTTGTTTACCAAGGGGCTGTAAGTCTGCCTATTCAACCTTTATATGTTTCGCACCAATTGGGTATTCATCCAAATCTCACCGTCGCGCAAAATCTAACATTTCTACTGAATTTATATGGTATCACACCAAGTGTCACTGATATCGATGATGCGCTCGCTTGGGTAGGATTACAAGGGTTTGAGACCGTTAGCTCCAGTCATTTATCTGCTGGGCAGACACGCCGTATTACCCTCGCAAGATTATATCTACTGACCCCTGATATCACACCTTTGTGGTTACTTGATGAGCCTTTTACTGCGCTTGATGTCGATATGGTGGTACGAATGGAAGACAGATTGAGTGACTTTGCTAATGCTGGTGGCTCAATATTAATGACCAGTCATCAGGCCGTTGGCGTTGCCAATCAAGTGCTCGATTTGTCAGATTATATGGTATGAATGCGATAACTGTAAGAAGTGCGATAGCTTCAATAAGTGTGATAACTATAAGCAGTATAGGTAAAAGGACGGATAATGACAGATAGCCCCGTACAAACAACAGATAAAGGCTCGAACGTTATCGTATCAGCTGTGCGCGGCATCAGTTTTATGCAGTTGTGGCGTCGTGAATGGCAAGTGAAGCAGCAAGGAGCAGTGCAATGGTTGTATCCTTTAGTACTATTTCTAGTCATTATAACCTTGTTTCCGTTAGCAGTTGGTAGCGAGCCTGCGCTATTGCAGCGGCTCGGTGTGTCTGCCGTATGGATTGCCGCTCTGTTATCACTAGTAATGGGCGTTGATGGACTATTTAAGCCCGCGCTTGATAATGGTACGCTCGCACAATTAGTCGTCGCCAACGCTTCATTGCCACTGTGGGTGTTGATACGTTTGGTGATTCATTGGATTTTTAGTAGCGGCATTGTGGCAGCGCTCAGCTTGCTTGCCGTACCATTGTTTCAGCTCAGTTGGTTTGAGGTGTGGATACTAATGGCATCTATTGTGACGGGTAGTCCAATGCTGTTGATGCTCTCAGCAGTTGCCAGTAGTTTGACGCTATCATTAAAAAATGGCGCGGTGCTCGTGCCATTAATCGCGTTGCCAATGCAGTTGCCGGTATTGATTTTTGCGACTGGTGCCGTTGATTTATTCGCTTCTGGTCTAAATGGCTTGCCCATTTTAGCGTTATTATTGGCAGGCAGTATTATTTCGGTTTTGATCATGCCATGGGTAATTGCGATGACCTTAAAAATGGCGTGGCTTAATTAAAAGTCAAGTAGGATGCATCAACAGTCCTCATAAAAAACCTTTATATTAACAGCCTGTTGAAAACGGGTAATTTTGCTATAATAGCCAACTTAATACGCAAACAATCACTTGTAGATTCTATCCAGTGTTTAACGCCAGCAGGTTCATAGATAATAGCGCCCATAGTGTGCTGTGTCCGTTATGACCAAAGAGCTGCGCAAATAGGTTTATCCCCATGCCCAACCTGAATAACGTCTCATCTCCTAGCCTGTGGCAGCGCATTTGGCAAGGCTTTTTGACCACTGTGGGTACCAAGGAGTTTTTCCGTATCTTTGGACCTTGGGTTAAGTGGTTGGCCATATTAGCCAGTATCTGTCTGCTGATAGGTAGCGTTTGGGGGCTTGCTTTTGCGCCGCCTGACTACCTGCAAGGCAATAGCTACCGCATTATCTTTATCCACGTACCAGCTGCTGGTCTTGCGATTTCTATTTATTTTGCGCTCGCTATACTGGGGGCAATCTACTTAGTCTGGAAGATTAAGACGGCCAGTTTGGTGGCACAGGCGATTGCTCCCATAGGCTTCTTGCTCTGTATTATTAGCTTGATTACAGGCTCTATTTGGGCAAAACCCACTTGGGGCACTTATTGGGTCTGGGATGCACGCTTAACGTCTATGCTGATTTTGGCATTCTTATATGCTGGTGTCATGGCACTGTTTGCAGCCTTTGAGCATACTGCCAATCGCGGCAAAGCGGCAGCCATTTTATCGATTGTTGGTGCCGTGAACTTACCGATTATCAAGTACTCAGTACAGTGGTGGAATACATTGCATCAGGGTTCGACTTTTAGTTTGACCTCAGCGCCAAAGATGTCGGCAGATATGTGGATGCCGTTGCTATTGATGGTAATTGGTAGCTATTTACTGGTGGCAACATTAGCCATTTATCGTACCAATACTTTGATATTGTATCGTGACCAAGGCAAAGCATGGGTGAAAGAGTACATCCGTGGTCAACATAAATAACGGCTAGGAAACGATTATGCAGCCCTATTTTTATAGCGTATCTGAGTTCATCGCCATGGGTAAGCATGGTGTTTTTGTTTGGTCATGTTGGGCTATTACGGTTGGCGCGATGCTGATTTTTATTGCTTATAGTCGCCGACAGAGACAAGCTCTTATCAAGCAGCTGACAATTCAGCAAGCACGTCAGGCACAGCGTACGACTAAAGCAACACCATCTGCAACCAAGCACTCTCGTTAAAAAAAACATTTCGATATCATGACTTTAGTGCATAGATGGTCAGTGAGCCATTCATCAATGGGTAACATCATACCTCACTATAAGGCCTATTGATTTGTCCGAAAAATGCTACCATATAGCCGTTAGAAGAGTACGATTAGAAAGACATTTTTAGAAAGACATTTTTAGAAAGTTTTTCTAATGGTAGTTTCTTCAAATTTTTCTGTTTTATAGATTGATTATGGTTTGTAAAACAGCGACTCATCAATGAGGTAGTGGTATGAATGCAGTTCGTCGCAAAAAACTGATGTGGGTTATGTTTACGCTTGCAGGAGCCGCAATAGCCGTAGTGCTGGTGCTGTATGCTATTGGGCAACAGACGGACTACTACTTTGACGCTACTGCCATAGCGAAAGGTGAGGCGCCACAAGATAAGCGCATTCGTGCAGGTGGTATGGTGGTCGCAGGTAGCGTACAGCGTGCAGCAGATAATCCACTGAATGTTGAGTTTGCGATTACTGATTTTGAATCAACCGTTCCAGTGACTTATCAAGGTATCTTGCCGGATTTATTCGCTGAAAACTCAGGTGTGGTTGCCACTGGTAAAATGCAAGGCGATACCTTTGTGGCTGGTGAAGTATTGGCTAAGCACGATGAAAATTATATGCCTCCAGAAGTGGCCAAATCAATGAAAGAGAACAATCGTAGCGGTGCCGTACCATCTTCTGAGCAATACAATCCTGCTGAAAAGGTGCATGAGACCGATACGCTGCAGCAGTAATATAGTCATTCCACTATAAAAGTATTACTGCGTTAACCTCGCTTGAAGTATTTGATATACATCTACGCTCGGTTGCCTTGTACTACTTTTAAATTGAATCGGCTATATTTGAACAAATTTAATCAAAAAAAAGAGCCGCTAAAATCAATTAGCGGCTCTTTTTTTATACGGGTTTTAGAGTATATCCTGATTAAGTATTGGCTCGTTTAAATTTAGAATACGCTCTAATATGACGAAATATTAGTCATCCCATACAGGGCTATAGTCAGGATGTTCAATTTTGCGACCAGCACTACTAGCTAAGTTGCCAATTTTTTCTAATTCTTCAGCACTTAATTGCACATTGAGGGCATCTAAGTTGCCTTGTAAATGGTCAGGGTTTGCAGTCTTCGGAATGGCGACACGATGTTTATCTGATAAAATCCAAGCCAATGATATCTGTGCTGGTGTCACATTATGCTTATCTGCAATTTCTTTGATGGTATCGTTATCAAACACATCACCACGCGCAAGCGGTGAGTAAGCTTCTAACAGGATATGGTGATTGTTCAAGAAAGTCTGCAATGTGTTTTGCTTGATGAACGGATGAAACTCAACCTGATTGACCACAATTGGTACATCAGCGTACTTTTTAGCTTCAATAATGTTAGCGATATTAAAGTTAGAAACACCGATATGACGCGTTAAGCCCTGTTTCTGTAGTTCACACAATGCAGGAATGGTTTCAGACAGTGGGACACGATCATCAGGCCAGTGTAACAGGAGTAAATCAACGTAATCAGTGTCTAAATCTTCCAAAGAGCGCTTAGCCGCTGCGATTAGTTTTTCTGGTTGAAACTTCATATCGTCAGGAAATATCTTCGTGGTCAAAAAGAATTTGTCGCGAGCCACACCAGATTGTTTGATACCTTGTCCAACTTCTTTTTCATTGCCGTAAGCCTGAGCAGTATCAATATGCTCATAACCCATTTCTAACGCTTGTTTGACGACGTCGATGCAATCTTGTCCAGTTGATTGCCATGTGCCTAGACCGAGTACAGGAATATTTGCTTGTCCAGCGGTACGAATTTTATAATTTTTAACGCTCATATTATTATCCTTATAGTTTATTATTTAATTTATCAGTAATAGTTATATTTAATTTTGCCTAGTAACTATTTACCTAGCAACTATTAAGCTCATCTACTATAAGAAAAATTTGTGTGAAGTGAAAGAGCGAGTGACGGTTTCCTACAAAGGACTAACAGGTTGTAACGTCATTTTCACTATATAAGTTATTCCGTTATAAAAGTATTACTGCGTTAATCTTGTTTAATCTCCCACTTCTAGTACTTTCACTGGGCTTCGTTATATCCAAATTATGTTGGATAGACTACGAGTAATTGTTTGCCGTTCATAAAACTGAGATCAAAAAAAGCCCATCATTCGTGAATAATGGGCTTTTACTACTTAAGCTTAAAAATGGTTTATTTAGAGCAACCATTTTTGAGTGTTAGTCTACTTACTGAGCAGCTGCTTCAGCTTCAGCAGGTGCAGCGGCGTCAGTGTGCGCACCATGATCAGCGCCCCAGATTTTTGGATATTTATAACCTGGGAAAGTGTCATGAGCGTACTTTTTGAAAGCTTCTGAGTTATAAGCGTTGGTTACGTCTTCAACCCATTTTTTGCCAGTATCAGCAGACTTAATCGCTGACCAGTTGACATAAGAGAAGCTTGGCTCTTGGAATAGAGCTTCAGTTAGCTCGATACCCGCATCCGTTGCATAGTTACCGTTAATAACGGCAAAGTCAACTTCATCACGGGCGCGTGGCAACTGAGCTGCTTCTAATTCAATGATATCGATATCGTATTTACTGTTATCAGCGATATCAGCTTTTGATGCAGTCAATGGATCGATGTTGTCTTTTAGGGTAATCCAACCAAGATCATTCATCATAACCAAGGCACGTGCAAAGTTACTTGGATCGTTTGGTGCAGAGACGCTCATGCCTTTGAAAGCAGCGTCAAGCGTGTTCTTTTTACCTGAGTAAATACCAAGCGGAGCCGTTGGTACTTGGAATGCTTCTACTAGATCAAGATTGTTTTCTTTTTTGAAATTATCAAGATAAGGCTTGTGCTGGAAAATATTGATATCCAAATCACCTTCAGCCAATGCAAGGTTAGGGCGCACATAGTCAGTAAAGGCAATCAGTTCAACTTCATAACCTTGAGCTTCAAGTGAGCCTTTTACTTGGTTACGTACCATATCGGCAAAGTCACCTTCGGTAGTACCGATAATGATTTTTGTATGCTCAGGATCGATATCACTAGCAGCAGTTTCTGTAGTTGATCCTTCAGTCACAGGCTCTTGGGTCGCTTCTGGTGCTGATGAATTGCTACAGCCAACTAACACTAGGCCTGATACACCAACAGCGGCAAATGCAGTCGCCAACTGACGGCTGATATCTGTTAATTTCATGGAACTTCCTTAATAAGAGATATGGGATAAAGGGTTAAATAATGACCATTAAAAAAGCAACATTATCAATAGTAATGCTGCTGAGTTAACGGCTGTTAATTTAGTAACAAAATTAAAGGGTCTCAGTAACAAAGTCAAGCGTTTTGCTTAGTATGAATCGGCATGAAGCCTTGAATATTCTTCATATAAGCATTGTCGTACTTAGTTTTGTTTTTTATTGGAACCGTTTTTAGCGTTTATCCAAGCGAGTGGCTAACCAGTTACCAGAGGCTTGAATCGAAATGACCATTATCGATAATACGATGACGATAAAAATCATCACCTCAGTTTGATAACGATAATAGCCATAACGAATGGCCAAATCACCCAGACCGCCACCACCAATCATACCCGCAGCTGCTGAATAAGAGAGCAGGCTGATACAAAGTATAGTCACGGACAATACCAGTCCTGAACGGGCTTCATTGAGTAAAACCTTGATAATGGTCAAAGGCCGTGCGCCCATCGATTCAGTGGCTTCAATAATACCGCGCGGCACTTCACGTAAGTTTTGCTCGACCAAACGGGCAAAGTAAAACGAACCCGCGATAGCGAGTACTAATGATGCGGCAATAGGGCCAATACCAGTACCTACAATGGCCTTAGTAAAAGGACTCATGGCAATCATTAGAATCACAAAAGGGAAAGCGCGCATAAAGTTGGTGATACCACCAAGCACGCCATACAGCGTCTTATTTTGCAAAAACTGTCGATCACTGGACAAAAATAAGAATATGCCAAACAGTCCGCCAATGATAATGGCGACTGTTGTAGAGATACCGAGCATAATAAACGTATCAATAAAGGCACTTATAATTTCTTTGCGCAGCACCAACAGTTTATCTATCGAGGCGGATAATTCACTACCAGTTAACATGTTTTTTCTCCTGCCTCATTAGTCTTCGTGCACTAAGCCTTGGCCAATAGGGGTGGTTGCCTGAATCAGACCGTCTCTTACATCTGCAACTTCTAGTAGTTGTCCTTGATGTAGCAATGCAGCGCGATCACAGAGTCTACGAATGACACTCATCTCATGAGTCACAATGACAATGGTGACACCAAGTTGCTCGTTGATATCACGTAAGCATGTCAGCAAACTACGGGTCGTCGCAGGATCTAGTGCACTGGTTGGTTCATCGGCCAATAGTACTTTTGGACTGGGTGCGATTGCGCGGGCAATACCAACACGCTGCTTTTGTCCACCTGATAGCTGGGCAGGGTAGTGGCCAGCACGGTCGGTTAAGTCAACGATTGCTAGACAATCCATAACCCGTTTATGAATGTCACGGCTTGGATAACCAGAGATTTTTAAGTTAAATGCCACGTTATCAAAAACAGTTTGATTAGACATCAGGTTAAACTGCTGAAAAATCATACCAATATTATGACGTGCGATACGCAATTCACTAGCAGATAACGTCGTTAAGTCAGTACCATCGATGATGACTTGACCAGCATCTGGGCGTTCCAGCATATTAATCAGACGCAATAAGGTTGATTTACCGGCACCTGAATATCCCATTAGGCCGAATATTTCGCCTTGTTGGATAGTGAGGGATGTCGGCTCAACGGCAGTAAACCAATGCGGTTTGCCGTTTTTGTCCTTGATTGATCGGTCGCTTAAAAAGCTTTTGGTCACATCGTTTAAGACAATCATGTCATTCATGGAGGGCTCAAAATTCAATAATATTTTAATAGTCATGAACGTATTGTTTCGCCTCTACTACTGTGTAAGAAGCCAATTAAAAAACAATCGTTAATAACCCTATAATAAGGGGCGCTAATATAGCATATTATCAAGCACTTTGGATATGCACATCCGTGACACGCTTATGACTAATAGCTATTAGTAGTGAGAACTTTGAGGAAGTGAGAGGGTAGTGAGGTCGTGATAGGAAATGTGCATTTGATAGCACGATTAACTAATCATGCTGGTGGTAATGTGGATCATGCTCGACTGGTATGATGACTAAAAACCGAGTATGGCCATTCAGGGTATCAGTGAGAATACGGCCTTGGTGGGCAGTGACAATTTGCGACACGAGAGACAAGCCTAGTCCAGAGCCTTTGTTTTTTTGCTGCAAACGTACAAATGGACTGAATACTTCTTCACGTTTGTCTTCAGGAATACCTGTACCTTCATCAATCACTGCTAGTACGGCATATTTCGGTAATGGGCGTACAGGTTCCGCTTTGGCTTTCTTTATATGCTTGGCAAATAGGCTTTCTTTGCGTGGTGAACTCTGAGTTTCAACGACATTTTGATCATTATCTTTAGAGTCATTCTGCATGCTGGTTTTGGTGTTATTTTTCGAGATGCCAGAATAAATAGATGCCTTATTCGTTTTTTGACCGTCTTTTGAATGAATGCTTGTATCGCTATCAGTAGACACCTCAGTATCGGGGACGATTCTCCAAATAACTTTTTTGATTCTATCGGTCAAATCATTGGTAAAGCTATAATAGTCGGCAATCAATGAAGATTCGCTACTGGTCTCAACTGTGTCGCTGAGGTTTGTTGAATTTTTAGTAATATCAGCATCAGTCTGTTTATCGTTAGCATTGTCTTCTATAAGAGTAACACTAGTTTCTAGGTTTTCGTCATCAGTATCTGGCGTAATGCTTGTACCGTTTTTATAGATAGTCGGTGCTGGTAATATATCTTTCGTATCTGCTATTTCAGACTTGCTCTTATCGATAGTATTCAACGAATCATCTAAATCTGAAGCGTTGTGAGCGCCATTTTCGCTGACATCGATGGGTGCATCATATGATTCGAAATCAGAGCTACCATAATCAGCAAAGCTGTTGCATAACACGGTTTGTAGCAGATAATCAGGAACGTTATCAGCTTCATCGATCGTTTGAACACCGTACAGTAATACTGTCACTGGCGGTTTGCCATGTAACATTGCATTGGTTAGTAAGTTGCGGATTAAGTGAGTCAACATCGATGACTGGCCATCAATGACGATGTGCTCACCAATTAGAGTGGCTTCAGGGTAATGCTGACGCTCTTGATTGACTAAGTCGTATAAATCTAAATGCTCAACTTGTTGCAGGGCATGACCAGCATCTAAACGGCTGACTAGTAATATACTCTCTACTAAATCATTAAGTCCTGATAAGTCGCGATTGATTGCATGAGCACGCTTATCAAATTTTGCTTTGGTATCGGTTGGTAACGAACCAGTCAGCATGTCCATCATTTCGATTTGCAGGCGAATACGCGTAATGGGCGTACGTAGCTCATGAGAGGCGTGTGCTAATAGTAAATTATTAGCATCGATAAGATGTTCGATTTTCTGTGCAGCTTGGTTAAATCCGCGTGCCAATGATGCAATCTCATCGTTACCGCGAGCATTCACTCGTACCGTAAAGTCGCCATCACCCAATTGAGTCATCTGTTGGCTCATCTGATTGATACGCCAAGTAATGGTTCGAGCAATCCACCATAGGACACCTGCCATAATGAATAGCAGCAATAGCGTGCCTGTGAATAAATTCAGGGCAGCAGAGAGTACGGGTTTTTTGGGTGGTAAGCGTGATTCATATAACAGTGTATAGCCAGTAGCACTATAGACCTGAGCTTGCTTGGTAGGAGACGTTTCTGCAAATGAAGGGAAAACACGAGATAACAAAGAAGGCGGTTCTGGCAGCTCTAGCGGTAGGTCACTGTTGTCTGTTTGCATGAGCAACCGACCTTGACTGTCATACAAGCCCATCTTAGCTTGTAACGACTCATCAAAGATATCAAAGCTTTTTTTGACCACTGCCAACATAAAGCGAGACTGTAAGCGATTGTCTCGGCTAATGGAAGTATTTAGTTCGTGCAGGAACGGGTCTATCTGTCCCAAAATTTGTGTGGCGAGTACTTCTGAGCGAATACCTGCATCTTTATCATGCACAAGTTGCGTCAACAGCACCATAGCCACTGCAAATAAGATAAGTGCCATCATGACACTGGCAAACAACTTGGCAAATACGGAACGAAAACCCAACTGCTGCATTAAACCATCTCTATTATTGGACGCTTATATCGATGCATCCTGTTGATTTTGTAAAACTGAATCAATAGGATGGTCGTTTTCTCGATCCGTCAGCTGTTTTCTATGATCAAACCTGATCAGTGGCAAATTGATAACCAACACCGCGTACCGTGATGATACGTTTTGGCTGGCGTGGATTGTCTTCAATTAGAGCTCTCAAGCGTGAGATATGAACGTCAATGGCACGATCGATATTGTCCGAGCTATCATCGTTTGGCATGGCTTGCCAAAGCTGCTCACGATTCAGTACTTTACCAGAATGTGTGGCAAAATAATGCAACAATTGGAACTGATGCGTCGTCAAACGTACAGCTTCATCATCGATAGTGACTTCATGGCTATCAGGGAATACGCTCAAACGGCCAAAGGTCAAACTGTCTGACTGGCTATCTGCTTGATTCGGTTGCTCGTGACGACGAATGACAGCACGAATACGTGCTAGCAGTTCACGCGGTTCAAAAGGCTTAGAGATATAGTCATCAGCACCCATTTCAAGACCTAACACGCGATCGGTTGTATCACCTTTCGCTGTCAGCATGATGATTGGCACTTTGTTGGTCATGTTGTTTTTGTTGCCGCGAATTTTTTGACATACCTGCATACCATCCATATCAGGTAGCATCAAATCAAGAACAACCAAGTCAATATCACGCTCTTTGGTGTCTAATAATTCAAGACCTTCTTGACCAAGACCTGCATGATGCACATCATAATAGTTCATGGTTAGATAGTCGCTGATCAATTCAGCTAAATCAGGATCATCTTCAATCAATAAAATTTGCTTACTCATGGGTTATCCTCTAGTTGTTGTTATGGTTTATCAAAAGTTTCATATGCTCTGATATTTAAATCATGACAAATACATCAATGATTTTAATTTCTAAGGCATTCAAACTATCAAGCCTCTAAGATTTCAAAGTTTCTTTCATGGTTAGCTAGTATCTAGCCAGTAATTATTAGCGATTTATAATACTATCTATAGTACCGCTATATTGCCTAATTAGGCTGTTACAAAACAAGAGAGGCTTTGTTAATATTTCTACACAATGTAACTGTCAGTATAGAGGACTACGAAACATTGACCTTTTTACCATCAGAATCAAGCGGCAAATCAGCCAAACAAATCAGACTGTCATTGCTAATACCTGCAATCAAATATTGTTCTGTCGAGGGGTTGTACTCGACTACCTCAATAGGATATCGCTTTAAATGCTGATCTTGTCCGATAATCCAGACATTAGCCGTCAGTGGCTTGAGTGGTTTATACGGTGGCGCTTGCAACTCTGTCAAGTCGACATCGTGTAGCGCGCGCTTTGGCACAATAGTACCCACGTCTATCTGACCATAATTGACTCGCCCGGTTACTTGCATATTTGGTAATAACTGCTTACGACTGACCTCATTGTCAATAACATCAACATTGACCATAAGTCTTTTCGGTTGACTGGTCGCAGTCAGCTTACTGATTTGTCCCGTAAATTTTTCTAAGATATTTTCAGCAGTAAAATTGACAGTCTGACCTACCGACAGTTGGGGTTCAGCTTGGATAGGTAGCATAGCAGTAAAGTGTAATTTAGTCTCATCACTAAATTTCAGGAGTGGCATTCGAGCTTCTAGCTTTTGACCCGCTTTTGCATACAGGTTTTCTACACGTCCTGAAAAGCTTGCACGGATAGTAATCAGTTTATATTGAGGCTTTGAGTTCTCTACACCCTTACTACTATTAACCTCATCATCATCACCATCACTTGAGCTAGTTATAGCTGCATTTGTCGTTAATGGCTCTGTGCCATCAGATAAAGCCTTCTTAATGGTTGTATCATTATTTACTGCAGGTTGATTGGGTTTAGCGTTTGCGCTGGTATCTTGAGCATTAGTCTGTTTGGCAACATCAGTACCACTTTGCACCTCAGTGTCTTGATCAGGCTTACCGGAATCTGCCGCTGTATCGTCTGATGTATTAGATGAGTTGACCGTTTTACTTTCTGTTTCCAATCGTCTGACAATGAGTAGTGGTGTGCCTTTTTCTACCCATTGGCCTTTAGTAACCAAGATCTCTTCTACATTGATAGGATGTACTGTCACAAATTGGGTCTGCTTAATAGGTTCAATATTGCCTTGTAGGCCAAGACTAGGCTGGTAACGTGAAGGTTTTATACTCAATATATGATCAGGTGTAATGGTCACACTATCATCGGTAATGACAACGGGAGTATCTACTGCCGGATTGTTTTCAGTGGCCGCTGGATCATCGGTAGGCGCTGGCGGCTGACAGGCAGCAATGAGTAAAGCACTCAATAAATAGCTGCTGTTTTTTAAAATTTTGGAAACTGTCATCGCGTTCACCATAGTAGTTATCATTTTATTATATATTGAATTACAGTGCGGTGAAACGGCTGCTAAACACTTACTTCATTTTATAAATATGCGATGACCAGACCTAATAATGTTAAAAATAACAAATATAGCTAGCAAAAAAATGCTCTACATTACTGGTCAGTTTGTATATTGACTCGATTATGACTAGAAAAGGATCGATAATTGTGCTAAAAACGAATCTGATAAAGCATATTGATACATTTATAGAACAAAGGAAGATTATTCAGCAATATTTCCATCGTTTCTATATAATGTAGAAATATCATAAAGTTGTCGACTATTTTGATTTGAACTATCTCTATTTAGATAACAATTCAAACGGTTAGTGAGGAAGTGCTTTACATGATACAAAAAGAGCCCTACTTTAATTAGTGATAATGAAAGTTGTATGGTTCACCTAAAAAGCTTATTTTCTGGCTCATTTTTTTAAGTTTATTAATAAAAAAGTGCGTATAGTAACTCATGTTGACAGCATGTTTGATAGGCCGATACTGACAGATAGTAGGTTCGCTGTCATAACATCATGGTAATGCAAATTTAGCTGTTCGTATCAATCCGATAATAAGTGATATGACACGTTTAAATAACAGTTAAATTTTTGTATTGATCGATAGAATTACGAACAAATAGTCGTTTATAGGACAGTGATAATGGAAAATGATTTTAATGGTTTGAAAGTAATGGTTATTGATGATTCAAAAACCATTCGCCGTACCGCAGAAACCTTACTTCAAAAAGCGGGCTGCGAAGTCGTGACTGCTATTGACGGCTTTGATGCTTTAGCAAAGATTGTTGATAACAACCCAGACATTATTTTTGTCGATATTATGATGCCACGTTTAGATGGTTATCAGACTTGTGCTCTGATAAAAAACAACCCTGACTATGCTAACAAACCAGTCATTATGCTGTCTTCAAAAGATGGCTTATTTGATAAAGCACGTGGTCGTATTGTTGGTTCTGATGAGTATCTGACAAAGCCGTTTAGTAAAGACGAGCTGTTTGAGGCAATCAACCAGTACCGCTAATACGGCAAATGTCATTGCTAGTAGTAAAGTATGTACATCTGCAAATATAAAGTTTCGTTTAGGCTTATTGTTGGTATGATTTATGCATGTTTTTGTAGGTTGGGTTACAAAGTCAAAATACTTAACATGAGTGACAATTAATAATAATTGCTCAATATTTCACAACAACTGCTAAAAAAGTGATTTTGCCACTTATCTCTGGCAAATGATTTTTACTCTAGTTGTCTCAATAATATAACAACATATCCTCTTGGATATTTTCGAAAATAAAGGAAATTCCCATGACTACCGTTTTAGTCATTGACGACTCGCCATCTGAGATGGCGAAATTTCGCGATATGCTTGCTAGACATAACTTTCAAGTATTAGAGGCGACAAATGGTGAGCAAGGCTGTCAAATGGCAGTTGATCACTTACCAGATGTCATCTTGATGGATGTAGTGATGCCTGAGATGAATGGCTTCCAAGCCACTCGAAAAATTACTCGTGGTAAAACGACTGCTCATATCCCTGTGATTATGATCAGTACTAAAAATCAAGAAACAGATAGAGTTTGGGGAAAGCGTCAAGGCGCTAAAGAGTATATCGCCAAACCAGTTGATGAAAATAGCTTGGTTAATATCATTCGCAAAGTAATGGAGTAGCTTGTGGCTTCCAAAGGGTTTATTGAGCTTCTGCGTTTAGCAGATTTGGCACGCGCGCGCAAAAGTGGTCGCCGCGGTGGACAAGAGTATGATTGGCAAGGTGTGGTGTTTGAGATTGGTGGACAGCGTTTGGTTGCGCCAATGGGTCAGGTATCAGAAGTATTAGCCATGCCAGAGTATACCAGCTTGCCTTTAGTAAAACCTTGGATGCTGGGCATCGCTAATATTCGTGGACGTCTACTACCAATAACTGATTTGTCTCGGTTTCTACAGGTTCCTAGTGGCTTAACGCAAATGAGCCAACGTAAAGTCATTGTCATTGATCATGACAATCTCTTTTCAGGACTGGTAGTAGACCAAGTTATTGGTATCGAACAATTTACACATGACCAGTACCGTGCAGAGGCAATTGAGTCTAGTTCGCCTTTTGCACCTTATAATCATGGTAAGTTCTTTAAAAATGAACAAGACTGGTATGTCTTTATGCCCAGTTTACTCGCACAAGACTTACAATATACCGATGCTGCAATATAGCTATCGATAACAGATATCTGACTGTTAGGACTATGATCAAGTAATAGCACACGACACAGTTAGATATCAGCATTCACACAGGCTTTGTTAATCACTGTTGTTTTATAACAATAAGATTGTCAAAGTCAGTCACGATAAGACTTTGATGATTGTTTTAAAGGAATACGCACGATGAGTGATGTTATAAATAAACCTGTAGCTGGTACACCCAATGCAACAGCGGGTGGTGCAAACGCTAATAGTGAGTGGAAACTATTATTAGTGCTTTTTGTTTCGATAAGTGTGGCTTGTCTGATTTGGTTGGTAAACTCCTTATCATCAGTGAGTCAGTATTTTTCTGACTTTACTCAGTCAGTTGTTTTGCCTGTCGTCGTGTTCGTGATAGGGGTGTTAGGGATAATTTTTGCTCTGTACCAATTACTTAAACATCGTGGTGGCTCGGAAAGATTACTTATCGAAAAAGAAACATTACGTCGTCGCCAAGAAGCAGAAGCAGAGTCTGAGCGCGCGCGTCAAATCCAAGAAGAAAACGAGCGTAACCAGGTTGCTATTCTGCGTTTACTTGATGAGTTGGGTGATTTGGCGGAAGGTGATTTGACGGTCAATGCAACCGTATCAGAAGATTTTACTGGCGCAATTGCTGACTCAGTAAACTTTGCAATTGACCAACTTCGTCAGTTAGTACTGGTTATTAACAACACTGCTGATCGTGTCTCGCAATCTTCAGATCAAACGCAGATGAATGCGGTTGAGCTTGCTGAGGCATCTGAACATCAAGCGCAAGAAATTGCTGGTGTGTCAGCGGCCATTAATGAGATGACAATCTCAATTGACCAAGTTTCAAATAACGCCTCGGAATCTGCGACCGTTGCTCAGCGCTCAGTTGCCATTGCTTATAATGGGGCAGAAGTTGTACAGCGCTCTATTGAAGGTATGAACGTTATTCGTGATCAGATTCAAGAGACGTCAAAACGTATCAAACGTCTCGGTGAATCTTCGCAAGAGATTGGTGATATCGTTAGTTTGATTAATGACATTGCTGACCAAACCAACGTTTTGGCATTGAACGCCGCTATTCAGGCATCGATGGCTGGTGAAGCAGGTCGAGGCTTTGCGGTTGTTGCTGATGAGGTACAGCGTCTTGCTGAGCGTTCAGCTAATGCAACCAAACAGATTGAAACATTGGTAAAAACCATTCAGGCAGATACCAACGAAGCTGTTGTGTCGATGGAATCGACAACCTCTGAAGTTGTGCGCGGTGCCCGGTTAGCAAAAGATGCTGGTGAAGCACTAGAAGAAGTCCAGAGCGTTTCTAACACGTTGGCTGATTTGATTCAAAACATCTCAAATGCTGCAATACAGCAGGCTGAGTCTGCTGGGCATATCTCTCATACCATGAATATCATTCAAGATATTACTTCACAAACCTCCTCTGGTACGATGGCAACTGCACGATCTATTGGTGAGCTGAGTGAAATGGCTGCAGCACTACAAGAATCAGTAACAGGCTTTAAAGTACTAAGTGATGATGAGTTATTAGATAACGAGCAAGCATTATCAGAAAATGTATGATGATAAGTTTGAACACTATAAGTTGAGCCTTAGAGGCTTTACAGTATTTTTATTAATATGTTAATTATATTGCTATGTAGATAATAATGGTTTGCAGCAGCAATTATAGCGGGTGACATGAATAAATTTATTCAGCTAGACAGCCATGCTAACAAGCACATTAAGCCAATACTAGTTGAGGCCTCTTCGCAGAACAATAGCTTTGATGTGCAGCAATGGCGACGATACATAGAACAAGAAATAGGTTTTGTTCTACCCGATGTTCAATTGCAGTGGTTGATTAATGCGATTGACCATACGGCATCGTCGTATGGATTGACCCCTAAAAATTTATGGCATCGGTTGCCAAAAAACAACGAGATGCGTCAACAGCTATTAGATAACGTACTGATTCACGAAAGTCGTTTTTTTCGTTATATACCTTCTATTAATTTTGTCACAGAGTGTGCAGCGCAACATCAGCGACTCCGGTTAGCTGCTACCAATACTGATAATAGTGCTGAACGTAATTTTGATGAGTTATTTCGCATTTGGAGTGTTGGCTGTGCAAGTGGACAAGAAGTTTGGTCCTTAGCGATGAGCTTAATATCAAAGCAATTAAAAAATTATACGATATTGGGTACAGACATTAGCCATCGAGCTATCAAAAGAGCACAGTTAGGACATTATGATCAGCGGCAGAAATCTTTAATTCCAGACATCTGCCAGCAATTTATACAGCCATTGTGTGCTAATAGTGCAATTAGAAAACCAAGTTTTTGCGATTCAACAATAACGAAAGAAATGATCGCAAGTAATCAAGCACATTGGCAAATAGCACCGAGCTTGAAACAGTATGTTAGCTTTGCTTTACATAATATTATTGAACAAAAGCCACCCACTTCGCATCTCCAAAATGTCATTATTTGCCAAAATATGTTGCTGTACTTTCGTAAATTTGATCAACGCGATATTTTAGCAAGGCTATCAGAGCAGTGTGCATTAGGTGGTTATATTATATTGGCTCCAGGTGAGGCGTTGTTTTGGCGTCCTTCGAATATGCGCCGTATTGCGCACCCACAGGTTAATGTGTGGCAAAAAATAAATGCCTAAATTAGTGCTTAGACGAGTTAGGATAACCCTATGAAAAACCAGCCCAATGACATCGTGACGCTCGAGTGGTTATTGCCACTTTTGAATCAGCAACTATTACAGATAGCTGATGGCTGGCAATTAGGTGATGAAAGCACTGATTACGAGCAGATGGTGCAGAACTACCATCAAGTGGGCGGCGCGCTGACGATGATTCGCTTGCCTCTGCTAGCAGATCTTGCCAATAAACTGAGTTTATTGGTAGAAGCAAGTGGTCACGATAGTATTTCTATCAATAACAGCCATATCGGTCAGTTTGCTCATAGATTGTTAGAACGTGAGCTGAATCAATATGTGCGTACCACTAGCCACAACACGACGCTGATTAATAATGCTGCTAGTGACCTTACACAAGCACTATCAGAGCTAGGCATAGCGACAGAGTCCCTAGAAATGCTTGCAGCTAGCCAGAATGAAGGCTTAGGCAGTCATACTACCGATGACAATATCATTGATAATATTAAAGTGGTATTTCCAGAAAGTAGAATAACCACAAATCTAGAAAATCATCATTACCAACAGTTATTACTGGTTTGGCGACAGCAAGTACAAGAATTATTGGTGGCCAATACCAATGAATCTCCTTTATTAAAAGTATTAGGCAGAGTTAGTCAATATTTATGGCAAACCTCTCAGCATGAAGATGAGCAACGTCTTTGGTATCTAACAGACTTATGGCTCAACGATCTTGTAAATAATGAGACACCACTACCTGAAAACTATGCTCCACTATTGGGTCAGTTGGATCAAGTGATAGAATTTTATGCGGAGCAAACCGAACTCTCGTCGAACGCTATTAGAAGCTTGATTATCAGAGTATATATCGAATTAAGCAATCTTACACAAAATAGCAAAAGCACTCAGTCCATACTAAATAATTTGCCGCACAGTGCGGTTACTGTATCGCGTTTTTTACCGCGAATACTCAATGAGCTTGAAACACTTATTTTTAATCTGGATAACCCAGACACAATTTTAGACCCTCTACAAAAAATACAGCATCAACTCGAGAGTCGAGGTTGGATATATTATGTCGCACAAGTAGAGTCTATTCTGGTAAATCTAGAGCACGCACTGTCATCCGAAACAGGGTTTGCACAAGAGCAATGGCAAATCGAGCGTCAGCTTCAAGAGCTATATAATGCGCTCTATAATACAGAACAGACGATATCTCTAAAAATCGGAGATGCCGCCACTTTTATCACTATACCTGATGATATCGATACACAAGCTGAAAATAATCAGGTTGTGAATACTACCGATGGTAACTTGCGTGAGCTTCGCATTGCAGTAGAAGATGTCAAGCAAAGCTTTCATGAATATGTACAACGTCAAGATATTCATTTGCTGCCTACGGCTACTGATTTTTCTAAGATTGGTGATGCTTTTATTGATATGGGTTTGCCAGAAATTCGTGAAACCATCAATGCGCTATCCAACGTGTTTACACAGTTGGCAGCTCATGAAGTTGCAACGCTTAGTTGGGACGTCACTCAGGCATTGGCTGAGGGATTGACATCTATTGAGCTACTACTAGACTATCTTGCGCAGCAGGTTTTTGATCAAAAGTTATTGACTCAGGCATATGAGTACACTCTTAAAGCCACAGGTCTGCTTAATGACTATATTGCCGCACCAAGTACCGTCAAAGAGACTTTTCTTACTCGAAAGCAAGCCGCAACTAATGTAATTCGTTACGATGATAATGGTGAGTTGGCTCCTACTAATGCTCAGTCTATTCATGCTGAATCTTTGACTGATACCAGTGTTGATGATGTTCTTTTGCAAGAGAAAGGTGGTGTCGAGAGTAATAGTCTAGAGAGTGAGTTATTAACGAAAGCTCGCACGCAAGTTCAGCCCGATAACTTCGAGATGGATGCGGATATTCGTGACATCTTCATTGAAGAGGCGATTGAAGTCATCGCTGATTTAGACGACTTTCTACCTATTTGGCAGCAGGATGCACAAGATTTAACACCACTAACTGAAGTGCGTAGGGGTTTCCATACTTTAAAAGGCTCAGGCCGTATGGTAGGTGCTTTTAGTATCAGTGAGATGGCTTGGTCAATCGAAAAATTGCTCAATCGTCTTTTAGATAAGACACTGCCTGTCACTGATAATGTTGTAGATTTAGTCATTGAAACAGCAAAAAAATTGCCTGCGTTGGTCACAGATTTTGAAGCGCAGCAATTACCAAGTTTGGATCCTGCCATTACGGTTCTACAGAGCCATAATTTAATGGCGCAGCAACCCATGAATGCTGGGTTAAGCATGTCTGAGCCTGTTGAAGCCGAGTTGAGAGTTACTCTCGATACGATTTGTGACTCTCAAACGACAGATGATAAAGATGAAAGCAAACATATAGCTGCTTCATTATCTGATATCGAGATTCCTGCAGTACTCGTACCATTCATGCAAGCCCCACATCAGCTCGCAGCTGATGCTAACGATGCAGACCCTGATATTAAAGAGATATTTATAGAAGAAGCCAATGAAGTGCTGGCTGAAATTGTACCTCTATATGAAAATTGGCGCCTATCACAAAGTGACTTAAGCGGATTGACAGATATTCGTCGCGGTTTCCATACCTTAAAAGGCTCAGGCCGCATGGTAGGTGCCAATTATACTGCTGAGCTGGCTTGGGCAATAGAAAACATGCTCAATCGAATCTTAGATAATAGTATTGCCATTTCAGCAGATATGAGTCAGCTTATTGCAGATGTGTTAGCTGCTTATCCTTCAATGCTAATCGTGTTTGAAAATGACAGTCAAGATTACCCAACGACGCTACCACTTTGGATTGCTTGCGCCAATGCTTATAGTAAGCAGCATGGTGATGAGTTCAGCTATTCTGCTTTACATCAGAATGACATAGTATCTAATGGGTCCGATCTTGAAAGTACTCAAGCATCACTGTTGTCGTCTGAGCTAGGCGAGGCCAATCTTGTCCATGATAATGGCAACAAAGAAATTGATGCTACGCTGCAAACGATTAACTCTGTTAATGAAATGATAGCAGAAGCATCTATTATCATCGTGCCTCAAAGCGATGAAGAGAAAGAGTTTTTTGAGATTTTTATCGACGAAGCAGAAGAGTTATTACAGGAAATAGACCAATTCGTCGATGAGCATCAAGATGAGCCTCATATTGAAGTCACGGATGATATTGTACGTGCATTCCATACTCTGAGAGGTGCTTCTGGTTCTAGTGCTCTTGCGGCTATTAGTGAAGTAAGTGCGACCATAGAGCATAGTTTAGAGCTGCTACAGCAAAAAGATAAAGCCATGAATGCTCAGCATTTAGAGGCATTAGCAAAGTCATCTACGCTCATGGATGGTTATTTGAACAGTTACAAGCAAAACGTTCAACCAAAAAACATGTTATTAGAAGACGTACAAAGCCAACAAGATCTAGCCTCATTACAGGCGATGCTTGGTAAACAACATGTCGCTAGTGATACTGAGTTGATGTCTGATAATAAACCGACGATAGAGCAGTTATTAGATGATAATATTGATGAATTGTTAGATGCTCAGTGGGAGTTGGATGATGCGCTGAACCAAGCTGAAACAGCTAATATTCAAAAATATATAGATCAGCAAGTCTCACAAATAAAATATTTAACCAATAAAGCACAACCATTTCCCAAGTTCATCTCAATTCTTGATGAGTTGGGTAATACTTATAGCTATCTAAACGATAATCCTGAAAAAGCAAGAGATAAAGACATTCAAGCTATTTTGCATACTGGTCATGCTCAGTTGGTTGGTTTGTTTGATGCACTAGCGGGTAGTACCTCATTGAAGGTAGATCAGAAAGTTCTGGCTAATCTACAAAGTATCTACCATGCGGATAACGGCAGTGAAGATGAGGATGTTTTCGCGGTTCGAGCCATTTCGTCATCTGATCTAGAGCTTGAGTCTATCGATACTGATGCTGAGCTATTAGAAATATTTTTAGAAGAAGCGCAAGAGCTAGATGCTGCGTTAGATGAGAGCTTTAACAAGTGGCGAGCAGATATTAGCAATGTCAATGCTCTAAAAGTTTTGCAACGTCATCTGCACACTATTAAAGGTGGGGCACGGATGGCGGGCATTCGCAGTATTGGTGATCTGACCCACGAAGCTGAAAGTGTTTATGAAGCATTTGTAGAAAACAGACGAGTACCGACAGCTCAATGGCTCGAAATTATGCAAATGGTGCAGGACACAATGTCATTGCAAGTCATGCATATCGTGAGCTATAAAAAATCATTTTTTGCATCAGAGCTTATTGAGCAGTTACAACAGCTTCTAAAAGCACGAGTCTTGCCAGAAATGGTAGAGTTAATCATACCTGTACCAAAAAATCATTTTGAACCTGAGGCGCAAAGTAAGGTTGTCAGCAGTACGCATAGTAAAGATGATGTACTAGATAGCTCAAGCTTAGATAGAATGATTAAACAGTCATGGGCTAATGGTTTACCAGACCCTGATATATTAGCGGTATTTTTAGAAGAAGCAGAAGCCCTTACCAATCGCAATAAGTATCTGCAATTATTTTTAGAAAACACGGACAATAGAACAGCATTACAAGCGTTACAGCGTGACTTGCATACTATCAAAGGTGGTGCACGAATGGTTACTGCTACTGGTATTGCAGATTTGTCTCATGAGATGGAGTCTGTCTATCAAGACTTTATAGACAACCGCCGCCCTGCCACCAAAAAAGTATTGGAATTACTAGTTGCCAGCCATGATTGGCTAGCTGATGCGGTGTCTATTCTTAGACATCATGTCAATCCGCCAACGCCTGCGTTACTCATTGAGGCATTGCAGCAATTTAGCAAAAATCCTGATAGTTTAAAGCAAGCACCTAAAGAGTCTCTACAGTCTCAACGTGAAGCAATCTTGATCGCTAAAGAAAATCGAGATTCACAATATTTGGCAAAAGATATTAGTGAAATGCCATCTATGATCCTCAGTACAAGCGAAGAAGATCAGAGTGCCAGCAACAGTGAAATGATTCGTATCTCAGGTGGTTTGATTGAGCATATGATTAACTTGTCTGGTGAGTCAGCCATTAACCGTGCTCGTATCGATATGGGCATGAGTAGCTTGACTAACAGCATTGAAGATATGGGCATTACGGTGCAGCGATTGGCTGATCAGTTACGCCGAATGGAAATCGAACTTGAAGCACAAATTTTATCTCAAATAGATGATGAGTTGATTCAAAACGAAGACTTTGACCCTCTTGAGATGGATCAGTATTCTTCCTTAAATCAATTATCGAAATCTTTGACAGAATCAGCTTCGGATTTAATTGATATTAATCATACGTTATTAGAAAAGACACGCGATAGCGAAAGTCTGCTATTGCAATTATCACGGACACAAACTGAACTACAAGACGGTCTTATGAACTCGCGTATGGTGCCATTTACGCATCTGACACCACGTCTCGAACGTATTGTACGCCAAACTGCGAATGAGCTTAATAAATCTGTTGAGCTAACGATTATTAATGCTGATGATGAGATGGATAGAACCATCCTCGAGCGTATGACTTCACCACTTGAGCATATGCTACGTAATGCTGTCGATCATGGTATCGAAAATACCTCGACACGTCTCAGAGCAGGTAAGGAACGTAGTGGGCATATTACTCTCGAAGTCAGTCGAGAAGGCGGTGAAATTGTCATTCAGTTAACGGATGATGGTCGCGGAATCGACGTAGAAGCCGTTCGTAACAAAGCTATTTCTCAAGGGCTCATTGATGCTGGTGATACCAGTCTAACCGACCTTGATATCATGCAATACATCTTTAATGCTGGATTAAGTACCAGCAAACAAGTCACGCAGATTTCTGGACGCGGCGTAGGCATGGATGTAGTGATTAGTGAGATCCGTCAGTTAGGCGGTTCTGTGTCAGTTGTCTCAGAGCTCGGTAAAGGGTCTCGTTTTACGATGCGCCTACCGCTTACGGTTGCTGTATCTGATGCTTTGGTTGTGCGTGCAGCGGATCGTTATTATGCGATACCACTGGTACAGATTGAGCGCGTGGTTCGCGTTAATCCAGAAAAACTGTACGACTACTACCAATCTGGTGATTCAACGTTAAATTTTGAAGATGTTGACTATCGGGTACGCTACTTGAATGAGATTTTGTCGGGCAATAAGCTGAACGAGTTGGTTGTCAATACCAATACAAGTTTACCACTCATTATTATTAAGAACCGTACTGGACAGAATATCGCGTTGCAAGTTGATCAGATTGCAGGATCACGTATTGAGGTAGTCGTAAAACCTTTAGGGCAACAACTATCACATCTATCAGGTATCTCAGCTGCTACTATTATGGGTGATGGCTCGGTGATGTTAATTTTGGATCTAATCGCTTTAATGCGAAATGCACAGATGACTCAAAATATACCGCAACCTATCGACTTTAAACGAAGCGGTTTAGAGGCTAAGTCTACTATCTTAGTAGTCGATGACTCAGTCACCGTACGCAAAGTAACGTCACGCTTCTTAGAACGTCAAGGATTCAATGTAGCGCTTGCGAAAGATGGTGTTGATGCGATTGAGATATTACAAGATATGATACCAGACATGATATTGTTAGATATTGAGATGCCACGCATGGATGGTTTCGAGGTGGCTACCCAAGTCAGATATAGCAAGCGCTTACAGCATATTCCAATTATTATGATTACTTCGCGTACTGGTGAAAAGCATCGCGAGCGTGCACTAGAGATTGGTGTGAATGATTACATGGGTAAGCCTTTCCAAGAACAAGTACTGCTCAATAAAATCCAGCACATACTGGGTCAGAGGGTCAGTCTAACTCATGAAGGATAATACAGGTGTTTTGGCACTGAGGAATAAAAAAAAGAATGATATTAAGGTGATGGTCGTGGCAGAAGACCATCATCAGCGTATGGCATTTTCGGATACTGTCCGCAGCTGTGGTTTTACTCTAGTTGGGTGTATGTCACGGGCGCAGTTGCAAGCAAAAACTGTACTCTCTGATGTGGTCATTGATATCTGGCTGATAGATAGTGACTACGATGATAATATTGTGACTGCAACGACCGTCTCTAAACCTGCTGCAGTACTGGTGGGCTTTAGTCAGGCACCTTATCTCAATGAAGCCACGCAGTATGCAAAATGGCAGCGTAAGCTAAAACGTAAGCTTGCACAAATGCTTGAACTACCTATGCTAATAGATGCGCCAGTTCATAAGCATGATAGTACTGATACCGATTGGCACTATGTGGTTTTTTTGGGTGCCTCTATGGGTGGTCCAAGTGCGATCAAAGAATTTTTAGACAATTTGTCAGCCTCGCTGCCAGTTTGTATCTTATTGGCACATCATTTTAATGTAACCATGATAGATACCTTACCACGCATTCTAAATCGTCATAACGATTGGCAATGTCAGGTCATTACTTCTTCGCAGCGTTTGCGAGCCGGTCAGTGTCTCATAGCACCTATTGATAAACAGATTGTCTGTGACTCGACAGGTCGAGTCATACTGTTAGAGCAAGCTTGGGAAGGTGAGTATAAACCTGCCATCGGTCAAATCCTGAAGAACACCAGTGACGTTTATGGTAGTGATCTTATTAACATCATATTTTCAGGTATGGGTAATGATGGGTCTCAATATCTTGATCTCATTCAAGATAATAATAGTCAACTTTGGGTGCAAGACCCTAGTATGAGTGCTTGTCCTAGTCAGCCTCAGGCCATTATCGATTCAGGATATTGTGGTTTTATTGGTAGTCCGACAGATTTGGCACAAAAACTGACAGACTATATTGGCGAAAGGGCAGTCAAAGCCTCTTCACCCTAACTTATTGTGAGTGATGTATGAAACAAATTTTGAAACATTCGTTTGAAGCTGTGAGCTTGTTGACCACTACCAACGGGATGCTCGACGTTACTATTGTTCCTGCATTCAACCAGCCTGATTGGTTGATTCCAAGTAGTCTGATTTTGAGTGTGGATGAGCATGATCAACATACATCAATTTATGATTGGCAGGATCAAGAAGTTTCTGTGTTTCATTTGCTACCACAAGATAAGGCAGTAGATAAAATAATCGTACTAGAAGGTAATACCTCAGAGCATCGCTTAGCGTTGCAAACGGCAGGTGAGCTACACCAATTACAAGTACGTATTTCAGATGTCAAAGATATAGAAGTACCTGAAAATTTCGATAAAACAAACATCAACGAAACAGCAGTACCCTTTAATGAAAACGTTATGCTATCCTACCTTTTTCAGACCGTTATGATTGAGGACAAAGTCTATTTAGTACCAGACTTAGACAAAATTGCTCATCAGTTGGTTGATGTAAGCAGCTAGATTCGCTTCTATTTTTTATTCATTTACTATGAATTGAATGTTTAAATCATCTCAATGGCTTTTGAATGCTAAATGAGTAGCTGTTTTTATCTATATTGCTGATGACAGATAACTAGTAATGAAGGTGATAGGGTAGCTCATGAGTAATACGAATTCAAAGTGGTCAGTCAGTAGTCGAATTTTTCACTGGATCAGTGCAGTTTTATTATTGATTACGTGGATAATGATGCTGTTAAATAATAATCTTGATAGTAATATTTATATTGGGCTGCACAAAGCTTTTGGCGTTAGTTTATTGTTTTGGATGATAGCACGAGTGATTAATCGTGTATTTACTAAAGCACCACCACCTATATCGATGCCAAAATGGCAGTTATTATTGTCTCACTTGTCGCATTTTGGACTATATGCTTTGCTGATAGCAATGCCAACGGTTGGTTTGCTGATGACGGTCTATGGTGGTCGACCTGTTGATATTTTTGGCTTGTTCCAAATCCCTGTATTTGTCACGCCAGACAGAACTTTGGCTCGTTTCTATAACAACCTGCATACGGACGTTATCTGGCAAGCTATTATTGCCTTTACGGCTGTTCATATTAGCGCGGCTTTGTATCATCAGTTTGTCAAAAAAGACAATCTGATAGCACGTATGAAGTAGTCCGTTGTAAAATAGCTGTGTGTTAAAAAAATTCTGTGTGTTATCAAAAGTAATGTCATGACTTAAACTAAAAAAAGCCCTCAGTAATAATACTGAGGGCTTTTTTGAAATCCAGCATAAAAGCATCAATTGAAACTCTCTGCTGTTATATATCGCTTCAATTTAAAAGTAGTACAAAGCAATCGAGTGAAGATATATATTAAATACTTCAAGCGAGGTTGACGCAGTAATACTTTCATAGTGGAATGACGATAACTTTACTTTTTGTGCTCAGGCAAGCTGATATTCATCTCTAGTACGTCTAGGCTATCTTCAGAACGATGATTGATATTGACATCATCAATCTGCACGCCATTGACATACTTATTGACCACTTCTAAAATTTCACGCTTCATCTTTTCGATACGATCAGCAGTGAGACGGTTATTTAAGCGATTTTCACTAGCGACAATAACCTTAAGGCGTTCAGTCGCCAAATTAGCGCTACCTGCTGTGCCATTGCTGTCATCAGTACCAAATAGGCTACTCCAAAATCCTTTTTTCTTAGTCATCATTAACCCCCAAACCAGCGCTGTAATAAACTTTTCTTCTTCACGTCAAGATGACGGAGTGGACGCTCTTCACCCAAGAAACGGGCGACAATATCATCATAACACTGACCAGCAACCGAGTCGGTATAATGGATGACAGGCTCGCCATGGTTAGATGCTTCAAGCACAGCATGGCTCTCAGGAACAACACCAAGCAAAGGTACTTTCAGAATATCATTAGAAATCGTGTCGATATCCATCATTTCATTAGCCGCTGCACGTTCAGGGTTATAACGAGTAATAATCAAGTGCTCACGTACAGAGCCTTGGTTTTCTTCAACCTTTTTGGTCTGACTTTGCAAAATACCAATAATACGATCTGAGTCACGTACTGAAGAAATCTCAGGGTTTGTGACGATGATCGCTTCATCAGCATGATACATAGCCAACTGAGCACCGCGTTCGATACCAGCAGGTGAATCGCAAATAATATAGTCAAACTGTTTAGACAGCTCAGCCATGATCTCTGCCACACCTTCATCTGTCAGCGCGTCTTTGTCACGCGTTTGACTGGCAGGTAGGATGAACAAGTTTTCAAGCTGTTTGTCTTTAACCAGCGCTTGCGATAAACGTGCATTGCCGTTAATAACGTCAACAAAGTCATAAACAATTCGGTTCTCACAACCCATGATCAAGTCTAGATTACGTAGACCCACATCAAAATCGATAACGACTGTTTTATAGCCACGCAATGCTAAACCAGCGGCAAAAGAGGCACTTGTCGTGGTTTTGCCCACACCGCCTTTACCTGAAGTGATTACAACTATCTTCGCCACAATGGCACACTCCTATGAATCAATGGGATATCTTTATATAAATAGCGCAATTATATATTACATTTATAGCATATATGCACTACCTGCGAAGCTAGCCTAGCATAAATAAACAAAAATTTATAGCGAGTCTGCACTAAAGCAGGGAAACTGCTCATATATAGGCTACAAGGTAATATTGCCTAAAATTTATTAGCCAATACTGCCTATGATGAATAATAAAATAAACACTCATTAAAGGTACAAATAGTGGCATAGTCAGTGATTCATCATAGAACAGTTTTGTTAAATAAACTTACTATAGTATTTGAGAGTTTATTTAAAAGCCATTCAAATTAGGTATCACTTATCACCGTAAACACCAAGCCTTCACCTTCTACAAATCTTACTTGTACGGCTTTATCAACGACATGTGGTGGTAAGTTATCTCGTAAGCAATAAGTACCTGCAACCGAGACCAATGAAGGATTGAAAACCTGACAAAAAATGCGAGCATCTTTGTCACCCGTAGCACCTGCAACCAAACGCCCTTGAGCGCGGCCATAGACATGTAGGCTGTTGTCCGTAATCGCTTCAGCACCGCTATTGACACTGTTGGTCAAAATCAAGTCGCCACCGACGTGATTGAGACTTTGTCCTGAGCGTAGCATTTGGTCATAGATTAGGCTAGTTATATGCTCGTCGCTTGCTAGTGACTCTGTTGAGGTATCAGATATGGTTGTCTCAGTAAGTGATTCGTTGGCGGCAGTCGCAGGGTCATTATTGACTGAGTCTGTTTTACTGTCTTCGAGCGCTTTACTCACTGTAACAGCAGGCTTTTTAGTGGGTACGATACGCTCGATACGTTTGCCATCGGCAGGGAAAATCGCCAACCGTTGCGCGCGCGCTTGAGAATCCATCATACCCGTGACCACACCGATGGGCTGTAGACCACATGACCATAACAGTTCCACTAATGCTGACAAGTCTTGCTCGACTTCACTATCAATAAGAATGGGAATGTTGCTAGATTTGTTGCTAAAAGTCTCATTAAGCTGTGATTCAATAGCGCTCAAATCATTTGTATTGAACTGCAAACGTGAAAAGGTCAGCATCTTGCCATAAAATGCCAGTGCTGGCATTGGTGCGGCGTTCGAGGTCTGGTTGTCACTATCTAAAACTGTCATATATAAATCCTCAAAAATTCATTCTATCGCTGTGTTCACGGTGCTGTTTTTATTATCGAGCCATACTGTTTTGTGCTATGACTTTAGTCTCTGTTATGACTCCGCCAAACTATTTTATCATCGAAGCATATTATTAGCAGTAGGGCTTATAGATTAAGCATGTCTTGGTGTTTCCACTGTTGCACTTTTACCTGCGCTTCAAACTCAGTCAAACTGTCTTCAATGATACTCGAAATCAAAGTATCTAGCGCTGTATTATCCGTATTTATTTGTGCAACACCACGGGCAATCGCGACCATTAATGAGTCGAGAAGCTTAGGATCAAGGAGACGTTGATTCAGTGCGTAAACGACGTTTTCACCTATATTATGCCCAACATGTTGCAACTGTGATTCAATCAAACTGCCAGCGATAGGAATCATGCGTAGATAA
This sequence comes from Psychrobacter sp. TB55-MNA-CIBAN-0194, assembly GCF_040309505.1. NCBI lineage: Bacteria > Pseudomonadati > Pseudomonadota > Gammaproteobacteria > Moraxellales > Moraxellaceae > Psychrobacter > Psychrobacter sp. TB55-MNA-CIBAN-0194. Next base: position 32,978 of record NZ_JBEOOW010000009.1, on the reverse strand, counting down.
CGACGTAGCTCAGGCGTATTGGCCAGGCCTTCTTCGATGGCATTCCCTACCTCAGCGGCTAAGATACTGCCGCCACCTGATGCTGCCGTCAATTCTTGCAATTTGGGTGTTAGCTCTGTACGTAATAGAGAAAGTAACACCGCTTCGATTTCATCACGATTTCGCGAAATCGTCGATTCGATAAATGATTTGTGAGCTTCAGGGTCGGTCAGTTCTTGCCGAAAGTTTTGGATGGTGGTCAATATGACACGGTCCGATAACTCTTCTAGCAGTAAGTCGATATAGAACTTGATGCGATTAATCCACGGCTGCGGCAGCACTTGGTAGCCAAGCTGGTATAAGCGTCGTCCGATGACCACTGCTCGAAACAAACGTAAAGCGCGTAGTTGCGGAAAGCAACCTAATACTTCATACCAGTGTACAAAGGGAAAAAAGAACCAGCGGTAGTAGGCTCTTTCTTTAATAGCAATCATCCAACGCAGGAATAGCTCAACGATTAAGAATATCGTAAAGAACCCACCAGCAGTACGCAAAGGATCATGCAAGGTATTTTGATACCAACTGAGAGCCTCACCAATGGTCAGCCATCCTGCGATATGAGCACTAAAATTACTCATTAAAATAGCATCAATACTAATCAATAAGAGATCAATGCTGATGATGATCATCATTACGATGTCGTAAGTCAGCTTTAGGCGATTTGGCTTGGGGCGATTTGGTCGTGACGGCTTATTATCCGACTGATTAGGGGATTGGTCCGGTAATGACGCTGAGTCGTCTAGCGGCGGGCTAGTAGTAGGAGAGGCGGGCACAGTCAAACCTTATAAATAATAAATGGCATAAGAAGTAAGCGGCTTAGCGAGGGCGTGTCATCAATTAGATTGTAAAGCTTAAAATGAGAAAAATTGTAGATAAACAAGGAAGAAATTGCCGTTAATATGAACATATTGGCAAAATTACTGACGATGTTTAGCAAAATTTAGCCATTTTAAGCTCACTAAATATATTTATGTGCTAATTGATGATACGCCCTAATATAGCGTTATAAAAGTCGCTATTATTTAGAAAGTCATACGCTCATGACTGTTCACATTATCAATGAATAGGGCTAAAAAACAACCCATCTTTCATTATAATTAAGCATTACTATTTAAGAGTTATCATTTAAGGTCAGTGTTTAAAAAAATAGTGATTAATCTTGATACTGATATGCGCTGAATAAGGTTGCCGTTTGGTTTTTATTTTCCTAATGGTTTTAAGTATCTTTGATTTTGGGACTGGTATCGAAATCAGCCAGCATATTGGTAATGAGTTGGTCTTTTTCGCGCCATATCTGCTCAACCCAATCGAACATTTGGGCCTTTACCGCATCATCATTTTCGTAGCCACCATTTTTGATACCAGCAAATAATGAATCAGGTATCTCGATGTATCTGACATCAACACCCAAGCGCTTGATATTACCTTTCCATAGATCGCTATAGGTCGGTACACCATCGGGATAAACAATCGTCATATCGAGCATGCCATCGATATCTTCACCTAGTGCGTTAATTGCTAATGACAGTCCACCCGCTCGTGGTTTTAACAGGTGAGTATAGGGTGACTGCTGCTTAGCGTGTTTGGCTTTGGCGAAGCGCGTGCCTTCTAAGTAATTTAATAAGGTAAACGGCTTGTCTTTTAACAGTGCACAGGCGCGTTTGGCTTCTTCGATGTCTTTGCCTTTTAATGCAGGGTTTTTTGCGACGGCTTCTTTGGAATGTCGGCGCATCATTGGAAAATCTAAAAAGTAAAAAGCTTGACCAACAATGGGGATATAGATTAATTCAAACTTGGTAAAGAACCGTGTCAGCGGCAGGCGTTTTTCGCTGATGTACTGCACGATACTGGTATCGACCCAAGACTGATGATTGCTGACCAGTAGATATTTGCCATTGATATGAACATCATCGGGTAAGTTAATACGCCAATCTTTACGCGGCAACATGTTGTCGATTAAATCATTATTACTACTGATCCAATAAGTGGCGATTTTTATCACGGTTTTATCCGCCATAGGAGCACCAGTGATAATCTTGCCAACGCCCATCAACCATAGAGGAATACTACCGCCGAAACTATTGGCTGCGATAACGCCAGTTGCCGTCGCAAGTGAAATCGCTTTTGCTAGTTTAGGCGTGCGTTTGTGTATTTTTTTAATAGTGGAGGTCAGTCGCATGCTAATCCTTTTAGGTCAGTCTTATTGGTCTATAAGTTATTCAGTGCTTTACTAGGGCGTGTCATCAATTAGCACATAAATATATTTAGTGAGCTTAAAATGGCTAAATTTTGCTAAACATCGTCAGTAATTTTGTCAATATGTTCATATTAACGGCAATTTCTTCCTTGTTTATCTACCATTTTTTCATTTTAAGCCTCACAATCTAATTGACGACACACCCTAGTGACTATTTCGTCAGATACGCTTAAAAAGATAAATAAAGTTAAAATTCCGACGAATATGGGTGTTTATTTAGCAAGGTTGTTCATATTTTTGGCTCTGAGTATTGCTGCAGCATAATTCTAGCAGAAACAAATCATAGTGTACGAATACAAACGTGACTTGTGATAACACCTTATAGTCAGTAGCTAAAGGTCTCATGTTGATGGCTAGAATCATGAAAAGTTACTAGTCACTTCTCGTACACAGTTGTGACAAAATATTACACATAGTTAGACTGCAATTGCCATAATGATGAAAGTGCATGTAACTACATAGCGTCAATTAATAGACAATATTTATAAAAAGCACAATTTTTTAAACTTAAGAGGAAATATTATGCGTAATACATTAATGATTGCAGCAGTAGCATCAGGTTTAGTTCTTAGCGGTTGTGTTACTGATCCAACTACTGGGCAACAAAGTTTGAATAAAACAACGCTTGGAGGTTTAGCTGGTGCACTTGGTGGTGCCGCTATCTCTAAAGCGACTGGTGGCGATGAGACTGGTCGTGATGCTGCTATTGGTGCAGCTTTGGGTGCTGGCGTTGGTTACTATATGGATCGTCAAGCCAAGCAGCTTGAGCAGCAAATGGCTGGTACTGGTGTAACTGTTGAACAAAATCCAACAACTGGTAACATCGATCTAGTAATGCCAGGTAGCATCACATTCTCTTTTGACAATTCAACACTAAGCTCATCTTTCAAGCCAACGCTTGATAAGCTTGCTACTACTATGAATCAGTATAACCAAAACACGATTACTATCGCAGGTCACACTGATAGCCAAGGTTCAGATTCTTATAACATGGGTCTATCACGTGATCGTGCTTACTCAGTTGCTAACTATCTAACGGCTCGCGGTGTTGCTTCTAATCGTGTTAATGTTGTTGCTTATGGTGAATCACGTCCAGTAGCAGATAACAGCACTGACTATGGTCGTCAACAAAACCGCCGTGTTGAGTTAACTGTTAATGCGCCACAGAGCGTAAACTAATTAGTAGTTCTATATAATTATTGTTTAAATAATCTTTATAAGTGCTAAGATTATTCATAAAAAAGATCAGCGATAAGCTGGTCTTTTTTTTGTGGATTGAATTTGATAATTTTATTTATTTTCAGACTATGAAGCATCGATAGCATGAAACCAACATAGTAGGTAGGCGCTTAAATAGTGCTTTCAATATGATTACTTTTGCAGCTCAAAGGCTAGTGAAAGACCAGTTCAAAATTAAATATTGATAATGATTATCAATACTACTATAATTTGTAAAGTTTTCTTAATGTTTTAATGCTATATGTTTTAGTTGTGCATAATAAAAAATCTATGCATGGATAAACTAGCTTGCCGTAACATGCACTAATATCATTGATGAGCTTTCATCAAAACCAATTTTTTTGCTATATTCTGAGGATATGTATGACGATTACTACCGTAATGAGCCGCAAGACTTTACCAACTACTTTAGCTGCTGCGCTTGCAGGGTTGTTATTGGTGTCAGGTTGTACCAAGCAAACCGAAGAAAATACTGATACTAGTGTGGATACTCAAACAGAAGTACAAAACGCAGAAGCTACTGACAATACAGATCTATCAGCTGCTGATAAAGCGCACAATGACAGACTGATCAGCAGTTATGCAAATATGGCACACGCTGCGTACAAAGACTCGCTAGATACGGCTAAATTGTTGCAAACAGCAGTAGAAGCATACGTAGCAACACCAACTCAAGAAAACCTTGATGCGGCAAAAGCTGCTTACAAAGCCGCTCGCCAACCGTACTCACAAACTGAGATTTTCCGTTTTGACGAAGGTTTTGTGACTGCAAACGACAAACGTGCTATTGGTAGCATCGATGGTTGGGAAGGACAAATGAACGCTTGGCCACTTGACGAAGCATTGATTGATTATGTCAGTGACAGCTATGAAGGCGAGTACAACAGTCAAGACAACATCATCAATAGCGATACTATTACGGTTGGTAGCATCAATCAAGATACCAGCACTATTACGCCTGAGCTGTTAGCAGAGATGAATGAGATTGGTGGTAGTGAAGCCAATGTGACGACTGGCTACCATGCCATCGAATTCATGCTATGGGGTCAAGATACCAATGGCGTTAACGAAGGTGCTGGTAATCGCCCTGTGACTGACTATGCAACAGAAGCAGGTCAATGTACCAGTGGTGATACTGTCAATGATGATGCTAGTACATGTGAGCGTCGCGGCGAATTTTTGACATCCGCTACTCAATTGCTAGTAGATGATCTAACCGCGATGGAAGCCGAGTGGCAGCCTGAGAGCGAAAACACCTTGCGTAGCGATCTAATGGCACGTAAATATGACAATGGTCTGCGCCAGATTATGTATCAAATGGGTAGCTTAGCACTGGGTGAGCTTGCCTCTGAGCGTATGCAGGTTGCGTTTGTGACTGGCTCTACTGAAGATGAGCATGAGTGCTTCAGTGACTTAACACATCTAAGCTATGCCAATAATGCTCGCGGCATTCAAAATGTCTTTAACGGTAACTACAAGACAGTCACTGGTAAAACGGTTGGCGGTTATGGCCTAAAAGACTACCTCGTTGATACTGATAACAAAGCGGCTGCTGATCAATTGGTTACAGATTTTGCTAAAGTAGAAGCTGCCTTTAACGTGATTGTTGAAAAAGGCGAAAAAGAAGGTATCAAAATCGATCAAATGATTGCTACTGCAGGTCAAGTAAGCAAGCAAGGTATCTCTGCTGAAGAACAAAACGTTCGCCGTGGATGGGTTGAGGCTGGTATCACTAGCTTACAAGAGCTGACCGTTGGTATTGAAAATGCGGCAAAAGCAGTTGGTATCGATAATTTAGATGCTGATGCAGGTTCGCAGTTTTAAGTTGAGAGCTATACATTCTCAGGATGTCAAAAGCCTAACTGTATTTGTTTATAATTCCTGATAAGTCGCTATAAGCTAGGGCATGTCCTCAATTCAATCGATAGTTATCTAAATGGGTTAAAAATGGCTAAATCTTGCCAAACAGCGTCAAATAGCTGACTAATATCTCGATATTATTTGCGCTATTCTCCTTGTTTGACTGCAATTTATCTCATTTTTATCATCATTTTTAAAATGAGGACACGCCTTAATGAGAATTATTTTCCTAGCAAAATAATTTAGGTATAATACGCACGTTGTCGACCAAGTTGGCAACGTGTTTTTTTGCCGTATTAAAATAGCTTGAGAGGTCGGTGTCTAGCTGTGCCTTATCGACTAAAAGTGAAGAACTTTATAGCCCGCGATTTTAATGGTTCTATGCTAGAACTAAGGTACTTTTTTTATGAACACCGCAAACGTCTTAAAAATCAAAAAACCTGCCTCATTTTATTCTTCTTTTATCAATAAAAATATACCGTCAAAACTGACAATTGGTATCTTCTGTGCGCTGTCTCTCAGTGCTTGTCAGCCGAATGACAGTACGTCTGATGGTTCTGATGAACAAGCTGCAGTAGAAAATGGTGAAAACCAGGCAGTCGCTCCTGAGCGTATTGAGACGATAGAAACGCTCGCTGGCGTGCCAATGCAGCAGTTAGCAAGTTTTGATCCACAAGAGATCAAACAGGGCGGTGATACTGGTATCAGTATCAGTAGTGCGGAGAGTTACTCGAAGCCGTCATCAAACCTGACGGCATCACGTAAAGGCTCGTTTTTTATTGGTAATGCGTTCTTTAAGCAACCGTGGGTCATTGCACCTGCCAGTACAGATAGCCGTGATGGTCTGGGCGCACTATTTAATGTTGCCGCTTGTCAGTCTTGTCATGTAAAAGACGGTCGTGGTCATGCGCCTATGAATGCCGATGATGATGCCGATAGCTTGCTCATTCGTCTGGCGATGCCTGCGACGACCGATGAGCAGCGTCAACAGCTAAAAGACTCTTTGATCGAAAAAGTAGTGCATCCCATGTATGGTGGTCAGCTTCAGGATCGCGGTATCCAAGGTGTGCCTGCTGAAGCGAGGATATCGGTACAGTGGACAGATAAGCCAGTCACTTTTGCTGATGGCTACGTCGAAACGTTACGTGCACCTACTTTTAACCTAACCCAACCTGGTTACGGTAAATTAGATGATGAATTGATGGTATCACCGCGTGTGGCTTTACCTATGATTGGACTTGGGCTACTGGAGCAGATTCCAGATGAGGCTATCAAAAATCAAGCTATGAAGTTAAAAGGTGATATTAGCGGAAAATTCAACTGGGTAATGGATCCACAAACGGGTAAAAATGCACTCGGACGCTTTGGTTGGAAAGCGGGACAAACCAAGCTGATTACCCAAAACCAGAGTGCCTTTAATGAAGACATGGGGCTGACGTCAAATATCCGCCCTAATGAGTCTTGTATGCCGACGCAGACAGCTTGTCTGAATGCGACGACTGGTGCTGATGAGCAAGGTAACGGTAAACTACCTGTTGAAGTTAATGATGACGTGGCAAAGTTTGTAGAATTCTATACTCGTAACCTAGCGGTTCCAAATCGCCGTGATGCGGATAATGAATTGGTCTTGGCTGGCAAAAAACGATTCTATGACATTGGCTGCCAGAGCTGTCATACGCCAAGGTATCAGTTGCCAAAAACCGACGATGATCGTCTTGAGCAGCATGGGCAAGTGATCTATCCTTATACCGATCTACTGATACATGATATGGGTGATGATCTTGCTGATCGTACAATTGCTGGCAAGCTACCACCAAAAGAGGCGCAAGTTGAATTTTTGGCCAATTCTTATGAATGGCGTACCCCTGCATTATGGGGTGTGGGTCTTGCTCAGATTGTGGATCCACAAGCGACATTCTTGCATGATGGTCGTGCTCGCACCTTGATGGAAGCCGTTCTATGGCATGGTGGAGAGTCTGAAAAACAACAGAAAGAAGTGCTCAAACTTGATAAACAAGGGCGTGCTGAATTGAATGCGTTCTTAAAATCATTATAAAAGCGCGGTTGTTTATTTACGTTTAATACCTAAATAGGGCAGATATTAATAAAATAGTCTGCCCTATTACAGATACAACGATTGAAATAATTACTTATATAAATACCGAGAAACCTATGAAAATAAACCATGCTTTGGCAATGGCGTTATCTGCATTAAGCGCTGGATTGCTAATCAGCTGTGTTAAGCCTGCTGATGACAATAAAGCACAAGAGACGGATAGCCAAGAAGTTGCGCAAGACAGCGCTGCTGCCAGCAGTCCAGCAGAAGAGAATGGTGATATTACTGCTAAGATTAATGCAGTAGACATCAGTACCGATACCGAAACCGCTTATCTGACCCATGTGGCTGATGACATTGTCATTCCAGCGTATGCTGATGTGGCCAAGCAAAGTGACCTATTGCATGATTTGGCACAAACGCATTGCCAGTCAGGACCAGTCAGTGGTGAGGAACTACAAGCGCTGCGCGATCAATGGCTCGTTTTAGCACAAACATGGGCAAGCGCTGAGATGATTAACTTTGGTCCTGCGACTGCCAGTATGAGTAATTTGTACATTAACTATTACCCTGACGAACGTGGCTTGGTACATAGTGGCGTTGCAGATCTCATCACTGCTAATCCGCAGCTGACCGCTGAGCAACTCGCTAACGAAAGTGCGATTGTCCAAGGTGTCCCAGGACTAGAAGAAGCACTATATGCGAATGACAGTTTAGACGCTGGCCAATGTGCTTATGTCATCAGTGCAAGCAGTGCGTTGAGCACACGCCTAAAAGAGATTGAGAAAAACTGGCAGCAGAATTCAACGAAGTTATTGGCAATCGATAAAGTAGCTGACAGTGACCAAGGACTGAATCAATGGTTCAACTCTTTGCTATCGTTGGTCGAAACCATGAAGTCTAACGCCATCGATCAACCATTGGGTCTAACCGGTAAAGCGAAAGGTCACCTACCTGCTGCTACTGCCGCACAAAGTCGCGCGATTATCAATGCGAAGCTTGCGACATTGAATAAAGTGCTGACTGACCCAGTATTGACCGAAATACTAAATAGTAATAACGACAGCGAAGTGGGTAATAATTTATCAACCGAACTGGCTGAGACCACCACGCTACTAGCGCAAATGCCAGAGGACTTGGCGACGGCAGATAAAGACTCGCAGCAAGCGTTGTATGATCATCTAACGACGATAACACGCCTGATTAAACGTCAATTGATTCCAACACTCGGTATTCGTGTCGGATTCAATAGCACAGATGGTGATTAAGCGATGCAGACACAGGGTGATACAGTAAAAGACGCTACCGAAATAGATGCTACTGAAACAAACGGTATCAAGCGTTTAGTTCTATTGGATAGATGCTTTAAGCAGGAAGTGCTTAAAACGTCGGCATTGACAGCGCTTAGTACGGCAGCGTTGGTTGGAATACACCATCGCTACCGTAAGCAGCGTTATCCATCTGCGCGTTTGCAAGACTATGTGGTCGGGCTAGGTACGCAGTTTCAGTCATTGTCGTTACAGGTGTCATCACAGCTATCATTCCTAACGTCACCCCAATCCGCCGCTACGCAACAATTATCAAGGCTACAGTACGCCTATCAGCAGACTACCAATACTTGGCATCAGGCTTATCAAAGCTACTCATCGAGCATGGATTATGATGGCGATAGTTGTGTTGATAGTCATGTTGATAGTCGTATTAATAGTGCTGATGTAATTCCGGATTTTTCTACAGTTCATACCACCACCATGCTGGCACGTCCCGTATGTTGGGTGAGTGGTGTCGCATCAATGCCACAAGTGGCAGCATTGACGAGCGATGAGGAAAGCGTTGATGGCTACGGTGTAGTCGGCATCGATGCAGATCGCCAAATTGTCTGGCAAACGACTATGCCAGAGCGTGTGCATGATATTGTCGTTCAACCAGTGTTGTCTGACTCTCATAGCCAAGCAACTCGTGATGTCGTCGTCATGGGTCGCCGTCCCAGTGAAAAGTTTTGGGTATTGGATACGGCAAGTGGTCAAGTAAAGCATGCTATCGAAGCATCCGTTAATCGTCATTTTTATGGTCATGCTTGCTACAGCTTGGATGGCAAGTTGCTGTATGTCACCGAAAATAATACGGTAGATTTAGCGGGTAAAGTTGGTATCTATGATATCAATCAAGGCTATCAAAAAATTGTAGAGTTTGACTCACATGGCATCGGTCCACATGAGCTGATTATGCATCCAGATGGCGAGACGCTCGTTATCGCAAATGGTGGTATTAAGACTGAGCAAGCTTCTCGTGAAGAGCTAAATTTAGATACCATGCGACCATCGCTGGTGTATCTGAACCGTCATGACGGCACATTGCTTGAACAGGTCCTTCCTGAGCATAATCAGATGAGCGTACGCCATTTAGCCATGCATGATGATGGTACGGTGATGATTGGTATCCAGTTTCAAGGTGAGAGACATATCAATGTGCCATTAGTGCTCACACATAAGCGCGGTGATACTGATTTTGAGCCGCTTACGATGCCGAATAATCAATGGCAACGCTTTCATCAGTATATCGCCAGTGTGGCGGTCGATAGTGAGCGCAATCTATTATGCGTAACGACACCTATTGGTGGATGTGCGGCTATTTATGATTTAACCACTCGCGCGCTGATTGATACAGTAAGTTTGCCAGATTGTGCAGGGGCATCGGTATCATCTCGTAATAGTTATAACGAGTCTAACGGGCACAATGCGCTGTTATCAGAAAATCAATTACTAGGTTTTATCGTTAGCGATGGGCAAGGGCAACTGACAACTTTGAATGTGGCTCCATCAGCTCAAGCGGCAAACCAAGCAGATGAACAATTAGATAAGAGAGTGGCGTTAGCTGATCGAATTATTCAAGACAGTCAGCGACACAAAATGTCTTTTGATAACCACTTGCAGGCATTGTTGTGATAAGTGAGAGAGGCAATAGATAACGATGGCGACACAAGATACGACATCGATATCAATACTCGCCAAGCAACAACTTGCACAAGCAGGCATTGAGCTACAGGTTACTAAAAAACGTGTCAAAAATATTAATTTTCGTCTAAAGCCTTATCTGTTGATGGTATCTGTGCCAGTATCTATGAGTGCTGCACAGATTGTACAGGCTGTTGCTCAGCGCGTATCGTGGGCAGTGGCTAATCATGCACAAGTATTGGAACAGTATAAGCGCAAACAGCACACCTTAACCGAGTCCTCAACTACCAATAGCCCACTATTATTATGGGGTATAGCGCAGACCTTTACACTCAGCCCCGATGAAAAAATCGCCTATTATCGGCAACAGCTCTCCGACGTTATTCCTACTTTGTTTGACAAATGGCAGCCCATCGTTGGTGCCCGTGCTAATGAAATACGCCTAAAAAAAATGCATACACGCTGGGGTAGCTGCAATACGCGTGTGCGTCGGGTCTGGTTATCTGTCTATCTTCCCGCTTATCCCATTGAATGTACCGAATATGTCATCGTCCACGAGCTGTGCCATTTGCATCATGCCAACCATAGTTCTGCATTTTGGCAGACAGTAGCGACAGCGATGCCGGATTATCAGCATTGGCATAATATGCTGGCAGGTAAAATGGGAAAGTTAGATTAAAGATATACGTCAGAAAATAAATAAGACTGATATGATAGGTGAGAACGGTGCGTTTTGTGTCGTTGTAATTGTTTGTGTTTCAATGATTAAACCAGATAGATAAGGATGTCATATGGAGAGTGTCAATCAGGCTGATTTTTGGCAGCAGCGTTATGAGCAAGACAGTATCGGTTGGGACATGGGCGAAGTGTCGCCACCGCTCAAAGTATACATTGATCAGTTACCTGAGACTGCGAAAGGTCAGGCGATTTTAGTTCCGGGTGCGGGCAATGCATACGAAGTAGGTTATCTACATGAGCAAGGTTTTACCAATGTTACCTTGGTTGATTTTGCGCCTGCCCCGATTCAAGCATTTGCTGAGCGTTATCCTGACTTTCCAACTGAGCATTTAATCTGTGCAGATTTCTTTGGTTTATCACCTGAGCAACATCAGTTTGATTGGGTGCTTGAGCAGACGTTTTTTTGTGCGATAAATCCAGCACGCCGAGATGAGTATGTCGAGCAAATGGCTGCGTTGCTAAAACCTAAAGGTAAGCTGATCGGCTTGCTGTTTGATAGAGATTTTGGGCGACAAGAACCACCATTCGGTGGCACGAAAGAAGAATACCAACAGCGTTTTGAGAGCGTTTTTGATATAGAAATAATAGAGCCGAGTTATAACTCGCATTCTGCACGGCAGGGTAGTGAGCTATTCGTTAAGCTGCAAGTGAAGTAGCGACTTAATCTCACGCTTGATATTATCCCGAGCTTGCGTTTCTGACTGCTCATAGTAATGGTCACTCAGATAGAGTTTGGGATGCGCTAATAATCCTTTTAAGACTTCCGTTCGTCCAACGCAGTAATCTGCCATTGAAACATGTATGTATTCTTGGCGTACTGCTTTAGCGTATTTCTCATATTCAGGCCATGATGCACCCAAAATACTTAAATCCATATCCAATAAGTACGCCGCATCGCTATAGCTGTTTTTCTCTTTAGCTATGCCTGACCATTCATCAAACTTATTAATTTTATGGTTAGCAGTCATCATAATCAGAGCGTATATATGTTGGCATTGTTCAGCATTTAAATAAGGCCCTAACACATCTACAGCAAATTCTGCACTTTTCAGCTCATTGTCTGAGCGTGTTGGCTCATATATCACATCATGATAGTACATTGCCAATGCGATAATATTTAGCTCGTTAAGGTGGTGCTTAATCTGTTCGAACTGTCCAAATAACTGCTGAATATGTTGAAGGGTATGATAAGCACGTTGGTGTTCACTATAACGCACAGCGATATCTTGCCAGAGTACTTGTGCGTTTTCTGGCGTGACATCGCTATTCATAGCAGATAGATGCAAATAAAAACGATTGCCCAGCTCAGTGTGAATTTGCGACAACTCGTTCATATTTACCCTTCATAATCTACTATTTATGCTTTATTAGCCGCATCTTCAAAAGCTTGCTTGAATACTTTGCCAAGCAGATTGACATCATCGACACGAGCGTAATTCAGACGGGTGACAAAGGCTATATGGCGATGAGGGCCTTGCTCAGCTAATGGCACTGCGACGGCATTTTGGTTTTGTAGATGAAGCTGATCTAATGCCATCTCTGGTACCAATGTTGTGCCCATATTGGCAAGTGCCATTTGAATAAGTGTGTTCAAACTGGCATCTGAAAAGCTTGATTTCATCTGTGCACGATCAAAATGACAGACAGAAAGCGTCTGATCGGTCAAGCAATGCCCTTCGCCAAGCAGCATGAGATTAGCAGTTGCTAGCTCATCTGCATTGATGGTTTCAAGCTTGGCATGCACGTCCTCTTTTGGGAAGACAGCAAAGAAGTCTTCGCTCCAAAACTCAAAGCTATGTAATCCATCTACCGCATAAGGTAATGCAATAATAGCAGTATCGATATGACCGTAACGTACTTGCTCTAGCAAGCGCTCTGTCTGTTGCTCAACGATGGTCATGCGAAACTCTGGATGGTGAGCTCGCAGGGCAGGCAATACTTTCGGTAGCAAGTATGGCGCAATCGTTGGAATGATGCCGACGGTCATCGGATATGCAAGCGGCGATTGATGGCTGTGGGCACGTGTGGTCAAATCACTAACTTCAGAAAATACTCGCTGCGCCCGCGTTAGAATGTCCTCGCCAATAGGAGTAATCAATACTTGCTTATTGTTACGCTCAAAAATCTGTGTATCCAACTGCTTTTCTAACTCGGCAATACCCAAGCTCAGCGCAGACTGAGAGATGTTACAGTCTTCCGCTGCACGTTTAAAATGACGGTGTTTGGCCACTGCTAAGGCAAACTCGAGCTGACGTAAAGTAATCATAAAACCTCTCTATTAATGGGCTTTTAACAGGGTGCACTGTGGTGACTTATTTGGTGTATCCGTTCGATATCTGACCTTGGTGTCACCTTAATGTAATCTATGTGTTATATAGTCAATGACGTATCACGCACTGATGATAAAAAATAGAGATAATAGTTTAACAAGTTTAATAAAACAAAACATCACATTAAAAACTTTTAACTGGATTAACGATAGAATTCGCGTATAGTTTGTCAGGTAGCCCAAAGTACTAAAGGCTTAACAGAAACATCCATACCAAAAAATTCCAATTAACTTAACTATAAAGGAGCCAATCATGGCGTCTATCATCAATCAAGAAATCCCAGAATTTTCAGCAGATGCGTACGTAAACGGTGAGTTCAAAACCATCACTTCAGAAGACGTAAAAGGCAACTGGGCTATTTTCTTATTCTACCCAGCCGATTTTACTTTTGTTTGCCCAACTGAACTTGAAGACATGGCAGCTCATTATGACGAGCTAAAAGGCCTAGGCGTAGAAGTATACTCAGTATCAACTGACACTCATTTCACGCATAAAGCATGGCATGATTCTTCAGATGCAATCGGTAAAGTACAGTATCCAATGATCGGCGATCCTACTGGTAAAATCACCCGTGGCTTCAACGTTATGATAGAAGAAGCTGGTCTAGCTGAACGTGGTACGTTCTTAGTAGATCCAGATGGCTTGATTCAAGTTGCTGAAATCCATGCTGGCGGTATCGGCCGTAGTGCAAAAGACATGTTACGTAAAGTGAAAGCAGCACAGTACGTTCGTGAAAACGACGGCGAAGTTTGCCCAGCAGCTTGGGAAGCTGGTCAAGAAACGCTAAAACCAAGTCTTGATCTTGTTGGTAAAATCTAAGTAATGGCTCAATCAGTCAAATGATTTAGATATTTGCAGTGTTAGATATAGAGCTATTGGCTATATCAATGCTATAAACAAAGACCCCATCAGCATAAGTTGATGGGGTCTTTTTATGTCGTTTACTAATCAGTATTTTTACTGTTCAATCACAAATGATGTATTAAGCATGAGATTGTAATTTGTTTTTATCGATTATTTTATAAATCTCATCTTTTAGTTGCAGCTTTCGCCGCTTCATTTGTTCTATTTCTTCATCACGGCTAGCATGCTTTACCAAATCTTTTTCCAGATGATTAATCTGTTGATCAAGCTGAGTGTGTTCATCAAAAATATTGGCAAAATGGCTGTCTTTTTGCCTAAGTTCAGTAATAACATCTCGGTTGTCTTGCAAAGTATCAGTCTTTCTCATGTGTTCATCCTTGTTATGAAGCGCAAGCTAACAATAAGCATCCGCGCATTGTCGTTATGATTTTGAGACTTGATTTTTATTAAGCCAAAACGTTCACTCAATATTGATAAGGCTTAATACCAGCAGAGAGGCCTCATGATAAACCTATGAAAAAGCCAATCTGTTACGAGACAAATAAGAATTTTTCTTATCGGCCTTACTTGATTGTAGCGAAAAAACAACCTCTATACTATGATAATTAATCTGCATATGGATTAATATTTAATTTTAAATAATGATTTATGATTGGTTTTATAAAACATAAGGTTTGAGTTTCTCAGCTTGCCCAAATCCTCCAAACCTATGATAATAGAGACATCAAAGGGCATAAGCTTATTGCCTATAATATTTTAGACAACATTATTAATACTAAATAATCCATATTTGAACGCGCAACACAACAGTTGCCGTTACATATCCAGTAATGAAGAGGAACAAACATGATAGATCAAGGTTTATTAGACGCGATTAAGAGCTACAGTGAAAACATGACTCGTCCTATTACTTTTGTATTGGGTAGCGGCGAGCATAGTAAGCGTGCAGAGTTGATTGATTTTTTGACTAAAATCGCTGGTACGACGGATAAAATCAATTTTGATGCGACAGCGAACGATGACAGTCTACCAAGCCCAATCAGTTTTAAAGTAGTCAGTCATATCGATGGCTCACTGACAGATACAGGTATCGTCTTTAGCGGTATCCCAGGCGGTCATGAATTTACCTCGCTTATTTTGGCTATCTTACAAGCGGGTGGTCATACGCTAAAATTGGATGAAGGTATCCAGAAGTTAATCAAGCGTTTTAATAAGCCCTTACAGTTCCAAACCTATGTATCGCTGTCGTGCCATAGCTGCCCAGAAGTGGTCCAAGCGTTAAACCAATTTGCGCTACTGAACGACGATATCAGCAATGAGATGATCGATGGTGCATTGTTCCAAGAACAGGTAGAAGCGAACAACATCCAAGGTGTACCAGCGGTATTTTTAAACGGTAAGCCGTTTGCTAACGGACTAATCGACACTGCTAAATTGAT
Organism: Psychrobacter sp. TB55-MNA-CIBAN-0194; assembly: GCF_040309505.1. NCBI lineage: Bacteria > Pseudomonadati > Pseudomonadota > Gammaproteobacteria > Moraxellales > Moraxellaceae > Psychrobacter > Psychrobacter sp. TB55-MNA-CIBAN-0194. The sequence continues at coordinate 17,202 of NZ_JBEOOW010000009.1, read as the reverse complement.
CGGAAAATTGCAAGAGCAGTTCCCTGATTTATTGTCAGAAGTAGAAGACGATGCTGATCAACTAGAGCAGCAAGACGTGACCATCATTGGTGCAGGTCCTGCAGGAGTGGCAGCTGCGATTTACACCGCTCGTAAAGGCCTAAAAGTAACTATGGTTGCTGATCGTATCGGTGGTCAGGTCAAAGACACGCAAGACATCGAAAACTTGATTTCAGTACCATTAACGAACGGTACGGACTTATCAAACAACTTTGTTAAGCATCTGCACGAATACAACATCACGCTAAAAGAACACGTGAGCGTGAAAGAAATCAGTGAAACTGAAGATGAGAACTACCGTATCCATCTGAATACTGGTGAGATGTTTGAGACTCGTAGTATTATCCTAGCGACAGGTGCTCAATGGCGTAAGCTTGGCGTACCGGGCGAAGATGAGAACATCGGTAAAGGCGTGGCGTTCTGTGCTCACTGTGATGGACCTTTCTTCAAAGGTAAAGATGTATCGGTCGTTGGTGGTGGTAACTCTGGTATTGAAGCCGCGATTGATTTATCAGGTATCGTAAAACATGTCACGGTATTTGAGTTTGCTGATGATTTAAAAGCGGATCAGGTGCTCATCAACAAGGCCAAAGAAAAAGCCAATATTGATATCATTACCAGCGCGGCGACTAAAGAGATTAAAGCCACAGATGGTAAAGTTAGCTCTATCGTTTATGAAGACCGTAATTCAGGTGATACCAAAGAATTAGATTTGGCCGCGGTATTTGTACAAATTGGTCTAGTACCGAATACTGGATTTATCAAAGGTTTGGTTGATTTAAATCGTTTTGGTGAGATTGAGATTGATGAGCGCTGTCGCACAGATCGCAAAGGTATCTTCGCTTGTGGTGATGTCACGACCGTTCCATTTAAGCAGATCAACATTGCGATGGGTGAAGGTAGTAAAGCAGCACTGTCAGCGTTTGAATATTTAGTCATGCAATAAGCTATTCAGATCCAAACCCTACAGTGCTAATGTTAGTCTAAGAAGCCACCTCTTTTGAGGTGGTTTTTTGTTATGATATCCAAACAAATATAAGGTTATATGAAGGCACTTAGATAATGGATGACTCCATGCATCAATATACGATAAAAGATTTAGCTGAATTTATGCAGGCTGCCCGAGAGGATAAGGACCAAAAGCCATTTATATTTATTACTGGTGCAGGATGTTCTGTCACAGCAGGCATACCTTTAGCTAAAAAAATTGTATCAGAATTGAATGAACAGTTTGCTTTGGAATTAAAACCTTTATCTGATGAAGACCGTAGGGATTATGGTAAGTGCATGGGACGTCTTGAGACATCTAAACGTCGTAGATACCTACAAGAATATATTGGGAAAGCAAAAATAAACTGGTCTCATATAGCTTTGGCTTGCTTGATAAAAGAAGGTTATGTTCGTCGTGTACTGACATTTAACTTTGATAATCTATTGGCGCGTAGCTGTGGATTGCTTGGGCAATACCCACCGACTTACGACTTTACTGCTGCTAATCTAAACCTGCACCGTTTGATTGATGATCCTGCTATCGTACATCTTCATGGACAGGGCCACGGATTTGTCCAATTAAATACAGATTCTGAGACAGAAGCACATGCGACACGGCTCAAAGAATTCGTTGGTCATACTTTGAGTGAGTCACCAACATTGTTCATTGGCTATAGTGGTGAGAATGATGCATTTCTACCACAAGTTGAAGAGCAGTTCAGTGATCAGCATCGGCTGTTTTGGGTTGATATGGGCGATAAAGCACCAGAGCATCTGCAACAGAAACTTTTAACTTCTAGCTTGGCGCATTATATGAGCTGCGAAAATGGTGCAGATTTATTTCTTATTCAGTTGGCACAGGAGTTAGGCTGCTTTCCACCTAAAATTTTTGCAGATCCTTATCAGCACTTGCTTGATGAGCTAGATGAGATAGCAAATTATCCAATGCCAAAGGAAGAATCATCAGAAAAGAAGAAGGAAAATCGAACGACCCTCGCCAATACTAGTACGGAAGATATTTTACTAGGAACCAAAAATAAACTTAAAGAAGTGAAGCAGCAAGATAAGGAGGCAGAAAATGATTTTTTAAAAGAATACTTGCAAGGTAATTATGAAGAAATTATACAAGTGTTAGAGAAAAAAAATCATCTAAATCATGAACAGTCTTTAAGGTTGGCACAAGCTTATTTCAGTTTGGCACAACGAGAAACCAGTGTGGATAAACAAATTGGCATGTACGAAAAGCTGGTCGATAGATTTAAAGAAGATATTGAGTTGGATATACAAGAGCAAGTAGCGAAAGCATTAGTAAACAAAGCTGTTGTATTTATAAGGCTTAAGCAATTAGACAAAGCTGTTGAAATGTGTGATGAGCTTATTGCACGATTTGGTGAGAATGATGAACTTGCTTTGCAATTACCAGTTGCAATGGCTCTCACAAATAAGGCTGCTATACTAAACAAGCTCGAACAGTCAGATAATGAAATGACAGTTTGTAATGAAATTATAAAGCGGTTTAGGAATAGTAATAACAAATTTCTCCAAACCTCTGTAGCAAAGGCTTTTAATCATATAGGTTACGTCAAATTATTAGAGGCAAAAAAACAATGGCGAAATCCAAGTGTCGCAAAGGATTATCTGTATAAAGCATCAAAGGAGTTTTCGACAGCTTTGAAAAAATCTTTAGATTATGACCATCCGATAATTTTGGGAAATATGGCTTACACTGAGTTTTTACAAGGAAACATAGATGACTCTGAAAGTCATTTACGCAAAGCATTACAGCAGGGCGGACAGTCTCTATATGATGAAACGATAAGAGATATAGCTAAACATCCCATAGATATTGATAATAATTTTAAAGATTTGTTAGAAAAAGTCTGGAGTGAGATAAACGAATAGAAGTATAAGTATGACGTTCTATACTATTAAAAAACGCCTATCCAATATCTGGACGGGCGTTTTTTTATGTCTACTATAATCAGTTTTTATTCCTAATCAACGCAATAACTGGCAGAGCAATCACATACATCAATACACCATATACCGCCGCAGGTAAAGCGATGGCAGGCAGGCCAACAGCTGTTCCCATAATGATAGGTGCTAAAGTAATCGCAGTCGTACTGTTCTGAATGCTCGTCTCTATAGAGATGGTTTTGGTATCAAACCAGCTCAGCTTTAATAATTTAGAAGTCAAAATACTAAATATAAATAAAGCCATAATGATAAGGACAAGCTCAAGCCCCATTGATGTCAACTGTGACTTTAGCAGCTCCCAGTTAGAAGCGATGGCAGCGAAGACTATCAATACGAAGAAGATACTGGCCAAGCCATTTAGAATACTGCTTCTACGTACCATAAAATTGGTGAACTTATAGCGAGCGAGCATACCAAGGGTAACCGGTAACGTCGTTAAGAGAAACATGACAGCGCCAATCTTTACCGCGCTAATAGAGCCTGTTTGGTCTTGCATAAAGTGGTTAAACGCTAAGGTGATTAGGATGGGCAAGGTAATGACTGATAACAAGCTGACCACGCCAGTGAGAGCGACCGACAGTGCGACATTGCCTTTGGCGTAATAGGTGAGCATGTTGCTCGTGACACCGCCTGGACAAAAGCTAATCAGCATAATGCCAAAAGCGATTTCTGATGGTGGTGCCATTACTAAAATCACTGCCAAAGCAATCAAAGGCACGAAAATAACTTGATTGACGAGACCTACAAAAAAAGCTTTGGGATAATTGACGATAACCTTAAAGTCACTGGGTTTTAGCCCTGTTCCTAAGGTAAACATAATGTAGGCAAGAGCCAGTGGGAGTAAAGCCAGAGCAGTACCGCTCATAAAACATTCCTTGTTGAATTAAAAGCCATATTAAAATGACTTTCTAAATAGATCACATTCCTTGTGTCTCTAACATCTTAAGTGTTATTAAAAATTTAGTAAACCTTTCACCTAAAGTTTGATGTGGGCTTGATTCAGTTTTACTCTGCCAATGCCCCAACCAATGAGACTATCTGGCCCGCTTCATCTTCTTCAATGATACGAGTTTCTGTAAGCGCAGCATTTCGCCAAGTTTGTATATGAGGGTTGTTTAGCATTGCCTCACAGTACTGCTTGGTCATCGGTTGTAACTTTATGCCTGAGGCATTCGCATAAGTTTGCAAGCGTAGAACCACAGGAGCGAAAAAAGCATCGGCAGCAGTAAACTGACCAAACAGATAGCTGTCTGTTGAGCGAGATTTTAAACAATCTGCAAAGATATCTTCTATACGGGCGATATCACTCAAACATGCAGCACTTGGCTGTATTTTTGCAGTGGCTCTGATATTCATCGGCATCTCACTACGAATACCCATCAGCCCTGAATGCATCTCAGCGACGATACTCTGGCAATAGGCGCTATTTATTCTGTGGCTATTATCATTAGTAGTGTCAGCGTCAGATTTGCCTAATCCGGTCCAAATATCTATATCTGTCAGGTAATCATTGGCATGAATGGCAATCGCTAAAGTATCCCATACCGTCACCTTATCATCACCTTGACCATATACTAAAACGGGCACTTTTCCCGTTGGGGCGTGCTCGTCGAGAATTTGTGTAGATGACGGATGAAGCAACTCAATCAGCTGTTCATCGAAATCAATGTCGAATGCCTTCAGCAATAACCAAGCCCGCAATGACCATGACGAATAGTTTTTATTACCAATAATGAGTAGAGGTTTTTGTGAATTGCTCATAATGATGTCCTATTAAGTTTTATAAGTAGCATTTAATTATATTCTCAGCACTACAATCTTATTAGTACGATATTCTATTAGTATTGGAGCAATAGCAAATTCATTATTAGCGATAGCTCTAACAGAAAACGCCCATCCAAATGTTGGACGGGCGCAATTATTAATGGTCTGTGACGATTGTCATAATTCATCAATCAACGAATTAGTCGTCTAACAAATCCATTTGCTTGGCTGCTTCATAGATACCGTTTGAGCGGTTACCCGTACGGCAGAATATCAGCATTGGCTGCTCAGCTTGATTGAAAAAGTCCGCAAACGTTTCGACGTGCGTTTGATTTAGCTCATTACCAGCAAAAGAAATCTCTTTATAAGCAAGTCCTGCTTCTTTCGCAGCGGCTTCAATATCAGCGCTGGTCGGTTGATTTGGTTCTTCACCATCTGGACGGTTATTGATAATAGTTTTGAAGCCGTTTTCGGCAATCATTGGTACTTGATCAGGGGTGATTTGTCCAGTAAAACTAACTTGATGGCTCATAGGAGCTCCTTGTTATTTTTTATATGAAAGAGTGAAGTGTTTGGTCTGTAACGACTGTACTAAGCCTAAGCTGAATGCGCAAAATTCTAAAGATGAGCTATGTAAACATCGTAACAGTTTTTATAAATACAACGGTTTTTATGAATCCAACAATTCTATAGCAGACCTTGCATTAACGCACTTTGATAAAGCAATTTGGCGCGTGCACCAGTACCACAGAACATAAGTATAGGCTTGGGCATAGAGTGATAAAAATCGGCAAACTGTTTGACAGTTAGCATGCTCAAGCGCTCATCATCAAATGGTAGGTGATGATAGGTCAAATTTGCGTTTGCAGTTGCACTGGCAAAGTCACAGCTATTCGGCTGCGTTTCTGTCTCAGCATCAGGACGAATATTGAGCACAGAGCGGTAGCCAAGTTCAGCAATTTTGAGACATTGGCTTGGATAGATTTGCTTATAAATAGTGATGTTATCGGTCATAAGTCGCTTCGGTTACGGATATAAAAAGGCATTTGAAGATAGAAGTATGGCTAGATGCCGCTTCTCTATAGTATGTTTGATGACTAGCATAACACAGCTTTTATCATAGCTATATCTTGCCACAGACAATAATGGCTATTGATTTAGTCTATAAGCGTTGGTTCATATATCCTTTAGCGCATCTACTGCATCCATCGTACTTAAATAGACGTGTCCTGAGAGGTCGGTGATCACAGGGGTATTTTCAATGATATCCATGACCGGCCCTTTAATAAAGCTAAAATTTAAGTGCTTATCCTGAATCAGCAGCTCTTTATTTAGGCTGATGAGCATCTCTTGTCCAGTCAAATCAATGTGATTGACGGCTGACATGATAAGGACGATCTCGTACGCTTGCGGGTATTGTTGTGTGGCGTGTATCACGCGGCGGTGCACGGATTCACTATTACCAAAAAACAAGCTTTCATCGACACGTAACATCAATAAGTGACTAAATGTCAGCACATCATGACGATTGATATTGCGAAAATGCCCCGTGCCGGCAAGCTGTCCGACGATTGCCACATGCGGTTTGCTCGATTGCCAAATCAGGCTAGCAAACGAAACCATAAGACCAATGACTAGGCCTGTATTTAGCCCAAATATCAGCACGCCTATAAATGCCGCCATAAAGCTGGCAGCATCTAAGCGGTCTCGTTGCCATGCTGACTTCAATGTCGTCATATCAATGAGGCCGATAATAGAGGCCATGATGGTTGCGCCTAATATCGCATAGGGCAGTGGCGCTAGCACGTTGCCAAAAGCAATCAAAGCCGCAATCATTACCAGCACCGTTACCAAGCTAGCAACAGGCGTTTTGGCACCTGAGTCAGCATTGATAGCAGTACGAGAAAATCCGCCAGCGACTGCAAAGCTTTGAAAGAAACCACCTGCGATATTGGCAAACCCAAGTCCAGTCAGTTCGCGGTTGGCATTGAAGCTCTCACCGCGCAGACGGGCATAATTACTAGCGACTGAGCTGCTTGAGACAAATACAATCAGCGCCATTAGCCCCGCGCTAGGTAATAGGTTGAGGGCGACATCGAAGTTGGGTACATAAGGAAAGGTAAAGGTCGGTAGCCCTTGCGGAATACTACCAATCGTTGCGACACCGCTTGTGGTCCAATGCAAGCTCATACTCATGACAATCGCAATGCCGAGCAGAATAAGCGGAAATAAGCGCTCTGCCCATTTGGCATATGTAGATGGCAACCAAGATCTCCATACCCATTGGCTGCCGTAACGATTGGCAACCAACAGTGCAAAAGCGATCACACCAATGAGTAAGGTGAGCGGATGCAGCTGACGGGCATACAGTTGCATACTGGACAAATAACCGAATAAGCCATTTCCTGCTATGGGAATAGCCGTTAGGTATTTCAGCTGACTGATAAAGATAAGCACCGCGGCACCACTGATAAAACCAGCAGAAACCCCTCGACTGATAAATTGCATGATCCAGCCAAGCTTTAGCCACCCAGCTAGCGATAACATCGCCCCAACCATCAATGATAGCAAGCTGGCCATCAACACATACTGTTGAGCGCCTTCTGCTGCATAAGGATGCAGACTACTGGCGGTCATAATCGCAGTGATAGCGACAGGCCCCACTGCTTGAATATTACTTGAGCCTATCCATGCATAGACCATAACGGGCACGATAGCAGCGTACAGGCCATATACAGGTGGCAGACCTGCTAGCACCGCATAGCCTAAGCTTTGCGGAATCACGAGCACACCAACGACCAATCCTGCGATGACGTCAGTCGGCAGCGCAGATAGCTTGTATTGACGCAACCAAGCGGGAATTAGACGAGTGGCAATAGAAAGCATAGCAATACGTCATCATGATAAAAAAGTTAGAGTGTGTTGAACGTTATTACAGCCGATTCTTAAGCGGATAATCTATCCGTCTGTTTTGGCACAAAAGCGTTGGTAAAGGAGATCTAGAACCGCTAAAGCATCGTCACTGGCAATACTATAGTAGATGTTCTTGCCTTCACGGCGTGTCGAGACCAGCTCGTCTTTGCGTAGGATACCCAATTGCTGTGACAAGCTTGGTTGTCCAACACCGACTAAGCTTTGAAGTTCACTGACGCAATACTCTCCTTGAGTCAGCTGACATAGCAGTAACAGGCGATCAGGATGCGAGAGTGACTTTAATAGCTGGCTGGCTTGCATCGAAGCTTGTTTCATTTGCTCAGCAAGGTCTTTAGGTGCAGACTCTGTCTCACTAGGTGATATAGGGTCGCTCGGGCTAGTAGTTGATGTGCTCAATGCTGAAGGTTTCAGAGCGAGCTCCTTATATTAAGTATAAATAGTAGGGTATAGCATTTATAGATAAACGTGATTAATTATCAATGATACATGAGTCTTTATCAAGTTATGTTTATTTACATTATATAAATTTATAAAATGTATAATAACTGCTATGTTAGTATGCACAGTCAATTGATATGTCGCTGCAGATACGAGAGCTGAGCGCATATTATACTTAAGAATTTATTAAAAACTAAAATATTCATAGAAATACAAAGAGGCAGCCATGCAAGTCCATTCATTCTTACATAGCGATACAGAGACCTATACTCACGTACTGGCAGATGTTCAGAAGCAAGTATGTGCCATCGTCGATCCCGTATTAGACTTTGATGCCAAGTCAGGACGTACTGGCACTACGAGTGTCGATGAGGTGATTGAGTTTGTCCGTGAGCATGGCTGGGGGCTGGTCTATATTATAGAAACCCATGCCCATGCCGATCATATCTCAGGGGCTGCACACGTCAAAGAATTGTTAGGTGGTCAGCTCGTCATAGGGCAGCATATCACCGAAGTACAAAAAACATTCAAGCAAATCTTTAATTTCGATACCAGTTTTCGCACGGATGCCAGTCAGTTTGATATTTTGACAGATGATGGCGAGACTTTGGCGCTTGGCGATATTACTATTACGGTCATGTATGTGCCAGGTCACACGCGAGCTGACATGGCGTATGTTGCTGCTGATGATGAAAAAACAGTGGTCTTTGTCGGAGATACTTTGTTTGCGCCAGATGTGGGTACGGCTCGCTGCGATTTTCCCGGTGGAGATGCCAAAACCTTGTATCATTCAATCAAAAGGCTGCTGGCACTCCCTGAAGATACGATGATGTATCTGTGCCATGATTATCCAAGCAAGGGTCGAAAACACTGTCCAAGCACTACTGTGGCAGCGCAAAAACTGGGTAATATCCATGTGAAAGAGGGGATCAATGAAGCCGAGTTTGTAGAAATGCGTGAGCGTCGTGATGCTACGCTTGATATGCCGCGCTTAATTATTCCTTCGGTACAAGTTAATATTGATGCAGGTCATTTCCCAGAGCCGGAAGACAATGGTATCCGTTATCTGAAAGTACCGATTAACGCTCTTGGTAAATAAAAAAACGGTGTAGTAAGTAAAAGTTGTTACCCCGTGCAGCACGATGCAAGTATCGTATGCTAGATCTCTATAATAATGCTAATCTGTAGATGGTCCGCTATATAGAAGCTCGGTATATCTACCTGCAAGCGCTAATCTCGGCGATAACTGGAGAGAGCAATGAACCCTTACAAACGTTATGTATTGCCCAAGCTGATCGATGTCGCTTGTAGTGCGGGTAATGTGATGAAAGCGCGGTCTAAAATTGTTCCTCAAGCACTAGGCGAAGTACTCGAAGTTGGGATTGGAAGCGGTTTGAATCTACCGTTTTATAATGCCAAACGAGTCTCTTCTATTGTTGGTATCGACCCAGCCGCTCAGATGCAGACACTCGCACGTAAGCGGGCGAGTGACATCAGCATTCCAGTTGAAGTGATAGCCGTGGATGTCCAAGGCATTCACGCTGATACGGATCGATTTGATACGATTGTGATGACCTTTACTTTATGTAGTATCGATGATCCGGTATCGGCACTTCAAGAAATGGCACGAGTGCTAAAACCTGATGGTCGCTTGTTATTTTGTGAGCATGGATTAGCGCCAGATCTTTCTGTCGAGCGTTGGCAGCATCGATTGACACCTTTTTGGAAACCTATCGCAGGAGGGTGTCATTTAGATCGCGATATTCCAGCACTGATTAGGGCAGGTGGTTTTGCCATCGAGGAGTTAAGCGAAGCGTACTTGCCAGGTCCACGACCGATGAGCTACGTGTATAGTGGTGTGGCAGCGCAAGTGGTATAGAAAATGACCATAAATCATCATAATAAAGTTGCTTGTATAATCAATTTATACAAGACGAACTGTTAAGACAATAGAGTAATTAGAATAGGAATTAAATCATGAATGAGCAAAACTTCCATCTAGTCTGCCCACATTGCCACGCAACCAACCGTCTCCCTGCTGCACGGCTTAGCGCTGCACCAAAATGCGGTAAATGTGGCCAGCCACTACTGACGGCTAGCCCTCACGAATTGAACGCGCAAACGGTCAGCAAGTTCATTCAAAAGAATGATGTGTTGACCATCGTTGATTTTTGGGCAAGTTGGTGCCAGCCTTGTATTATGATGGCACCGCAATTCAAAGTGGCTGCCAGTCAGTTGCCGCAAGTAGTTTTTGCAAAGATACAAACCGATAAATACGAGCAAGCAGCAGCTCCTTATAATATTCGTAGTTTGCCTACTATGGTTGCCTTTAGAGGCGGTAGAGAAATCGCGCGGCAGTCAGGCGCACTGCCCAGTGACCAAATCATCCAGTGGGTGCGAAGCTTAAGCGTTTAAGCTTCAGAGAAGTTTACAGTCGTGATGATGAGTCATAAAAAAGCCAATACGTTGATTGCGTATTGGCTTTTTTAATCACAATAATCGTCTAACATTATGGGTACTCGAAGCTATCGAATATAGCTCATTTTATTTAAATGCTACTCACCATAAATTTTGATACCGTTGACGAAGCTACAACGTTGAATACGTGCAGATTGTACTATGGCATCACTCTCGCCATAGAGCCGTGATAACTTGGCATCGCGTGCTTGAGTACTGTTGCTTTTGCCAAGACCAAAACTGATGTTAGGAGAGATACCCCAACGTCCTGCAGAAATCCCAACCCCGACACCTGAGGCAGATAAGCTTGACTGCTCGTTACGTGCTGCGTCTGCATAGCGATTGACTCGAGTATATTCTTGGCTGAGTGCTTGGCAATCATAGCTTTGATAGGTGCTTGGCGGCACATACTGCGGTGTGACATTACCTGTAGAAGCACAGCCTGAGAGCCCCAAAATACCAGCTGTGGCTAGTAACGTCGCTGTAGTAAGAGTTTTCATGGTGGCTCCATTAGGCTGAATTATTGTCTTTGTATGTATTCAAGATAGCAAAAATAATGTGATTAAGATATTGAAAGTCCATCGATTATCCAATATTTTGCCTCTGAGTAGTCTTGCTATATGTGCAACTTTAATACGGCAGACGGATCAAAATAAGTTGCCAGGCTTTGTAAAGGCCAGTACTACAATACCAAAATACGCGATACTCGCAATGACAATACCCGCTTTTCTTTGGGCAGGTGTTGCATGATTTTTGAATGCTTTTACACTAGCGCTAATAGCAGTGAAGAGCAAAATTATTTTGGCGAAAGCCCATTGGACAGGGGCATTGACACTCATTAGCTGCATGAGCATCACTGCGCCTGATACGATAATGAGTGCATATAAAATATGAGACGCTATCTTCACCGCACGTGGCGCTCGTCTATTAGAGCTTAATACCAAATAACTCTGGTATATAAATACCACAATGATCAGTAATGCCATTAGCATATGTAAATGTTTCATTGAATATGGTTTTCCTTAAATTTGCATTGGTCAGCTTGTTTATAGCATTCAATTATTATATGAAAACATGTGATCTAAACAACAACATTCTAAGCTTTGTTTTGTCCAGCGCATAACGGGCTATCAGGGCTTTGGCCTTGCCACTCGACGGGCGTATAAGCATGAATAGCTAGAGCATGTACTTGACCACCTTGTGAGGTCAGTAGCGCATTAACCAATCCATATACGAGCTGATGGCGTGCGACCAAGCGTTTGCCTTCAAAAGCATCACTGACAATAGTAAGCTTAAAATGGCTTTCTTTACCATCGAAATAACCAGCATGATTCATTGACTCATTGACCAGTTCTAAATGTTGTGACTGCAGAACTTGTAGCTCTGCATTAAGTGCATTAGCAGTCGGTGTGGTAGTCATAACAATCCTTCCATATGTTTTGCTCAACAGTATTTTGCTTAATAATATTTAGCAATGTGTAGATTATATATTGTGGGCATTATAGCAGACACAATTATCCAGACTGCATGCTCTTGAAATGCGTAGACAAATAAATTGTTCTTACTTACCAAGTATAGGGCTAACAAATATAACCATCAGCAATAACGCGATTAATAGCGATACGCTCAATTGCCAAACTCAATAGTTATTGTCATTTCTTACTAAAATTGTCATTTCTTACTAAAAATGAAAAGAGCAGAGCACAATACTTCATGTGCACTCTGCTCTTATAATCTATAAACATTGACTCAAAACGTGACATCTACCAATAAGTTTTGATTAACGGCGGGCTTGCTGATACAGCGGCGTTACTTTAGGCATCAATGCCTGTAATTGAGAAATACGACTGCTACTAGATGGGTGAGTGCTTAAGAATTGTGGTGGCTCGCCTTCGCTTGCTTTCTGCATTTTTTGCCATAAGCTAACGGCTGCCTGTGGGTTGTAGCCTGCACGTGCCATCAGCTCAAGACCGATTTGGTCAGCTTCAGACTCTTGAGTACGACTGTGGGGTAGGCTCAAACCTAAATTGCCAGCAGTACCTGCTAACTCAGCCTGTCCTTGTGATAAGCCAAATATGCTAGCAGCCACACCGATACTTGTTTGCGTTGCATATTCACGCGACAGACGCTCACGTGAGTGTTCACGTAGCGCATGTGACATCTCATGTCCCATAATCGCTGCAATCTCATCATCAGTTAGGCTCAAGCGATCGATAATACCTGAATAAAACATAATCTTACCACCAGGTACAACAAAAGCATTCAGTTCATCAGATTGGATAGTATGCACTTCCCAGTCCCACGCTGCCGCATCTGTACGGTAAGTACCAACCTGGCCGATTAAACGATTAGCAATAATCTTTAGGCGATTAAGCTGAGCTGTATTTTTGTCTAGTACGCCCTTTGATTTGGCTTCTTTCAGTGTGTTCGCGTAGCTTTCTGCTGATAACTGAAGGACTTGCTCACTAGAAACTAATAGCAGCTGCTGGCGGTTGACACCAACGGCACCCGTGTTGGTCGTGCTAGTACAGCCTGCTAAAGTCAGTGTGGACAGTGACACTGCCATCACGGTAGTGGTCATTAGCTTTTTCATAAAAATATCCTCGCTGTAAATGATAAAAGTAAAAGTTGTACAAAGTATATATCTATAAAATAGGTCAAATGATAATTCTTAGCTGATATGTGGACAGCACTTATTACTCTATTTATCTGTCTTAATAGTAAAATTTTACCCGAACCGGCATTGCCCATAAGTATAATAATGTTAATAGGCTAAAACCAATGTAGAAACAGTAACAACACAACGTATGATTGTAAGTGGAATATCATCAAATCTTGATTGCTCTGCTACCGTATCGACTTTGCTATACTTATTATCTCTACTTGGTTTATTTGTATCGAACACCTTAAGCTTTGACTGTGGTCATATGCAGTAGAGTGGAATATGTTCTTAAGGTTTGTTTATAAAATAACGTAGCGGTGCACTACGAAAATAGCAGTTTGGTTGATGGGCATGGGCGTGATTAAACATAGTTCATGATGATGGTACATAATATTTTCATCACTAGTGAAAATAATGATTACTTCAGTAAATGAGATACTTATTATTAAATCAATTACTTATAGGTAGACTCTCTAGAAATAGAGACTTAAAGTGCAAATATTGGAAATAAATATAAAAAAAGGTGTTGACACACTCAGGAATTTTGATAGAATAGCCAGCCTATCGAGACGGAGTTGTTGTTAACAACACTGCAATTCGATAATCAGCGGGAATAGCTCAGTGGTAGAGCATAACCTTGCCAAGGTTGGGGTCGAGAGTTCGAATCTCTTTTCCCGCTCCAAATATGGCTTGAAAAAGCACTAAATCCTCACTTCTTATCATAAGAAGTGAGGATTTTTTTATGGATAAAATTTGGTCGAGACTAATCAAAGATAACCACTCATTCGCACCCAAAGAGTCTGGCCGATGAACTAATAGAAGTACGGAGTACTAATAAAAAGCCAGCAACCAGTCACGCGCGTGGCCACAGAAGAAACCAGTAAACCCTTAAATATCTCAAACCAACCTGCATCATAAGGGCGCATCATGCCTCCAAGAATTCTCACCCATATCTCCCCTCAGCAAGCCTTCATCATATCAGCCATCGTCATCGCCATTATGGGTATCACCATGATTGGCTTTGGTTGGGTGCCGCATCTCTCCTTGATACTTGCTATCTGTGTCCTACTGGGCATTGGCGCCTTTAAAGGGCTGAGCTTTGATGACATGCAAGCACAAATGGCCTCAGGCATCATGCGTGGTATCGGTGCCATCTACCTGTTCTTCTTTATTGGTCTGATGGTCGCCGCCTTAATGATGTCAGGTGCCATACCTACTCTTATGTACTTTGGCTTTCAGCTCATCTCACCAGAGTATTATTACATCTCTGCCTTTGTGTTGACTTCCATTATTGGTATTGCATTGGGTAGTAGTCTAACCACAGCGGCAACCCTTGGTGTGGCGTTTATTGGGATGAGTAATGCCTTTGACGCCAATGTCGCGATTGCGGCTGGTGCCGTCGTCTCAGGGGCGTTCTTTGGCGATAAGATGTCTCCCTTGTCTGATACTTGTACCATCGCATCTTCTGTTGTCGGTATTGATCTGTTTGAACACATTCGCAACATGATGTACACCACCGTTCCTGCTTGGATACTCACGGTTATCTTGTTCTGGATGTTCTCAGGTCAGACAGCAGGGTCTGATCTCAGTCAGGTGACTATTCTACAAGGGCAGCTGATTGATAGCGGCTTGGTACAAAACTATGCGGTATTGCCGTTTGTGGTGTTGGTCGGACTGGCTATCTTTCGAGTCAATGCCATCTATACGATTATTTGTACCATTGCTGTGGCACTCATTATCACTTATATACATAGCAGCCCAAGCTTTGGACAATTGGGTGGATATCTGTTTGCAGGGTATGCGCCGGCTGAGTCATTAGAGTTGGGTGAAGTGGGGGGTATGCTGTCACGTGGCGGTGTACAAAGTATGTTCTTTATGCAGGCGATTGTGATATTGGCACTGAGTTTAGGAGGGTTACTCACGGCATTGGGTGTGTTACCAGCATTGTTATCTGGTATCAAAGACACGTTAACGACGTCAGGACGGGCGATCTTTGCGGCGGCGATGTCAGCACTGAGCATCAATGTGCTCATCGGTGAGCAGTACTTGAGTATTTTACTGTCAGGGACGGCGTTTCGTTCGACGTTTGAGCGTTTGAACTTACATCCAAAGAATCTGTCTCGTACGATTGAGGATTCTGGGACGGTCATTAATCCACTGGTGCCTTGGAGTGTGTGCGGGGTGTTTATCAGTCAGGCATTAGGGGTGCCGGTGTTGGATTATTTGCCTTATGCGTTTTTCTGTTATTTATCTTTGCTATTGACGCTCCTATTTGGTTTTACGGGAGTGACTATTAGTCGTCGTTTGGGTTAGGTATGCCATTATTGAATACAACTTTTCCTGAGTGAAGGTATTTCATTCAGCCTTTACTAATAGAATTTTAAAGATTGGTAACAAACCCTTCAAGAGAAGTACTCAAAATACTATCCTTTGTCATTGTTGGTATAAATTAATGCATTAATCGTGCTTATGCCAAGCTATAAAGTTATGACACTTAGGTTTTTCTATTTACTCCTATCCAAACATATTTTTTTGGCTAAGAATGTTTCTAATAAACGTGCTTTTAGATTTAATATGTGTGTATAATAAAATCTACTAATTAATGTTAATTTTTGTAATAAGTATGGTGTGCCATCTGTGCTAATAATAATTAGTTATTGATATATCACTGCCATAGGTATCTCAAAATTTAATAGTTGCCTCAAAGCAGTCTAAGGCCTAAGTTAGTTAACTGGCAATTGGATTTTAGTTTAGTATTGTTAAGTAACGAATGTATTTCATCGATTAAATTACTTTATTGAATCATAACCACATGGATAGGGAAGAATATGTCAAATATTAATGAGTCTTTACAAGAATTAATGAGCCTTGATGGCGCTATGGGTGGCTGTATCGTCGACTATATGTCAGGCATGGTACTGGGTATGACTGGTGGCGGTGTTGATCTAGAGCTTGCTGCTGCAGGCAACTCACAAGTGGTCAAAGCGAAAGTCGCTACCATGAAGTCACTTGATATCAAAGGTGAGATTGACGATATCTTAATCACGTTAGAGTCACAACTACACATCATCCGTCCTGCATCTAAGCATGAAGATTTGTTTATCTATTTGGTGCTTGATAAGGCTAAAGCCAACCTTGCACTAGCACGTCGTAAAGTACAGTCAGTGGAAAACAATCTAGAACTATAATTTGGTTGGCAATATTCAACCTAATGAATGCTGATCGATATGTTCTTGTTGCTTTTACTTTATTGAAGATTATGAGCAACAAGATCATATTCGTTATATAAACCTATTGCATAACGAATGTGATCTTTATGTCCGACAATGAGTTAACTGATTCTTATATGTCTTATTAAATGGTGGTAAAATGAAATGTATTGCATACGTTAGCAGAGCACCTATCAGCAGAGCGTCAATTCGTGAACATAGTGTTCGTATGCCTACAGGGTTATCAGAGATTATTAGTGCCTCTCGTGAGCATAATCCAAAGTCGCAAATTACTGGTATCGTCTCTTATCGTGAAGGTCAGTATTTCCAAGTATTAGAAGGGCCAAATTTTGAAGTAGACAAACTCATGGCTAAGATAGCTGCCGATCCTAGACACGAAGATATTTAGGCTTTTTTGGACGTAGATATTATTGAACGTAGCTTTCCCAATTGGGGTGTTAGTGTATTCAACTTTGTAGACCAAGGTGTTTTCTTTAGTACCTTTGTAGAGAACCATAGAATCATTTTCAATAACTTTGATGACTATCAAAAAAAACGTATTAAGCCTTTTATTGATATAGATAAAATCGACACAGTTCCTGATGAATACTATCAAGGTAAGAACTTGCGATTATTGTCATGGCCTGACCTGAACAATGAAAGTAATCCTCAAATGATTATGAATCTATGTATCAAGTTGACCAAAAAACCGTATCCATTTAACTTTTTGGC